>CAYTEH010000023.1:0-20980 GCA_964436765.1 uncultured Candidatus Peribacteria bacterium
ACCTCCTCCGGCTCGTACACGTTGCGCCCGTCCCACAGAGCTTTGCCCTTCATCGTCTTTTTCAGCTCCTTGAGGTCCGCCCCGCGGAAGATGTCCCATTCGGTCAGGAGTATCAGCGCATCGGCGCCTTTCGCGGCGTCCATGGGTGACTTTGCGTACGTGATCTTCGCCTTGGGCAGCAGCTTCTTTGTGTTAGGCATCGCTTCGGGATCAAAAGCTTTCACCGTATGACCCGCCTCGAGGAGCAGGGGAACCAGGTCCAGGCTCGGCGCCTCGCGCATGTCGTCCGTCTTGGGTTTGAAGCTGAGGCCCCAGATGCCGACGGTCGCTTTCGCCGGGAGGGCCTTGAGGATCTGGTCAAAGAACCGCTGGCGCTGCCGCGCGTTGATGCGGTCGGTGGCTTCCACGATGCTGAAGTCGAGGGCATGTTCCCGGGCGGTGGCGAGCAGCGCCTTCACATCCTTCGGGAAGCAGCTGCCGCCGTAGCCGATGCCGGCGTGGAGGAAGCGGGGGCCGATGCGGTTATCGAGGCCCATGCCGCGCGCGATATCGCGGATGTTGGCGCCGGTCTTCTCGGCGAGTTCGGTGAGCATGTTGATGAAGCTGATCTTGGTCGCGAGGAACGCATTACTGGCGTACTTCACGATTTCGGCGCTCTCGCGGCTCATGAAGACGATGGGCTTGCCGACTCTCGTGATGGGGCGGTAGAGCTCGTCCATCAGCTTGCGCGCGTCGATGCCTTTTGCACTCTCTCCATTGATGCCGACGACGATCCTATCTGGCATCAGTGTATCCGGCACTGCCATTCCTTCTCTCAAAAATTCGGGGTTCGAGACGACGGGAATGCGGTGCTTCACGCCGCGCTTCTTCAGGGTCTCGGCAATGCGCGTTTCGCATTGCTCGCCGGTGCCCACTGGCACGGTGGATTTGTTCACGAATACGAGATCATGATCGGCGTGCTTGGCGACCGTTTCGGCGACGGTGAAGACGGCGCGGAGGTCGGCCTTATAGCCCTCTCCCGGAGGCGTCGCCACGGCCGAGAAGACGATTTCGACCTTGGGCAGCACCGAGGGGAGATCGGTGGTGAAATGGAGCAGTTTGCTCTCGAGACCTTTTTTGATCAGCTCCTCCAGCCCTGGTTCGTAGATGGGGCTTTTGCCCTTCTTGAGCATCGCGATCTTCGCGGCGTCGATGTCGATGCCCGTCACGTGGTGCCCAAGCTCGGCGAAACAGGCAGCGGAGACGAGACCGACGTAGCCAGTTCCAACAACAGCGATCTTCATGTGCTGAGTATAGGGTTAGGGTTGGGGGTAGGGCTAGGGCGTCCATGCTCGGTCCTAACCCTGGCCCAATCCCTTTGTCCGGTATTTCGGGAATCTGGTACTCTCTTTGAGTGAAGAAAATCCTCATCACCGGATCGATCGCCTACGACGTCCTCCTCGGCTACGACGGGTCGTTCGCAGATGCCATTTCCAGCAGCGGCATCGAGAAGCTCTCGGTCTCCTTCTTCAGCCCGCACTTCGCCCGCCACCACGGCGGCACGGCCGCGAACATCGGGTGGAACCTGAAGTTCCTCGGCGGAGAGCCCTTGATCGTCGGGACGGTGGGGCAGGACGGGGGGGAATATCTTGCCCTCATGAGCGGGAAGAAGATCGATGTGACACGCATCGAACGGCTCGATGACCACGTCACCGCCACGGCCATCATCGGCACCGATGCCCGCGAGCGGCAGATCGCGTTCTTCCACCCGGGCGCCGACGCGCACGGGGCATGGCCCGATCTCGCCGACGACCGCGAGGACATCGCCTACGCCATCATCGGTCCCCGGAACGCGAGCCTCATGATGGAAGCAGTCCGCTGGTGCCGGCAGTGGAAGGTCCCGTACGTCTTCGACCCCGGGCAGCAGGTGATCGGCCTCGGGCGCGATGAACTGCTCTCCTCCATCCGCGGGTGCCATATCCTCATCGCCAACGGGTACGAGTGGGAACTCATCCGCGAGCGTACGGGCCGCACGCCCGAGAGCGTGCTGAAGGATGCTCAGGCGCTCATTGTCACCCGCGGCGACAAGGGTGTTGATCTCTACGAACACGCGGGTCACACGACGATCCCGGCGTGCGCTGCCGACAAGGTTCTGAACCCCACCGGGGCGGGGGATGCCTTCCGCGCCGGATTGCTGTGGGGACTCCTCAGGAAGCTTTCGCTCGCCCAGTGCTGCCGCCTGGGGGCCGCCATGGGGTCCTTCTGCGTCGAGCGCGAGGGGACGCTGCTCGATGCCCTGCTTCCCGCAGACGTGCTGGCACGGGTGGAGGCGACGTACGGGGAGAAGATCGAACTATGAAGATCGAAATTCAAAAGGTTTCGATCTTTGAACTTGTAATTTCTCTTAGGGGATGATCAGCGTGCCCCCCGCCCGCCTCGAGGACGAACTTTTTTGGGACGAGGAGCTTCTGCGCGAGGACGCGCTTTTTTTCGATGACGAGCTGCGGTTGGCCGTCTGCTGTGTCGGCGTGGGCGCCGGTGCCAGGATGGGGCTCACGGGACGCCAGGAAGACGGGTTGCCCACCGGTTGCAGCATCCAGGGCGATGCGCTGCGTGGTTGCGGGCACGGGAGCGTTGCCTGGGCGGGCGGCGGATCGGGTTCCTGCACCCTGCGGATACCCGGCGGCGTCAGTTCGCCGTAGGCCTCCCGGCGCGATACTGCGTACGTGATGCGGTCGAGTCCGGGGCTGTAGAGCATCGCCCGGTCTTGTGTGAGAATCAGGATGTCGCCGTCCTTCGCATTGTCGTAGATTGCGAACTGCGTCCGCAGGAATTGCACGTTCTTCACCTCGCCCACGAAGGGGTTGGGGTCCGTGATCACCATGTGCTTCCGCGCGGCGTCCAGCATTCGCTGCATCTTCTGCTGGGTCGTTTCCTTCGGCACCAGGATCTGCCCGAACATCTCTCCGGGTGCCAGCTTCCACGCGGTGACGCTCAGCAGCGCGAAGAGGAAGACGATGGGGAGGAAGATGAGGAGCGGGCGTTTCATGATGCATATCATACTCGCGAGTGATGGATCTGCCATTCTGCCGCGCGAGACCGTTACTTCGTTACCTCGTCCACCCGGCTCGACGAAGTTACGAAGTATCGAACATACGAAATTGCACCCGCTTCATATCGTTTTCATCTTCTTCCTGTTTCGGGTAAGGTTGTCGTATGTCCTCCATCAAAGATCCCTCCTTGGCCGGGCAAGGCCGGCTCAACCTCGAAATCGCCGAAAAGCGCATGGGCGCCCTCATGAAGGTGCGCGAGCGTTTTGCCAAAGAGAAGCCCTTCAAGGGGCTGACGATCGGCATGGCGCTGCATGTGACCAAAGAGACGGGCATCCTCGTCCGCGCGCTTCGCGATGGCGGCGCGAAGGTTGCCATCACGGGCTGCAATCCCCTCAGCACGCAGGACGATATCGCCGCGGCGCTGGCGGAGGAGAAGGACGTGTCGGTCTGGGCGTACAAAGGCGAATCGAAGGAGGATTACTACAAATACCTGAACGAAGTCATCGGCACCAAGCCGCACATCACCATCGACGACGGCTGCGACCTGGTCACCGAAATCCACACGAAGCACCCGCAGCTGCTTCCGCAGATCATCGGCGGCTGCGAGGAGACCACCACCGGCATCATCCGCCTGCACTCCATGGTGCGCGACGGCGCCCTGAAGATCCCGATGATCGCGGTGAACGACAACAAAACGAAGCACCTGATGGATAACTACTACGGCACGGGCCAGTCCACGTTCGACGGCATCCTCCGCAGTACCAACATCCTCGTCGCGGGCAAGACGGTCGTCGTCCTCGGCTACGGCAGTTGCGGCAAAGGCGTGGCGATGCGCGCCAAAGGCATGGGCGCGCAGGTCATCGTCACCGAAGTCGATAACTTCGCCGCCCTCCAGGCCGCCATGGACGGCCACAGGGTCATGAAGATGGAAGACGCAGCACCGCTCGGGGACCTCTTCATCACTGTCACGGGCAACCTGAACGTTATCCGCTGGGAACACATGCAGCACATGAAAGACGGCGCGGTGCTCGCGAACTCGGGCCACTTCGACTGCGAACTGGACCTCGCGACGCTCGAAAAGAAGGCGAAGAAGCGCCGGGTGCGCCACTACCTCGATGAATACCAGATTGCCGCCGGACGCGTCATCTACGTCGCGGGCGAAGGCCGTCTGGTGAACCTTGCCTCCGCCGAAGGCCACCCGAGCGAGGTGATGAGCTTAAGCTTCTGCGGGCAGGCGCTCGCGTGCGAGTATCTGGTGAAGAACCGCGGGAAGATGAAGCCCGAAGTGATCACGCTGCCCAAGGAAATCGACGATACGATCTCGGGGTACCAGCTCGAAACCATGGGCGTGCGCATCGACGAGCTCACGGCGGAGCAACGCAAGTACTTGGCTTCTTGGCAGGAAGGTACCTAGCGACGATTCGTAAATCGCCGTGAGCAGGTGTTCAATCTATTGCGATTTTCGAATCGTCCCTGCAGCTTCTTTTGCCGCCCTCCGCTGGCAAAAAGGATTTCATGCACGCTGCATCTCGGATGAACAGCAATGGGATGCCACGCTTGCCTATGTGCACCGGAACCCGGTCCGTCATGGGCTTGTCTCCTCAAGTGATCAGTGGCCGTGGTCGTCCCTGTATGTTGATGAGCGGGTCGATTGCCGGGATATGCTCTGATGGTTGACATCACGATATTTCATCGTCCGGAAGCCATCTTTCCATAGCCCACCGCCGATTTCGGCGGTTCCCGCGTATCCGGGATACAATGCTCCCTATGCCTCGCGCCTCTGCCCCCGCCGAGCGTGTCAGTGAATCTGATGCTGTCACGGTGTTGGGCGATGTAGTGCCCATTCCTGCCCCCGCCGAGCCCATCGCAGAGGTACTGAAACATGCCAAGCGCGTGGCGGAGGGAGGGGAGTACATCGTGCTTCGTCCGCCCAGAAGGCTCCGGGATCACCGGCGTTTCGGCGTGCTCATCAAAGAAGAGCGCAACCAGGTGCAGATGCTCCTGAGCAGGGAAATGGAATACAAAGACCGCATGCAGCGCCTGGAGACATTGCGTGCCACATTGGGGCGGTATCTGGGCCACGACGAGGCGAAGGAGATCGTCCCGTTCCCGAGGCAACTGCGCGTGGGGAACGATCTGCGCATCGCCCAGCGGTACGTGCCCGAAATGGATATGAGGGATCAGCCGTTCCAGATCCGCGGAGGCTATGCCGAGCTGCGCACACAGGGGGCGCAGGACACACCCACGTACCGGAAGTTGTATCAGCGGATGAACGAGATGCTGGTGCAGGAAATTGATGGCGGACGCTTTGACCCGCAGGTGTTCCACGGCGTGCAGCAGAGTCCCGAACTTCGCGCATTGATGGAGGCGAGCCTCCGGGACCGGCCGCTGAGGGAGTTTCTCGAGCGGCTCGTGCCCGCGATGATCGCGTACTCCAACGAGGCAGTGCACGAGGGCACATCCGGAGACATCCTCGATACCGCCGGCACAAAGAACATCATTGTGTTCCAGAAGGGGGATGGCGAGTACACCGCCCGTTTCGTGGATCCGCTCCATGCGAACCCGGACGTGGTTCCGCTCGCCCGTATCGGCATGGAGGAGCTCAGGGAGGGGAAACGACTCACGCCCGGGCTGCACCCGGCACTCATCAATGCGTTCAATTACTCACTGACGGTCAACGGCATGGCGGCCTCTTTGGGATTGTCCGATCGCTTCCACCTCCGGCCGCAGGGGGCGGAAGCGGAGCCGCTCGACGTGCAGGGGTTTCTCGCGGAAACGAGGCGTATCCATCTCGATGCCAAGGCGGACGGCAGGCATATGCCTCACGCGAACGCGCCGCAGCAGGTGACCCCCGCCGACGTGCAGGAGGCAGTGAGCCTCAGCCTGCAGGCGACTCTGATGGCCGCTCAGTGAGCCATACCATGGATTTTTCTCTTTTATAAGCCAGGAATCCGACATACACTGCTGCGAATTTGACATAAATAATATATATTTTATTATAATAAATGTGCTTCCCTTGTATCGTTGAGGGAAACACAGACATTTTCTCTTCTCGAAGCCATTGTATCGGCTGTATGAGCAGGAAAATTGACCTTTAAGGCTTGATCCTTACACTCCACCCATTCCCCACCTGTACTGCCAGAGCGGTACATCCGATTTTTGGAATCATCGATAGCGAAAAGGAACCCGCTCTTCATTGCAAATGGATGTAATGAAGGGGTCGGGAATAACTCCTATGGAGGTTAGTAAGATGTACGAGTACGAGTGCAATTGTGGGCGCAACGGATGCCGGGTCTGTTTTCCGAAAGTGGGCAGCCATGCCTATCGGAAATCGGACAAGAATCGCCCAGGTCGCAAAAAGGGCGTTGTCGCCCCCACCCCACCCCAAACACCCGGGCTAGGCGAAAGCCTTGCCCTGATGTTTTTGCAGCGCAAGCAACAGCTTGCGTAACTCGTCTCACCCTCCTGCCTTTTCCGCCAGATCCTGTTCACTTCTTTTAACAGGGTCTGGCGGATCTCTTTGTTTCAATAGCAGGTTCCTTTCCGTTTCTGATCTTTGGTCCATCGCCGGAAGAAAGCTGTCCACACGCGGAAATTCAGGAAACAATCATCGGAATGTATGCCGGTGATCCGCGGACGGATAGCGACAGGGTTTCTTCTATGCAGCAAAAGATCTTTGGCTGGCCGGTCGCGGTTTTTATGTTAGTGGCTGCAAAGCCACTCGTGGTGGGCAAGAGTCCGCCGAAGTACCGGGATCCCGGGGCAAAGCATGCGCGCAGGCTGCGCGCAGTCGGCGCCCATCGGCCGAAAAAAATTCGGGTAAAGACCCGCAACCGTTGCGGCCTTCCCGGCACGCAGCATAAGTGACCCTCTTTCCGGTCTCTCCAGTTATTGGGGAGACCGGGATCTTTGTGCACAGCTTTCTTCGGGCATCTATCATCGCATCAGTTTGCACCTCACCGACTCATCCGCAGGCTTCAACGTGGATATGCCGGTACGCGGTAGTGGCAACGATGTCACGGCACGGGACCTCAAAGAACTCATTGGCAGCCTTACCGGGAGACTGGAGGCGGAGCACGGTGTGATGGGCGTATTGATCGATCATTTTCAGAAGAGACTCACAGTCGTCGTGAACCATGCCACCAGGGAATCGTTCCCGTGGTACGCAAACGGCGCCAATATTGACGTGCTCGATCTTCCGCTGCACCCCAAGACGTTGCCGGGGGTCCGGCAGGCGTTCCACGATGAGTATGTCCGCATCATCGAATGCATGGGTCATGTTCGGCAGGCATTGGACGAGATTGCCGCTGGCTGCAGCAATCTTTCGCATATTTGCTGAGTATTCCGTTGACGTGTGAGCGCGCATTCTTAGAATGCCGCGGCTGTATATTTTTCTATACATGTCATGCATGTCGTCAATCAGCAGCTTGTGGGCCAGGTTCTGAAGCTATCATCGGACGTGCAGCGATCCTTGGATCAGGCACGCGCCCAGTCCAATCCGGTGCTCCTGGCACGTATCGATCGCATGGATGCGGCATTCACTCGCCGTATCGAAGGCCTGTTCGGCCGGATGCTCGAGGAACAGGTGCGACCCGACGAGGTCATGTCGGATTTGTCGGCGATTGCCGATGACGTGTCGCAGCAGTTGGCGTCGGTGGAGCAGGCGACCGCGCAGTTGAATCTGCAGGCGGTTTTGAACTGAAAACGGCAGAGAAAGATGGGTTGCATGGATGAATCTGCTAGACTGCCCAAATGGAACGCAACGCTCAAGTCGCATCGATGCTCCGGCAAATCGGGGCCTTGCTCGAGGAGCAGGGCGTGGCCTTCAAGCCCGCCGCCTACCGCCGCGCCGCGCAGGTGGTGGAAGACCTGAACCGCGACGTGGGAGAGTTCAAGGATGAAAAAGAGCTGACCGCACTGCCCGGCATCGGGCCCGCGATCGCGGGGAAAATCCTGGAGTTCGTGCAGACCGGCCGCATCAAAAAGCTGGATGAGCTCATGGCCGAGCAGGGCGGGCTCTCGCCCGCGTTGATGGCGATTGAAGACATGGGGCCCAAGCGCGCCCGGCAGCTCCAGACCGAGCTGGGCATCAACACCGTGGAGGACCTCATCAAGGCGGCCGAGGCGGGGAAGCTCCGGAGCCTCCCGCGCATGTCGGAGCTCATGGAACAGAAAATCCTCGCCAATGCGAAGCGCGTCGCCGAGCGCACGAAGCGCTTCCCGCGGCAGGAGGTGAAGGCCGATGCGGAACTGCTGCTCAATACCATCGCCGATGTCCCGGGCGTGGAGCGCGCCGAGATCGCGGGGTCGTACCGGCGGGGCAAAGAGACCGTGGGTGATATCGATATCCTGGTTGTGACCCCGCACCAGAGTCCTGCGGGACTCGAAGCGGGGCAGGCCTCCGAAGCGAGGAGGGTTTCTGACGCAATCGCCGCGCTGCCCATCGTGCGCGACGTGGTGGCGCACAGCGAGAAGAAGCTGTCGTTCAACTTTACGTCCGGATTACGCGTGGACGTCCGTTTCGTGAACCAGGATCAGTGGGGGAGCGCGCTGCTCTACTTCACGGGCGATAAAGAACACAACATCGCGCTCCGCAAAATCGCCATCGGGAAGGGGTGGAAATTGAACGAGTACGGGCTCTTCGAAGGAGACAAAGTGATAGCGTCGAAGGAGGAGAAAGATATCTATGAAAAGCTCGGTTTGCCCTACATAGAGCCCACAAACAGGACGGGGATGCTGTGATTGACAACAGTTCAAAAACAAGTATATTACTCCTACTTCCCCCACTTATTGCAATGGGCAAACTTCATCCTGAAGACATGTATGGCTACGAAGGAGATACGACCCCGGAGGCGTTGCGTCGCATGATGCTCACGCAATCGTTTGGTCCTGGCGGGCCGACGGAGGCGCAGGAGCGTCTTTTTGCAGACTTGGGACTGATGTCAGCTGACTCGAAAGCAGCGGTGCAAGGCTTGGATATCGATAGCGCAGGGGAACATTCGGAAGATCCTCTGGTACAGGCGGGACACGACATGGCAGATGACGGCGTGCGCCCGATAATCGTCGAGAAGCCCCAGACCGAACTCGGACCCATCAACATCGATCCGGACAGCGATCTGGAGTGAGATGCACGCGTCTTGTTGGCGGCTGCGGCCTCTTGTAGGCTGCCCTCCTTATTTATGGATATTTTCAATCCCACGGATATTGAAGGGCCGGACCAGGTGAGGGCGTACGCGAACGGCGTGTGGGGTTTTTTGCGCGAGCTGGAGCAGTCGCCACACCAGGGATCGCTGTGCGACCACATGCGCGCCGTGCAGATGGCGCTGGCCACCGTCGTGCGCGGCAATCGTGGCGTGGGGGCCGTCATCCGTATCGGTGATCAGGGACGGGTTGCCGAAGGTGCCAATACCGTGCAGGAGAAAGACAACGATTGGATGCATGTGGGTCATGCCGAAGTGAACGCGATTACGGCGGCCAACATGCGGTTCCGTGGCCAGATGCGGGAACTGGCGCCCACTATGGAGCTGATCAGCTCCCTCGGCCCCTGCCCCATGTGCATGTGCGCCATCATCAACAGGAAAATCGCGGAGGTCACCACTCTCATGCCCGATTGCACAGGAGGCATCACGCTCGCGGGTATGGCCCAGGCGTTCCCCGGCTATCGGAAGCACATCGAAGAGGAACGAATCCGCTACCGGCAGGCCGATCTCTCGGCGTATCCGGACGGTATTGGCGACAAGCTTTCGCGTGTCGCGTGGGCGCTCTCGCGCATCTCAGCTTTTAGCTTCAACCGTGCGGAATTCGAAGAGGGCCTCGAAAAACACCAGGCCATGGGGAACCGTTAGGTTTTCCTTTCAGGAATGGTGGCGGAGAGAGAGGGATTCCCTTCGATACGCCACTCCACTTCGGCAAGCTCAGTGTCGCGGCTACTCAGGGCAGGCTTCTCATCCCTCTCTTCGCAGATTCCGATATTTCCGAATGTTTGTGGTAGCAATTACTCTGGCGGAGAGAGAGGGATTCGAACCCTCGAACCCCGTAAGGGGTTACACGATTTCGAGTCGTGCGCCTTCGACCACTCGGCCATCTCTCCGTATGCCAAATTCTCGCCGAAGCAGTATAGGGTAGCACAGGTCGTTTCGCTACGCTTTCGGCTTACAACCGCGGCGTAGTCCTCAGACGAAGCCGGGTAGACGAACCCATCATATCCATATTGCATACCATTCCCTTTGATGCGCCCGGCAGGCTGCACTGGTACCCTTCCATCCAACCATGCCGAAGTCTCACAATGCCGTGCAGATGGTTGGGGTTCTCTTCGTCGGAGCGCTGTCTTTCGTCGTGGCGATGGGCGTGCTGACGCCATACACGGCGGAGTTTGTGAGCATGCAGGCGGCGGTGAATAGCGCCGGAGGCTACTGCGGCGATGGCATCGTGGGATCGGGGGAAGTCTGCGACAAGGCGACTGTCGGGTGCATTGCGCGCCTTCCCAATGGCGCAACGACCGAAGGCACGTGTGATTTCTATTGTAAGCAGTGCGTACCGTTGTCGGATGGCAACAGTAGTGACAAGGGGGGAGACGGCTGCACGAATCCGGCCGGCTGCGACCCCGTGTGCGGCGACGGCCAGGTGACGGGCGCGGAGCAGTGCGAGCCGGGGCAGGCGACGCCATCGTGCGCGGAGCTGAACCTGGGCCAGGGGACCGTGCAGTGTGACCCTGTCACGTGCAAGCTCAAGACGACGGGCTGTTCGGTGGATCACTGCGGCGACGGGCAGGTCACCGGCAACGAGCAGTGCGACGAGGGTTCCAGTGTGAACGGCACACAGGGATCCTGCTGCAACGCATCATGCGGGCTGCTGTCCTCAGGTACCGAGTGCAGAGGGTCCGCCGGGGAGTGCGACCTTCCCGAAACATGCAACGGAACGAGCGCCGCATGCCCGGCCAACAGGTTCAAGGCAAGCAGCGTCACGTGCCGCGCCGCAGCGTCCACGCAATGCGACGTCGCCGAAAAATGCACTGGCACCTCGGCTGAGTGCCCTGCCGATGCGACGAAGCCGGCGTCCACCGTCTGCCGCGCCGCAGTGGGTCCTTGTGACGTGGTCGAAACCTGTGGCGGGGCAGCGACGTGTCCGGCCGATGCTTTCAAGGCATCGGGGACGGAGTGTCGCGCGAAGAATGGCGTCTGTGACGTTGCGGACGTGTGCACGGGTTCCTCGGCAGCATGCCCCCCCAACGATTTTGCAGACGCAAGTGTTGTGTGCCGGCCTGCTACCGGTCCCTGTGATGTTGCCGATTACTGCAATGACACATCCAACACGTGTCCCCCTCGCGATGCCAAAGCCGCGGCAGGAACGGTCTGCCGCGCCGCCGTTCCCCCGTTTCCGGCGCTGGGAGCGAGCCTCATCACCCCGGGTATCCACGAGGGCACCTGTAATGCGACGGGCAACTGCACGACCGTTCCGAACAGGAGCCCCACGCTCACGTGTCCGCCCTCGGGTGTTCTCTACGCGGCGGGTCAGGCGGTGTCGTTCCCGATCACCTACAGTGATGCGAACGGCGACGCCCCGTACGAGGTATCGGCTCTCACGCTGCCGACGGGGGTCTCCGGTCTCACGGCCACCATCAACCGTGCCGTTTCACCCGTTCAAATCGTCATTGCGGGCGTGCCGGCCGGCATCACCTTCAGCGGCGGTCAGCCGGCGACGGTTCCCGTGAGTGTTTCCGTTACAGACGGTTTTGCTGGCGGCACCGCGTCGTGCAGTTTCAATTTCCGGGTCCGGCCTGCGGCGCTCTGCGGCAACGGCGTCGTCAACGCCGGTGAGCAATGCGATCCGGGCGCGCCGCCGTCTGTGCCTGCAAACCTCAACAACTGGACCTGCTATACGATGGGCGCGCACCCGGATTTCCGCACCGATTGCGATCCCGTCACTGGCTTTTGCAGGAACAATCTGAACTTTAGCGGCGGGAACCTCCGCTGCACTTCTGCCTGCCGCCTGGACTTGAGTCAGTGCATCGGGTGCGGTAACGCCCGCATCGAGTCTGGTGAATCATGCGACACGACCAACCTGAACGGCCAGACCTGTCAAAGCCAGGGCTTCGGTCCCGGCGGCGTTCTCTCGTGCAACAAAGACAGAACCTGCAGGTACTTTGATGCCAGCCGTTGCCTGCCCCTTAACGAATGCAGAGGTCTCGACTATTCCTGCGGGGATGGCGATACGCGGCCCTGCTGCGGAGGTCTTTACTGCTCCAATCAGCGGAACGAATTCGGGGCGCGTACGTGCAAGCGGCTCTGCGGTAATGGGCGTGTCGACGTCTCAAACGGCGAAGAATGTGATGGCTGGGTTCAGGCAGGCCGGACATGTTCCAATATCGGCCGGGGATACGACGATGGCGTTCTGGCATGCAACAACACGACATGCCGGTATGACGTGTCAAACTGCTCGACGTGCAACAACGGTACTCGCGAAGGTCCCGAGCAATGCGACATGACTGATCTTGGAACAAGCAATTGTACAAACATTGGCATGAATTTCGATGGGGGAGATCTTGCGTGTAACGACTCGTGTCGTTTCCATACTGCGCAGTGCACCAGGTGCGGGAATGGCATCCGCGAAGGTCTCGAGCAGTGCGACGGGCCCGACCGGGGTGGCGAAACATGCAGTTCTCTCGGGCTTGGGTTCGACGACGGCGAGCTGGGATGCAACGATTTCTGCCAGTTTAGTACCACGCAGTGCAGTATCTGTGGCAATAACGTCAGGGAGGGGTCCGAAGAATGTGATGGATCAGTTCCTCCAGGCCGGATCTGTGTGAACCTGCCTGATGGAGATTTCAGCAGCGGAACGCTTCAGTGCAACAATGCAATCTGCCGGTTCGATCGGAGTGCCTGCAGAAGGTGCGACACCGTTGGCAATACATGCTGCACAGCTGGTGCGAGCCGTTTTTGCATTGGTGCCGACCCCAACGGCGTGTCGCTTTCGTGTAATACCTTTACCCAGCAATGCGAAACATGTGGTGTTGCAGGAGCTCTTTGCTGCGCCAATCCATCCTGTGGCAATAACCCCGGCCTCGTGTGTTCGCGTAGTGTGAATACCGAACCGTACAGATGCACGGCCTGTGGCGGGAATCGCGACGTATGTTGCAACGCTCCGGGAGTCCGCAGGTGCCAGAGCGCAGATCGTGCCTGCAGTCCCGCGTCAAACTCGTGCGAATTGTGCGGTGATGCTGTGGGATCCCCGTGTTGTGAAACAGCCCCGAATCTTTCATGCAGCAATGCACCCAATCTCAGTTGCAATACCACCACACGCCTGTGTGAAGCCTGCGGCCGCAACACACTTCAGTGCTGCCCGTCTCTGAATCCAAACCTACAATGTACGGAGGGGACCTGTGTCGGTGGCAATGCCAGCGGCATCGGTGGCACATGCCAGGTTTGTGGCACCAGAGACAACGTTTGTTGCCCCGGGCTTACCTGCCCCTCCAATCCCTACAGCGTCCAGAATCCCACGGGCCTTATTTGTGACCTGATGGCTCCGGTCAGCAAGTGCCGTCAGAAGACAGATCCGTCGGTGCAGTGCGAAAGGCGGGTGGCTACAGATTATCCAGCAGGCAGTTGCGAAGGTTTCGGTGATCCTGGCAGATCAACTCCTTTTGCTGGGAATCCGAATGGCAGTGTATGCGGATCATGTACGGCCAGCACGGGCAGGGCGCCCTACCGTCGCTATCGCGGATATTGCGAATGCCTTCCGCCGCCTCCGCCTGCCGATAACTGTGTACTGGATCCACCCAGGCGATTCATGGATCAGAATAACGTAGCACGCTGTGATCCTTTTACCGGGGGGGTTCCCTCTAACATGATCTGCGCTGGCCGCGTCGTGACCGATCGGTTGACTCATGAGTGGACATGGTCATGGATTCCGAGTTTCTGGTGGTGGGCCTGGGTCAATTTGCCAACGCGCCATACCGATGTTATCTGCGAACTCAGGGCTTCGACTTGCCAGGGTGCCGACACAGCCGCATGCGCACCGACACCGCCTAATGCGACTCTGTCGAATCATACGTGCAGAGCTGGCAACATGAACCCCGGAGCAAGCCCGCCGACTCAACCGGTTTGTTGCTGGGTTCCAAACCCGCCTGGTCCACCTGCCCTGGCATATCCTCCCTATGCTCTTTGTCTGGGTGTGAGATAGTTGAAGACAACTGCGATTTCAGCATGGAATAGGAATTGACGGAAGTACGTATTTTCTGTGTAAAGTTTCCCTTGAGAAGATCTGAAGTTTACATTTTTGGCTCTGGATACATAAAAATGAACGACGGATACCGTCATCATCTTCCATGCCAAATTTAGTCGACGTTGATCAAAATGGCCTTGCGGGTGGTTTTATGACCCTTACAATCCATCCTGTTCTTATTTCTTACCCCTTTTCCCATGAGTTACGTCGTAGCATCCGCGATCAAGGACATGCTCAAGAAGCTCGGCATGATGACCGCCGGCGATTTCCCCGAGGCCGCTTCCGCTGCCATGGAGGAAATGCTCAAGAAGGCCGCGCACCGCGCCAAGGAGAACGGCCGCGTCACGGTCCGTCCTTGCGATCTTTGATTCTGTGATCAAACAAGAAAGGCGTCCTCCATAAGAGGGCGCTTTTTTTGTACTTACTGCGCGTCGGCAATGCCGCTCTCCAGTTGTGCCTTCATGTACGTCATCTGCGCCGTCACTGCCGTTGCCGTGAGGGCGAGGATGAAGACGAGGGCGAAGAGGACTGTCCAATTCGATCGCGAGAGCATGAGGTGAGAATACGCCCTGGATAGGGCTAGGGCTAGGGTCAGGGCTTGGTCAGATGTGAGTGCTCTTAGAAAAGACCGCTCGATCAATTTTTCATTCCTAACCCTAGCCCTAATCCTAGCCCCCCTTCGCCTGTCTCTTCAATTCTGCATCTGCCTCGGTACGCCCGCCGCTCCGCGACGGGCTACTCGGCATGACAACTATAGTCGTGATTGACGCTTTAACTCGGCGTCGATGAACATTTGTGCCTCGGTACGCCCGCCGCTCCGCGACGGGCTACTCGGCATGACAACTATAGTCGTGATTGACGCTTTAACTCGGCGTCGATGAACATTTGGATATCACCATCCAGTACCGCGTCCGGATTGCTCGTCTCCACATCGGTCCTGAGGTCCTTCACCATCTTGTACGGGTGCAGAACGTAGCTCCTGATCTGCTGCCCGAAGTCGGCGCTCTGCGTGGCGCCCTTCAGTTCTTTCTTCTGCGCCGCCTCCTCGCTGCGCTGCTTCTCCAGCAGTTTCGCGCGGAGCATGTTCATCGCCTGGATGCGGTTCTGAAGCTGCGAGCGTTCCACCTGGCACGACACCACGAAGCCCGTGGGCAGGTGCGTGATGCGGATGGCGCTCTCCACCTTGTTCACGTTCTGGCCGCCCGCGCCGCCGCTGCGGAAGGTATCGATCCTGAGGTCGTTCATGTTGATGGGCACCTCGTCGCTCTCCTCGATCTCGGGCAGCACTTCCACCAGCGCGAAGCTCGTCTGGCGCAGGCCCTTGGCGCCGAAGGGCGAAATCCTGACGAGGCGGTGCGTGCCCTTCTCGCATTTCAGGTTCCCGTACGCCATCTCGCCTTTCACGTGGAAGGTCGCCGTCTTGATGCCTGCCTCCGCGCCGTCGGTCTTCTCCAGCAGCTCGGCCTTCCAGCCCATGCGTTCCGCGTACCGCAGGTACATGCGCACGAGGATCGCGGCCCAGTCCTGCGCCTCGGTGCCGCCCGCGCCGCCGGAGATTGTCAGGTAGCAGTTGAGCGCATCGAACTCGCCGCCCAGGTACAGCTGCTTCTCCTGCTCCTTCCAGCGCGCATCGAGCGTGGCATATTGCTTTTCCAGTTCCGGCAGATCCGAGGGATCCGAGATGTGCGCGATCTCGATCAGGTCTTTCACCTCCGCGGCCATCGCCGCCACGGGTTCCCACTGTTTGCGCAGGATTTTCAGTTGCGTGAAGAGGCTCTGCGCTCGCTTTTGATCACTCCAAATATCGGGACTCTGCGTGTCCGCATCCAGTTTCGCGATCTGTGCTGGGATTCCTTTGCCCTCAAAGAGAGTCCTTGCCCGTGTTGATGGCCGAC
Organism: uncultured Candidatus Peribacteria bacterium; assembly: GCA_964436765.1. GTDB lineage: Bacteria > Patescibacteriota > Gracilibacteria > Peribacterales > Peribacteraceae > CAYTEH01. The sequence goes on from CAYTEH010000023.1 coordinate 16,148, forward strand.
ATGAGGTCGCTCAGTTTTTGGAGCAGTTCGTCCACGGGAAAGGGGGTAGGGGATTAGGACTAGGGCTAGGGTAACCGATACCTCTCAAAATCCCTAATCCGAGCCCTAGCCCTAGCCCTTCTTTTACGCTATACTGTCTAGAAAACATCCTATGCATTCCACAGACGTTTCTTCGTCCTCCGCAGGCGCCGTTGCAGGAATATTGAACCGCACTGCCGTGCCGTTTTTCCTGTTCGCGACGGTGCTCCTCGGGCTCCTCACCGCGTCCAGGTATTTCATTCTCCCGCGTTTCGCGTTGGTGGAGGTGAGCGGCGAGCGCTACGACGCCGACGGCATTGCCAGTTACAAGACCACGCTGGAGGCGCAGATCGCCGAGAAGGAGGACGAGCGCAAAGAGCACGTGCTCTCGGTGTACGATTCGCGCTACTACTTCCTGAAGAACGAGCGCGCGCGTCAGCTGCCGCTCGACCGCGTCCGCTCCATGATTTCGTCACAAGCGAAACTGGTGGCCGACGAGGCGAGCGCCGAGATTCTGCTGGATGCCATGACGTACGATCTCGTGGCGAAGAAAGTAACCATCCGAGGCGACGTCCGCGGCGCAAGCACCCGCAGCATGACGGTGCTCGCGTCGTTCGTGGAAAGCCTTCGGACATCCGGCCTCGTGAAGGACATCGAGATGCCGCGCTTCATCCGCGCCGAAGACCCGGGTATCGGTCTCCACTCGCCGTTCTCGTTCGCCATTTTCCTCCAATGAAACGCACTCTCTTCCTGACGGGCCTCATGGTCACCGGCGTGCTGATGCTCGGCGCGTCGGTACACCTGATGACCGCGCACCTGCAGTCGCTCCGCGACATGCGCGACGTCTCGTTGCCGCTCGCAGCGACGCTCCCAACCCTCGAGCACCGTCTCGATGTGCTCGCGAAGCAGGTGGAGCTCTCCGAACTCCAGGCGCAGCTCCGCACCGGGTCGCCCGAGGAATCCATGCGGCTCTACGTGCTGCCCTCTGCCGGAGCCGATACTCGCACGCTCGCGCTCCTCGATGTGACCGCATCGCTGCTCACCCAGCAGGGGATGCTCAAGGGCATGTCCGAGATCGAGGTGGGGGAGCCGGTTCCCGTCGTGGGCGTCCCCGTCGACGACCACGTGACCGATACGCTCATGGGCCGCACCTACACCTTCACCGCGCGACTGAACGAACAGGGCCTCACCCAGTTCCTCCAGCTCATCGACCTCTCCGGCTTCCTCACCGTCGGCGACGCCCTCAGTGCCGAAGAAACCGGCCGCCTCTTCACGCTCACGGAACTCGAAGACTACGCCGGCATCGTTCCTCTGGAAAAGTTCCTCTCGACCGACCTCATGGCCTACGCGCGCGAGCCGAAGCCCTATGAAGAGGCGCTGCTCCGGTCGCTCTCCTCCGAAGCCTTCCTGCAGGAGTTCCGCGCCATCACAAACCAGTCGCGCCTGGCCACCGCCCGGCAGGTGATCGCGGGTTCCTGGGGCAAGGCGTACGCCGCGCAGAAGCTCCTCCCCATGCCGTTCCTGACGCTGGAGAAGGTGGGTATGGACGACGGGAAAGACGGCTGGCACCGGGTGAAGATCGTGGTGAGGGGGTATGAGAGGGTGAAATGACGAAGGGCTAGGGCTAGGGTTAGGAGTGGAAGAAATGATTCAAGGAATATATGTGAATTTTTTACTAGCCCTAGCCCTAATCCTAGCCCTTTGCTTGACCGCTTCTTCTATTTCTCGTACCTTCTTCACATTCTTTCCCTCCTCTCCGTCTGCGCCAACGTTCCCGCTTCGACCGTCCCACAAAGCAAATTGAAAAGCGTCCCCGTATCAACGAACAGATCCGTGTTCCGACGGTCATGTTGATCGTCGAGGGAGGGGAGGCGCGCACGATTCCCACCACCCAGGCATTGGAGGAGGCGAAAGCGGCCGGGCTCGATTTGATCGAAGTGTCCCCAAAGGCCGTGCCTCCCGTCGTCAAAATCGGTGAATTCGGCCATTACCTGTACCAGCTTCAGAAGAAAGAGAAGCGCCAGCGTTCGCATTCAAAACAGGTCGAAGTCAAAATGCTCCGGTTCGGGTTCCGTACGGAGAAGCACGATCTGGAGCGCCTCGCCACGCGTGCCCGCGAGTTCTTCACCGAGCGTCACCTCGTCAAATTTGCGGTTCGCTTGCGCGGACGTGAGCTCGCCAACAAGGAATACGCCATCAACAAGCTGAAGGCGATCCTCGAGGGGCTGAAGGACGTCAGCGAGGTGGAGCAGGAGATCAAGCGTCAGGGGGACCAGTTCGTGGCGATTTTGCGCCCAAAACGCTGAAAGACGGACTACGGATTGCAAAATGCTCATAAATGCCTATTTTTGTCATCCGTCATCCGTCATCTGGCTTGGAAAATTCCCTTTGCACCAGCTCTAAAGTGCCCTATACTTCGCCGCCCCTATGCCTAAGATGAAGTCCCACTCCGGCGCCAAGAAGCGGGTCCGCAAGACCGGCTCCGGCCAGTTTGCGTTCAAGCGCCGCGGCCGCGGTCACCTGCTCCAGCAGAAGAGCAAGCGCCAGAAGCGCCTGAACCGCACGGTTCTTGCACACCCCACTAACGTGCGCGCTCTCCAGGGACTGCTCCCTAACCTCTAAAAACCTGGTTCGAGGCGCGCGACGCGCACCTCGCCATGACATCCCCCTACAACCATGCGAGTCAAACGAGGCATCGTCCGGCACCGTCGTCACAAGAAGATCCGCAAGCTTGCGAAGGGCTACCGTGGCATGCGCCGCACCACGTTCGTCAAAGCGAACGAGGCGGTCATCCGCGCCGGCGTGAACGCGTACAAGGACCGCCGCCTGAAGAAGCGCGATTTCCGCAGCCTCTGGATCGTCCGCCTCAACGCGGCTCTCCGCAGTCAGGGTATCCGCTACTCGCAGTTCATCAAGGAGCTGAACGCCAAGAAGATCGGCCTCAACCGCAAGGTTCTGAGCGAAATGGCTATCAACGATCCCGCTGCCTTTGCGGCTGTGGTCAAAATGGTCGGGGTGAAATAGTGGAAGACGTCACTGTGGTGTGGACGGGGTGAGCCCCGAGCAGTCGAGTGTTATTTCTGTAGCAACGCAGTAAGTTCGCGCATGCTTTTCTCCGCCGCCTTCTTGCCGGCTTCATACAAGGTCGTCGCCTTGTCGAACCGGAAGGGGTTTTCTTTGAGGACGGGCCTGATGACGAGGTCGCTCATCTGTTTGTTCCTGATGATGCTCTGCTGGCCGTCCTCGATGTACTGCCGCCAGCCTTTGGGAAGGAACGCACGCACCTCCTTGTAGTCGGGGTTCGTATTGGTGGCGATGATCACGTCGGGGTGGTACGTGTCTTTGAGTTGTTTTACCGGTATTGCGCCGAAGCTCACGAGGTCGATGAAGCTGTCGGCACCCACGTGTACGGGCTGGAACAGCACCGGCAGCGCCGAGGAAGCCATGATGGCGTCGATCAGGCGCGTCTCGGGCGGGAACACGTATTCCTCGATGCAGCGCGTGAAGTGTTCCGTGAAGTTCTGCTGTACGATCTTTTCCCACCGTACGGGTTCGATCACCCTGCCCGCGACGCAGATGAAGGGGATCTCGCAGTCGCCGACCGTTTTTTCCCCGAGCAGGGGGGCGACGTGCTGCTCCAATGCCTGCTGCAGGAGCCCGCCGTGCAGGCCGCCTTTGAGCGGCTTGCCGCCCAGCTTGAACGCGTTCACGATCGAGAGCGTGCTGCAGAGCTTCTTCAGTTCTTTCGCAGGATGTCCCACAGCCCACAGCGCACCGACGATGGCCCCCATACTGCTGCCGGCCAGGTAATCGGGCCTCAGGTGCTCGCGCTCAAGCACTTCCAGTACGCCGGCATTCGCGATGCCCCAGGCGGCGCCGCCGGAGAGAACGAGGCCCCAGGTTTTTTTGGAAGGGGACAGAAGGGACAGAGGGGACAGAGGCGACAAAATCAGTCGACTGACACATCATACATTCTTCTTATTTGCTCTTCGTAGCCTCTTTTGCAGCTCTGGCGAAGTGGTCTTTGCGGAGTTGTCCGTAGAACGAGATCAGGCTGAGCATGAAGACCAAACCCGCGATAGCGGAGGTAGCGTGGACGATAGCCATGCTCACCGCGAGCAGCGGGGTCAGGACTGTCTCGTCAATAAAGATGCCACACAGGAGCGCAAGGATGAACGGTAGGGCGAAGGTCACGATTGCCATCAGAGCCAGGTTCCAGACCACGTGCCAGAAGCGGCCGCGGGTCACATCCATGCTGCGGTGCATGGCGTCGCGGTAGGTCGTCCCTTCCTCCACCAGCGCGATCTGGTAGAACGCAGTCCGGATCTGGTACATGATTGCCGGGACCGCGAGCGGGATAGACAGCAGGAGCAGGGGGCAGGAGCGCAGGAGCATGGGGATATCGGCAGCCGAGTGGATGGTTTCAATCGTTTCTGCGCAGAAGAAGAGTACGACGAACGCAAGCGGCACCAGCAGGAGCAGGCGGTAGAGCGTGAAGCAGGCGCGCAGGATCGAGGTCAAAATCAACGGCAGCACGAGCGGTGCCGCGTCCTGCACGATGGCTTTGATTGATGTGCGACTGCGGCCCGCCTTGTTCTTCTGGATCATGCGCTTGCCGACGAGCAATACCCCAGCCGCGCCCCAGTACGAGACGAATGTGACGACGATGAGGAGCACGATCTGCATCGCGAGCGCGAGCGTCGGATCCTTGGGTGGCACCAGCAGGAGCACGTCGGCGATCAGGAGCGGCAGCGCCATCACCCACAGCACCAGCGCCGCGAGCACGGTCTGCTTGCGGAGATAGGCCCAGGCGGT
>CAYTEH010000023.1:21080-23361 GCA_964436765.1 uncultured Candidatus Peribacteria bacterium
TATTTCCTCTTCACGCGCACAAACCCCGACACATCGATCGTCCGGAGCTTCTTTTCTTCCTTCGCGAGCTTGTCGAGCATCAGGTTGATGCCGATGGCGTCCGAAGCCATATGGCTGCACTGGATCATGTTCACATGGTGCTTGCGGGCCTCTTCCAGTGTCTTTTCCGTCGCATGCATGGTCAGGATGGTGCCCACGCCCGCGCGAACCTGGGCCTCCAGGAACTCCTCGGGACCGTTGGTGCCACCCGTGAATTCGGTGGCGCACACCTTGCCCGGCCGGCCGGAGCCGTTCCCGTTCACGATGATAGGCGGGTTGCCTTTCTTGGAGTAGTAGTCGTATTCGGGGATCTTGTTGATGGCGTTGCAGATGGAGGTGAGGTCGTCGAATTCCTTCGCACAGATCTCCTTCTCCATGTAGCGCCAGACGAGGTTATCGGTGATGGTGTGGCAGCAGAGGGCGGGGAAGCCGAGGAGTTCGGCGGCGCGCTCGGTCCTAAAGAGGTTATCGGGGTGGATGGCGCGCCAGATGCGGCTCATGCGGGGGGCCAGGAAGCCCTCCGACACGTTCACGGGAACGCCGAAGTGGGCCAGTACGTCGACCTGGATACTCATCACTTTATCGAGGTCGGCAAGTGCGCGGCCTTCGGGGTGGTGGATGAGGAGTCCGTCGATGCGTTCGCCTTTCTCGCGCAGGCGGTCGGCCAGGAGCACTTCCTGCGTCTCGAGGTCGATACCCACCATCAGCACCTGGATGTCCTCTTCGCCCGTGCCGTTGATGATGCGCGAGTCGCTGTACGGGTTCCACGTGCGCTCGTGGTCGAAATACTCCTTCTCTTTGCCCTCCAGCTTCTTGTACCGCTCTTCATACTTCTTGAATGTTTTCTCGATCTGTTTCCGGCTGCGCGGGTCGGCATCCATGCCCATCTCTACGGCTTTCTTAAACAGCGTCTTCAGTTTCATGTTGAAAAAGTGGAAATGATGATTCGAGCGCTAGGTTATATTGATTTGATCATCCCCCGCAACACCAATACGGGGTGTTTTACTGCGATTCGGATGAGGGATTTCGAGCCTCCTGCCCCCACTTTGCCGCCTTTTTTGGCGCGTTCACGGAACTTGCGCGTCATTAGAGCGAACTGCTCCATGAGGGACGTCTTCACGAGCGAACGGATGGTGCCGCGCGGGATCTCCTTCAAAAGCGTGTCGTAGAAACCCACGCGGTCGAACAGTCCATGGCCCCCGGCTTCGTTCCGCGCCGTCGCCCCTGCCGGGTGCACGCGGAATTCCCCCAGTGATTCCTGGAAGAAGAAGAAGTCGCTGCGCACGAGGCAGCGGAGCCAGTATTCGACGTCGAGCCCCTGGGGCATGTCCGCGCGGAAGGGTCCCGCCTTTTTCATCATGGATCTGCGGAGCATCACGAAGCTGGGTTCGCCGATGAGGTTCGGCCGGAGCCCCCGCTTCACCCACCGTTCGAGGAATGCCATCGCATCGTTTTGTCCCGGCTTCAGTTCCGCGAGCTGCAGCGCCTCCACGCCGCGGTAGAACTTCCGGCGCTCCGCGTCGATCTCGCCCTCGAACCGGTAGGTATGGTGCGCGACGGTGAAGCCGATCCCGGGATACCGCTTCAACGCCTCCATGCTCCGCTGCAGGTACTCGGGGTACCAGAGGTCGTCCTGGAACAGGAGCTGCACATACGGTGCCGTCCCGAAGGCCGAGCATGCGTTCCAGTTGCCGCCGATCCCGAGGCGTTTTTCGCTCCGCCTGAACGTGATACGCGGGTCATCCAGGTAATCCTTGATCATATCGCGCACGTCGGTGGCCGAGGGATCATCGTGGATCACCAGTTCCCAATCGGTCAGTGTCTGCTTTTTGACGCACTCGATGGCCGCCCGCAGGTGCGCGGGTTTGGAGTTATACGTCGGCAGAAGAACAGTTACGACCGGCATGAATAAAGTCTATCGCACATTATTCAGAAAGAGATGTCCTTTTCTTGTCTGCCCGACAAGAAAAGTACCAAAAGAAGCGCACCGCGCGCCAAAGCCCCTCCGCCCGGCTCCGGATCTCCGTCGCGGCGCCTCCAAGGCTTCGGCACCGCTCCGTCGATCACGCGCTAAAGCGCGGAGCCTTCCCCGTCACCCCCCGTGGCGCGCGGAACCACCCCGGTGATTATTCAAGGACAACTTTGGCGTCTGCAATAACAATCCTCGTCTCCCACACAAGGACCGGGTTCAGATCGAGTTCTTTGATCTGCGGGCAGTCGTGCACCAAATGCGAGACCTGCG
>CAYTEH010000024.1:0-23282 GCA_964436765.1 uncultured Candidatus Peribacteria bacterium
CCGCCAAGGAAATGGCCCCCGTCTTCAGTGAACAGGACATGGTGAACATGGACGCCTTCAAGGGCTCGATGAAGCTGTGCGTCGACGGCCAGCCCTCCCGGCCGTTCTCCATCGAAGTCCCCCGCCACTGGCTCGACAAGACCTACGTGCCGGATAACCAGGCCGCGGAAGCGTTCAAGCAGCTGTCAAGACTGAAGTATGGAAGGGCAAAAGACTTCGTCGATCGGGAGATTATTCGCCGCATTGGTGCCTGATAGGAGCCTGCCCTGAGCGAGTCCCGAGCTTGCCGAGGGACGAGTCGAAGGGTGGATCGTGAGATTATTCGCCGCATTGGTGCCTGATCCCTCGTACGCTCGCTGCTCCGCAACGAGCTACTCGGGATGACAGGCCCTACATATCATGACGCCTCGATACGTCCGCCGCAGGCGGACTACTCGGCGGACCGAGCCGTCCTGAGCCTGTCGAAGGACGGTCGTATCGAGGCGTTTTGTGAAAATAATGCCCTGTCATCCCGAGTAGAAAGCCGCCGAGCGGTTTTCGAACGAGGGACATTTTCGTACACGTACTCACGCCTCCTTTCCGCCTTTCAATCCCCAAAGTTCCTGCAATTTGGCGCGCTGCACGTTGATTCTGTGACGCGTGACGCTGACATCGCGATGCCCGAGTTCCTCGTTGCAGCATGTTTTATCGAAAAATCTGTCCCGGAGCCGGTTGTACCGTTTGATGGGATTGGCGAGAACCAACTGCCACTCCGCCTTGTGCATCTCCTGCCAGGTTTTGATGACCCTCGCCGCAAGTTCCTCCAGACGTACTTCGGTGCCCTTCAGCCCCTGTACCACCTGCAACTCGCAGACGGGCTGCCGATTGCGGACTTCATAGGAGATGCCCGCAAGCCCGACGGGGCTGGCATCCTTCTCAAAGACCGTGAACGGCTTCAGGTCAGGATGTCCATCCGGAAACGTCCAGCCGGACCGGTAGTAGGCGCGCATGCCTTCCGCGTCGCCGTGCAGCTCCAGTATGTGCCGGAGGGCTTCCTGCTTCTGCAGGGCAGAAATCCGCAAATGAAGCAGCCCCCTGAGGGTGCTTCTGAGCGCCTCCTGCGCATCGGCATCGGGTGCTATGGCGGGGAACGCGTCGACGAAATCCTGCCACAGGAACGGGTTGATCACCTCCGAGCCGGGCAAATCTTCCAGTTCCCTTTTACTGATCGCATACCCGTTTGTCATCGTAAAGCGACAGTAGTAACAGGAGCGGCGCGGACGATGAGGCGGCTTTTGACGGACCCCACCGGCCAGCAGGTGAAGAGGATGAGCTCCTCGCCCTTGCCCTTGAACGGAGCGGTGTCGGTCGGCTTGATGGTCTGCTGCCCCGTCACCTGGTACACGTAGAGCTTTCCGTTGTAGGTGACGTAGACGCGGTCCCCTGCCGTCAGCTGGTTCACCTTCGTGAAGATCTTCGTGTAGGGCGAGACATCCCACGCGTAGCTGCTCGAGTGGCCGTACACCATGATCTTGCCGTTGCTGCCGGGATAACTGAACAGATGCCCCACTCCGCTTTTGAGCACCGAGAGGAGGCCATTGCTCGTGAGCGCGTCCTTCGGGTGACTGATGGTGAGGTCCGAGATGCCGAGCCTGGGGATGCTGATGGCGAAATTCTTCTGCGACGCGAACTGGAGCGGGTCGCCGCTGTCCGCGATGGGCGCCGATTGCACGGGGCGGGGCGCCTGCTGCACCGGGGCGCTCACGACCGCAGGCGCTGCCACGGGAGTGGGATCCCGGAACGCGGCGATGTTCTGGGTCTGGACGGTATCGAGGCGATGGAGCATGTCGAAGAACTGGCCGCGCGTCACCGGCCGTCCGATCGTCACAGGATCTCCGCCGTAGACCATATTCTTCTGGGTTGCGAGCTGTACGTACGGCTGATACCACTGGCCGGGACCCGTGGGATGCTGCCCGTACGCGCGCAGGAGCATGGTGATCGCCTCCTCTGTCCGCACCGCGGCACCGGGACGGAAGCGACGATCGGCGTAGCCATTCAGGATATCGGCCTCGAAACCCGCTTCCACATACGGCGCAAACCAGTCGCTCTGGCTATAATCGATAAAGAGCGGCATCGAGGACATATGCCCCTTGAACCAGTCGACGCGCTGCTTGTACTTCGATTGCATCAGCAGAATCGCCGTCAGCGCTTCCGCGCGGTTGATGGTGGCGTACGGACGCCCGTCTTTCACGGCGCCGCGGGCCGAAAGATACGCGTAAGCGGCGTTATAGCGCGTACCGCTTACATCCCATTGGGCAAAAGCCGGTCCAGCCGAGGAAGCCAGCATCAGGGCCGCTGCCAGCAGAGAGAAGGCTTTCCGGAACACAGGATACATAGAGTAATCATATTTCCATGTTTTGTCAACTATACTTCCCCCGGGGGAAACACGCTTTCTTTGGGCTTCCAGATGCCCCATACTACCGTCTCAATCACCCCAGTTTCATGGCTCTTCAAATTGGAATCGTTGGTCTTCCCAACGTCGGCAAATCGACCCTCTTCAACGCCCTGACCAGAACCAAAGGCGCCCAGGCGGCCAACTACCCGTTTTGCACGATCGATCCGAACGTCGGCATCGTGGAAGTGCCCGATGAACGCCTGAAGAAACTCGCCGAACTCGTGCAGCCGAAGAAGACGATCCCGGCCGCCGTCGAATTCGTGGATATCGCGGGACTCGTGAAGGGCGCCAGCGCGGGCGAAGGACTTGGCAACAAATTCCTCAGCCACATCCGCGAAGTGGACGCCATCTGCCATGTGGTGCGCGTGTTCACCGGTGGCGACATCATCCACGTGGAAGGGAACGTCGACCCCAAACGCGACCGCGAGATCATCGAGACGGAACTGATGCTCGCCGACCTGGATGTGATCAAGAAGCGCCGTGACAAGTTGCAGGGCTACGTGAAGTCGGGCGATAAAGAGAAGAAGATTGAGGATGAGGTGGCGCGCAAGACGCAGGAGGCGCTCGAGGCAGGCAAGCTGGCCTCGCAGGCTCCCCTTTCGAAAGAAGAGATACTGGTGGCGAAGCAGTTCCAGCTTCTAACCGGCAAGCCGTTCTTCTACGCCGTGAACGCCGCGGAGGACCAGATGAAGTCTCTCACGCCCGATGCCGTCCGCGCGCAGCTGGGCCTGCCCGCGACCGCCCCCGTTGTGATCATCTCTGCGAAGATCGAGGAAGACCTGCAGGAACTCTCTCCCGAGGAAGCGAAAACGTTCCTGAGTGAACTGGGCGTCGATTCCTCCGGGCTCGACCGGTTGATCAGGACGGCGTACGAGGCACTCGGATACATCACGTACTTCACGGCAGGGGTGCAGGAAGTGCGCGCGTGGACCATCCACCGGGGCTACACGGCGCCGCAGGCAGCAGGGGTGATCCACACCGATTTCGAACGCGGGTTCATCTGCGCCGATACCATCGCCTACAAGGACTTCGTCGAATACGGGTCGGAAGTGAAGGCGAAAGAAGCCGGCAAGATGCGCCAGGAGGGAAAGAACTACGTGGTCCAGGACGGGGACGTGATGCACTTCAAGTTCAATGTATAAAATGGAGGTGGCATTCCTGCCTGCTATATGATCTTCATCGCCCGCGAAGAACCATTCATCTGCGAGCACTGTGGTGTATCGGTGAGCCCCATCGAGCACGGCTCGTACCGCAACCACTGCCCGCGCTGCCTCTACTCCAAACACGTCGACGATCAGGGACCGGGGGACCGGGCTTCTGACTGCGGCGGATTGATGCGACCCACAGGACTCGATCACGACGGAAAGAAAGGCTGGATGATCGTCCACGAATGCGAACGATGCGGTAAGCAGATCCCCAATAAAGCGGCACCGGACGACGATCTGAGTCGGGCTCCGTCACAGAAGCATTGAACGGAACGTAGCCTGAAGAGAGCGTCACCGCATCGGCTGCCTGAAGCCAACAGACTATTTTGAAGGTGAATACGGAAGCCAAAAAATCTGATTCAAAAATTAGTACATGAATGAATAATGTGAACAAGTTTTTCGTTCTGTTCAAGCGCTCTTTCTAAAAACTACCTTGCGAAATATAGAATGACCTTTAGCATGGCCAATTGTACGCCCTCTGCGGAGGACGTCGTTATTTTTTTGCTTTTCCCTGCCATGCGTACCCCCGTCACACTTCTGATCGTCTCCCTCTTTGGAATCCTGTTTGTAACCGGGTGCGGCGGCAGTGTACGCACACCCGTCTTGAACGCGCAGGGCAAGCAGGTGGGCGAGATCGATATCCAGGGTCAGAGCGTGGCGACCATTTATCTCAAAGGCGATGATATCGCCGGCAAAGTGCGCGGCAACGTGGTACGGAACGCCACCGGCGGCAAGGTGGGCACCATCGAACAGAAGGACGGACTCACGCTCCTCACCGACGCCAAAGGCCAGGATGTTGGGAGCATTGAGAACGGCACCGACTGCTATGGCAAGAGCCCGGAGAAGCTGGGGTCGGTGAGTATCGAGGATGACGTCACTATTGCAGGGGCGGCGTGTTTGCTGTTGTTGCTGCCAAGATAATAACGGTCAATGCTCAGTGTCATGCCCCGATCTTTGTAGGGGCAAGGCATGCCTTGCCCCTACAAAAACGGGAGCTGATGTTACGTCCGCCTGCATTCACGCCGCCTTTTTCAACTGTGCCGCATACCCGTCACTGAACGATTGCTTCAGCGGTATTTTTTCCTGCACTTTGCCTTCGGGAATCGCGACGAGCTGATCCTGATGCGTGACCGGATGACTGGACACGGCGAGCCTGACTCTCCCCTGCTCCAGCGCTTTTTTCTGCTCGGGTGAGAGTTTTTCAGTGTCGACGACGGCCTCGATCCCCTGCTCCTTGATCGCCTTCGCAAGTTTGTCTTTGGCCTTTTCCTGAAGCTTCTCGTCGCTCTCCAGGGCGAAATGGAGCTCCGCCAGCTGTTCGGCTTTTTTCAGCTCCCGCTCCATCTGCTCCGGGCCCTTCACACTTTCCCTGAGCTTCTCGTACGCGGCCGGACTCAGGCGTTTGCGGAGTCTTTTATGCTCGGGACCGCCGGGCAGGAAGTCCATGGAGGGGTCGGACATGGGGGCAAGTATATCGGGATGTGTCCGGCCCTCACAGGGTTTCATTGGCTCATCTTTTCCACTGTGTCTGCCAGCGGGTCCTGCAGCGCCTGCTCCTCGGCAGCAAGCTCATCCGCCGACTGATCGAGCACCATCGCGATTTCATGTGAAATCATCGCGGATTGCTTTGGAAGATTCTTTTTATACTTTCCGTCATTATCGATGGAAATTCTGCCTTCCGGCTGGCAGGAGATCCCCGTCTCGAAGAGTTCTTGTTTTCTGAATATTGACATGGTGTGGATGAAAAAAGCCGTGAAGTATTGTCCACGCATGACCGCAATGCAACATATCGGACCCGTATCTGTACATATCGGCATCCGTTGGCTGAAATATCACAATGCATTCAAAGAACCGGGGTTCCCCCGGTTCTTCTTATTGCCCTGGTTTCTCCGGTTGCTTCAGGAACATCCCGACGTGGCGCCGCAGTCCAGACACAATTCACAACTCCCGTTCCGCTTCATCTTCAAGCTTCCGCATCCTCCGCAGACGGATCCCGTAAAGCCCTGGAGCTTGGCCTGTGCGGCCTTATCGGGCGTCTGTGCGGTTGAGGCGGATGTTTCCTGGGCATCACGCTCGGCGATGGGAGCTGCAAAGTCCATGACGGACGCATCGCTACCTTCGTCGACCACTTCCAGACGCATCGCGAAGGCCTCCTTGCTCTTCGTACCCGTCTCGTAGGCTTTGTCGACCAGGTCGGAATTGTGCAGGCGCTTGGCTTTCTCTTTGGTGAGGAATTTGAGCGCGAGCCAGCGGCCGAGGTAGTCCATCATGCTTTTGACCATCGGGATTTCCTTGTTCGTCGTCATGCCCATGGGCTCGAAGCGTGTGTGAGCCAGCTTCTCGCAGATGAGGTCGAGCGGCACGCCGTACTGGAGGTTGAGACTCAGGCTCAGCGCCAGCGTGTCCATGACGCCGGAGAGCGTGCTGCCCTCCTTGCTCATCTTGATGAAGATCTCGCCGGGACTGCCATCCTCGTACATACCCGCGTGGATGTAGCCCTCGTGCCCGGCCACCGAGAACTTGTGCGTGATCGACATGCGCTCGTCGGGGAGCTTGCGTCGGCGGGGCATCTCCTTGAGAACGATCTTCTCGACGATCCTCACTTCTGTCTCCTTTGTCGCATCTGTGGCTTTCTCTTTCTTATCCGATTTGTTCGAAAGCGCCTGGCTCAGCTTCGAACCGTCGCGATACAGGGCATTCGCCTTCAGGCCGAGTTTCCAGCTGAGGAAGTAGGCGTTCTTCATGTCCTCCACCGTCGCCTCGTTCGGGAGGTTGATGGTCTTAGAGATGGCGCCGCTGATGAAAGGCTGCGAGGCGGCCATCATGCGGATGTGCCCCTCGGCGCGGATGAAGCGCCTGCCAAGCTTGCCGCACTTGTTGGCGCAGTCGAACACCGCCAGGTGCTCATCTTTGAGCAGCGGAGCGCCTTCCACGGTCATGTGGCCGCAGATCCGGACGTTCGCCTCGTCGATCTGCTCAGGCGTGAAGCCGAGGGCCTGGAGCATGTTGAAGTTGGCGTCGTTCATCTGCGCCTCACTGAAGCCCAAACGCTTCATGAGGTCGTCCCCGAGCGTCCAGCGGTTGAATGCGAACGGGATCTCGAACACGCCGGGCAGGTTCTTCTCGACCTTCGCGATGTCGGCATCGGTGAAGCCTTTCGCCTTGAGACTGACCCGGTTGATGTGCGGCGCGCCTTCGAGGCTGAGCGAGCCCATCACGTACTGCATGATGTCGTGCACTTCCTGCTCGCTGTAACCCAGGTGGTACATGGCCGGCAACACCGACTGGTTGGCGATCTTCATGTAGCCGCCGCCCGCGAGTTTCTTGAATTTCACGAGAGCGAAGTCGGGCTCGACCCCGGTGGTGTCGCAATCCATGAGGAGGCCGATCGTGCCCGTGGGCGCAATGACGGTGGTCTGGGCGTTCCTGTAGCCGTACTTCTCGCCCATCGAGAGCGCGGTGTCCCACGATTCCTTGGCGGCCGTGAGGAGTTCGCGCGGGCAATCCTGCTGGTCGATGCCCACGGGCGGCACGCGCAGGCCTTCATACTCTTTGACGGGAGCGCAGTACGCTGCCCGGCGGTGGTTACGGATCACGCGCAGCATGCTCTCTTTGTTATTGGCATAGCCCGGGAAGGGGCCCAGTACCTTGGCCATTTCGGCCGAGGCGGCGTAGCTGTCGCCCGTGAGGATTGCCGTAATGGCACCGCAGATGGCGCGGCCCTTGGGGGAATCGTACGGGATGCCCATGCGCATGAGCATGGCGCCCAGGTTCGCGTACCCCAGCCCAAGCGTGCGGTATTTGTAGCTGAGTTCGGCGATCTCCTTGCTCGGGAACTGCGCCATGAGCACCGAGATTTCGAGGACCATGGTCCACAGGCGGACCGCATGGCGGAACTTCTCGGTCATGAACTCGCCGTGCTCGGCATCGTAGAAACGGAGCAGGTTAATGGAGGCCAGGTTGCAGGCGGTGTTATCGAGGAACATGTACTCGCTGCAGGGGTTACTGGCATTGATGCGTCCGTCGGCGGGGCAGGTGTGCCAGTCGTTGATGGTGCCGTCGTACTGCACGCCCGGGTCGGCGCACGCCCACGCGGCGTAGCTGATCTGGTCCCAGAGGGCGCGGGCCTTGAGCACCTTGCTCGGCACGGGGGCGCGGCCTTCCTTCGCGGCCTTCTTAAGCTCGGTGCGCCAGTAGAGGTTCCAATCGCCGTCTTTTTCCACGGCCTCGAAGAATTCATGCGCGATACGTACGCTGTTATTGGAGTTCTGGCCCGAAACGGTGAGGTACGCCTCCCCGTTGAAATCGGTGTCGTAGCCGCTCGCGGCGAGCGCCGCCACTTTCTTCTCCTCGTTCACCTTCCAGTTGATGAATTCCTCGATATCGGGATGGTCGAGGTCCAGGCACACCATCTTCGCGGCGCGGCGGGTGGTGCCGCCCGATTTGATGGCGCCTGCGGCGCGGTCGCCGATCTTGAGGAAGCTCATGAGGCCCGAACTCCGTCCGCCACCGGAAAGCGGCTCCCCCGCTCCACGGAGCTTGCTGAAGTTGGTACCCGTGCCGGAACCGAACTTGAAGAGACGCGCCTCGCGCACCCACAGATCCATGATGCCGCCGTCGTTCACCATGTCGTCGTCGACGCTCTGGATGAAGCACGCATGGGGCTGGGGGTGGGTGTAGGCATCGGCGCTGCGCCTGACTTCGCCCGTGGCGGGATCGCAGTAGTAGTGCCCCTGCGCCGGACCCGTGATGCCGTAGGCGCTGTTGAGACCCGTATTGAACCACTGCGGACTGTTGGGGGCGGCCATCTGATGCACGAGCATGAAGCTGAGTTCATCTTCAAAGGCCTGGGCATCCTGACGCGTATCGAAGTACCCATGGCTCTCGCCCCAGTACCGCCAGCAGCCGGCAAGACGGCGCACCACCTGCTTCACGCTCCGCTCGGGACCGGTGACGGTCTCACCCTTGTCGTTTTTGAGGACGTTCCCCTGCGCGTCATACTGCGGCACGCCTGCCTTTCGGAAGTACTTGCTCACGACGATGTCCGTCGCCACCTGGCTCCAGCTGGCCGGAATCTCGGCGCCTTCCATTTCGAAGACGACGGAGCCGTCGGTGTTCTTGATGCGGCTCACGCGCTTCTCGTAGGTGACTTCCTCCAGCGGATCGCTCCCCGGCGTCGTGAACACGCGCGACACCGACAGACCCGGCTGACCGTTCTTCGACAGCTTCACCGGAGTGACCTCGCGCTCGAGCGGCGGAATGGCTTCCTCACGGAGATTCTTGGAAACGGACGAAACTGGAGCGGAGTGCGGGTTCATACGGGGACGGGGAAACAATGAAGTAGAGACGGCCGAAAGCCGGAAAACTGACCGGAAAAACGGAAGGAACGCGGCGAGGGGGGACTACAGCATGTAGGGGCTTATCCGGTGCAACAACACAACATGTTGGATGAAGGCACCTGCACAATCAACTAAAATTAAGACGGAAAATGTGTTGTGATACTCGACATTCTTTTCTGCTGTCCGGGCGGGGGAAAACCGGAATCAACGGAGACAAAAAAAACTCGTATGTCACGCAGAACGCACATGGCTCCGGAGCGGGCGTGGTACACTCCGTCAGACATTTTTTTGACGACCCTGAAGATTCTCGTTCTCATCGCAGGCAACAACGAGCCGAGTAATGCCGCGATGCTGGCGCGTTCTTTTATGACGGGTGCAAAAGAGAATGGCGCCCGTGTCCAGACCATCAGAATCGCCGATCTCGACATCGAGCACTTCTCGCTCAAGTTCTACGAACCCAAAACCAATCAGGGCAAGGATTTCGCGATGCTCGAGAAAGCAGTGAAGGACAGCGACGGCCTCGTGATCGCGACTCCCATCTGGAACTTCAGCGTTCCCGGGCACCTGAAAAACCTCATCGATCGCATGGGCAGCTTCGGCCTGGACAAGCAAAGCCGCAGCATCGGCACCCTGGGAGGGAAGCCGGCGTATCTCATCTACACGGGCGGCACGCCGATGGCCGCATGGACGGGCCTGCAGCGCCGCACGGTGAGCCATATGTCGGTCTCGCTCCGCTATTTCGGCTGCGTGGTGATCGGCAAGCATTACGAGGAACGTTGCACGCCGGGCAGGGGCAAATTCGGCCTGGTGGTGGACAAGCGCCCCTCCAGCCTCGATATCGTCAAAGGGAAGGGGAAGAAATTTGCAAAGGTGGTGGAGTACAAAGTGCGGACGGGAAAGCTTCCGCTCTTCCAGGCACTGATGCTCTTCGCATTCCAGACCGGGCAGAAAATAAAGAAGAAACTCGGCCTGTAGGGCATTGACTTTTTTGATGCCTAGAGTAGGTTTCTGCCTCTTTTTTCCATTCCAACTCACTTCTATGGGCCTCGATTCCAAACAAGATGTGCCGCCGACCACCGCATTCGTGGAAGGAATGAAAAAAGAACTCGGAGGACCGAACGAAATCAAGATGACGCGCGGTGATGATGGAATGCTGCATCTGGAATTCCCAGTTGCCAAGGAGAAGGCTCCCATTGTTCAAGAAAAATTCTCCGGAACCCCTGTATCAGCGATGCTGGAGGACGGAACGATCAAAATGAAAGTCGTGCTCGATCCGAAATCGGCAAACCCTGCTCCGACTACGGACCAGTAAGCTTCACTTGTTCATCCACATCGCGCTCGCTGAATGCACGCCATGTTTTCAGACCCCCCTCGACCAGAATGGACGTGATGCCATGATAGTCGCCGCTCGGAGTCAGTAACGCGTGCCAGAGGGATTCCCAGACGAATCCCCCTCTCGCATCCACATCTATCTCTTTCACGAGCACTCCCCTGCTCTCCAGGCCTTTGCGTTTGGCAGCATCCTGCGTGAACGACGCAGAGGAGACGCAGAGAAGAGTCGGCTGCAGAGACGTATCGCAGACCTTCGCTTCCGTGGGGGTTCGGAGCTGCGGGTCGAGGATGATCCGGAGAGGTTCTTTTTGTATCATTTTATTGTTCAGTGATGAAATCACAATTTTTTTAAGCCCTGATGGAATTGAAAATTCCTTATTTTGAGCAAATCTTGTATTCAATGATGGATCATCGGCAATGACCGTCTGCACTCCCACCAAAATCGCATCGTGCCTGCTGCGGAGCCAAGTGTGGGACCATACATCTTGCTCCTTCGAGGTGATTTTCAGAGGTGACCCGTCGTCATTTGATATGCGTCCAGCCCTATCCATAGCCATTTTTATAGTTACCCATGGCCGGCCTTCCATCCGAACGGTCGTAAAGCCCCGGTTAACATATTCACACTCAGTTCGGAGGAAAGGTCCTTCAACAGTGACCCCCTTCGATCGCAACACCTCACTCCCCTTCCCTGCCACGCGATGATCGGAATCGAGCATGCCATACACGACATGTTTCACGCCCCGCTCGATGATGATATCCGTGCAGGGCGGGGTTTTTCCGGTGTGGCAGCAGGGCTCCAGGTTCACGTAGAGCACATCGTCGGGCTCGATCGTTCCCTGATAGTTCTCGAGAAGCATCCGCTCCGCGTGCGGACCGCCGAAGTGGCTGTGGTACCCCTCGGCGATGATCGTATCGCCCCGAACCAGCACGGCGCCCACGAGCGCGCCATTGCCCACGTTCCAACGCCCGAGGGACGCGAGTTCGAGGCAGCGGCGCATGAAGGCATGACGTAGCACGGGTTTATGATACTGGAAAGCCGTGAACAAGCGGTATCGATCGTAGTACCACAGTGGCACGGGCACGAGCCAGCTGCGCTCACGGTACCTTCACGGAGCATGTGGAAACGCCGCTTTCTGTGTTAAACCGCAGGCAGCGTGGGCATGAATATAAGACGCACAACCGCGTCTGCGCATCGCGTTGCCTATTTCTTATCCAGGTACTTCTGAAGCACCGATTTCTGGGCTTCGGGGGGTGCCTGACGCGACTCTTTAGCTTCCGGCTGGTTCCTGCGCACCTGTGCATTCATGCGGTGATGCCGGTGGACCTGGAGGATCTTCCGGTAGCCGCCCGGACCATTTTCGATGAATTTGGCGACGCGGGTGACGGTGGTGGTGCTAGCTCCGGTATTCTTGGCAACTTCGCGGTACGTCAGGCCCTGGGCGAGCTGCTTGGCCACCTCCAGACGCTCGCTCCAGGCCTGGAGCTCGCTGAGCGTGCCCACGTCGCGCAGGAAATCAGCCACCTCTTGCTCGCTTGTACAGCTGAGTATGGCACTACAAAGCGCTTTAAACCACGGCTCGCGCCGGAACGTGTCGTCGGTGAAGCGCTTGTGGGAGGGCATGTGGAATATGGTGGACGAGAAACGCCCCTTACGCAACGGTCCGGTTAACAGTCTTTGGTTGCCGCTCTGCACGCCTGTAGCTCATGTGAAGATCGTTCGCAGCAGTGCCCAGCTGCCGTAGGATATCCTGAATAAACGTGCGCAAGCCCTGCTCACTTCCATTCAACGAAAACTCGGCACTATCGTCCGTCGGCTTAATAGAAGGAATTCCTTTTCGATACGCCATTTTCACCAGACTGTTATGAACAATCTTGCACGCATTCTCGATCACTGCCTTATCCCCGGAAAATGAATCAATACGAACGTCGAAATGCCCATCCACATCGGGAGCCGGATACAAGACCTGAACGTCAGACGAGTCACTCCTTTCGGGATTGTGCATATGGCGGGAAGAAAAAGGACGCACATGATAAGAAGGCGTAATATTTATGTCAACGTATTACTACAATGATACAAATTGATCACTTTTTGTATACAAAAAATGCCGCTTCCTTTTGAGGAGAACGGCATTTTAGATCTCGAGAATTATTTCCCACCCATGCGCTCCGCGATGACCGCCTCGGCGATCCCTCTAGATGCTCGCTTCGCTCACATCTATTCGGGACAGGCTCATGAGCGTTATTTCCCGCCCATTCTCTCTGCTATGACGGTCTCTGCCACGTTTTTGGGCACCTTGGCGTAGTGGCTTGGTTCCATGGAGTAGCTGGCGCGGCCCTGGGTCATGGAACGCATGTCGGTGGCGTAGCCGAACATCGCTGCCAGCGGCACCGTAGCCGACACGACCTTGGCCATGCCGCGGTCGGACGTGCTGAGCACGAGTCCGCGGCGGGAGTTGATGTCGCCCATGATGTCGCCGAAGAACTGCTCGGGCGTGACGACTTCCACCTTCATCACTGGCTCGAGGATCACCGGGTCGGCCTTCTTGGCAGCGGCCTGCATGCCGATGCTGGCGCACATTTTGAATGCGAATTCGTTCGAGTCGACGTCGTGGTACGAACCGTCGGTGAGCGTCACTTTGATGTCCACGAGCGGGTAGCCGGCAAGGACGCCGCGGCTCATGCCCTCCTGGAAACCCTGGTCGCAGGGCTTGATGAACTCGCGGGGAATGCGGCCCGAGACGATTTCGTCGACGAACTCGTAGCCCTTGCCCGGTTCCTGCGGCGTGAGTGTGAACACCACGTGACCATACTGACCGCGGCCGCCGGACTGCTTGACGTACTTCTCCTCGTGCTCGATCTCCTTCTGGATCGTTTCGCGGTAGGCGACCTGGGGCTTGCCGACGTTCGTCTCGACTTTGAATTCGCGCTTCATGCGATCGACGATGATATCGAGGTGCAGTTCTCCCATGCCCGAGAGGATGGTCTGGCCTGTTTCCTCGTCGCTGCGGACGCGGAGAGTCGGGTCTTCTTCGGCGAGCTTCTGCAGTGCCACGCCCATTTTCTCCTGGTCGGCCTTGGTCTTGGGCTCGACGGCAAGCGAGATGACCGGCTCGGCGAACGTGATGGATTCGAGCTTGATGGGCTTTGCCTCGTCACAGATGGTATCGCCGGTGCGGGTGTCTTTGAGGCCGATGACCGCGCCGATGTCGCCCGCCTCGATCTTGTCGATCTCCTGGCGGTGGTTGGCGTGAAGACGCACGATGCGGCCGATGCGCTCCTTATTCCCGGTGCGGGAGTTGAGCACGGCGGTTCCCGACTTGAGCACACCTGAGTAGACGCGGATGAAGGTGAGACGTCCCACGAACGGGTCGGTGGCGATCTTGAAGGCGATTGCGGCCATGGGCTCCTCGTTGGCGGCCTTGCGCTCTTCGGGAGCGTCGGTCTTCGGGTTGGTTCCCTTCACTGCCGGGATATCCAGCGGGCAGGGCAGGTAGGCCACGACGGCGTCGAGCACTAGCTGCACGCCCATGTTCTGGAGCGAGGAGCCGCACACGACCGGGTAGATCTTGTTCTTGACGGTAGCAATGCGGATCCCCTGACGCAGCTCTTCATCCGTAAGGGCGCCGTTCTGCAGGAACTTGTCCATGAGGTCATCGGTGCTGTTCTCCGCGACCTTTTCCATAAGGGTGAGGCGGTACTCCGTCACGGAGTTCTGCATATCCTCGGGGATGGGGATCTCCTTGCGGATCTCGCCGTTCTTGCCCTCGAACGTGTACGCCTTCTTCGCGACGAGGTCGATGATGCCGGAGAACTCGCTCTCGGCGCCGATGGGCAGCTGGATGGCCACCGCGTTCTTACTGAGACGGTCGAAGATGGAATCGAGTGACATGTAGAAATCGCCTCCGGTCTTGTCCATTTTGTTGATGAAGGCGAGGCGGGGCACGCCGTACTTGTCGGCCTGGCGCCAGACGGTTTCGGACTGTGGCTCCACGCCCTGCGAGCCGTCGAACACCACCACGCCGCCGTCGAGCACGCGAAGCGAACGCTCCACTTCGGCTGTGAAGTCCACGTGCCCGGGGGTATCGATGAGGTTCATGGTGGCGGTCACTTCCTGGCCGTCGGCAGTGGGAGCCTTCCACTGGCACTGCGTTGCAGCGGCCGTGATGGTGATGCCGCGTTCCTGCTCCTGCTCCATCCAGTCCATGGTTGCCTCGCCTTCGTGCACTTCGCCGATCTTGTGCGTGCGCCCCGTGTAGAACAGGATGCGTTCCGAGGTCGTGGTCTTACCGGCATCGATGTGCGCGATAATGCCGAAGTTGCGTACGTTCTTGAGGTCCATAAAACGAAGGGGACAGATGATAGTCGACGATGCGTTGCATCGTCTGAAAGCTGGAGGAGTGTACGGAAAACGGAATGCCTGTGCAATGCCGAAATACCCCCGAAACCCCGCTAATTAGCCCCGGATGCCGGAAAGAGCTGATCGAGGAACGAGAGGCCCGCAAGCGGTTCCTGACCCGTTTTTGGCTCGCCGCAGGCCTCGTCGAGGTGCAGCCGGGTGAGACGCCGTACTTCCTCGCGGATGACTGTCTTGTTTCTGAAGGTAAACGGCTTGCCGTCGGGCGTGCCGTAGCTGACGGCGTCGACGATAAAATCGAACGTGGAGCAGACGACGACGTCATGCAGCTTTTTGAGCGCGGATGCGCTCAAGTTCTGCCCGGGATACCGCACTATCTCCTCGCGCACGATGGTGGCGTACTCGGCTTCAACCATGGCACGGACCGGCCCGGTCTCCCAGAAATCGAGGCTCATGTCCCAGGCGTCTTTCATGTGTGGAGTCATAGGTTTTTGTGTGAAGTGTTGAAAATTTTGTGAAAGCATTATACAGATTTTTACAAATTTTGCAAGGGTCTAGGCCCAGTAAATTCTGCAAGTATGCGGTCGTTCGTTGTCGCAACGATCCGACGTATTGAATTAACCCTGCTTCGGGAGGTGCGTCCCTCGCTCCGCTCGGGATACACTCCCGCCTTGTTGGCCTGGGCCATCCTTGGTCGGGCTCAGGATGGGGCACCCACTACTAGCCCTGCTTGGCCAGGTGCGCAAAGGCCTTGTTGGCCTGCGCCATCTTCAAGACGTCCTGCTTCTTCTTGATGGCGTTGCCCTGATCGGCGGAGGCGTCGAGCAGTTCGAGAGCGAGTTTGTGGGCCATCGGGACACCCTTGCGCTCGCGCGCGGCGCCGAGGATCCAGCGGATCGAAAGCGTCTGCTGGCGGCGGGGGCTCACTTCGACGGGGACCTGGTACACCGAACCGGCCACACGCTTGGGGCGGACTTCGACGAGCGGGGTGGCGTTCAGGAGAGCCTTGCTGAAGATCTCGAGCGGCGGATCCTTCGTGCGGGTTTTGATGATCTCGAGAGCATCGGCGAAAATCTTGCGCGCGATCGTCTTCTTCCCGCGCTTCATCAGGCAGTTGACGAACTTCTCCTGGAGCGTATCGGAACCGACGGGGATGTATTGCTTGACTGCTTTAGCCATAAGAAAGGGATAGGGTTGGGGCTGGGGTTAGGGATTACGCTTTCGGCCTCTTGGCACCGTACAGGGAGCGGCCCTGCTTGCGGTCGCGGACGCCTTCGGTATCGAGGATGCCGCGGACGATGTGATAACGCACACCCGGAAGGTCTTTGACGCGGCCTCCGCGGACGAGGACAACGGAGTGCTCCTGGAGGTTATGACCTTCACCCATGATGTACGCCTTCACCTCGTACCCGTTGGTGAGGCGGACGCGCGCGATCTTGCGCAGTGCGGAGTTCGGCTTTTTCGGCGTCATGGTGGTGACTTTCACGCACACTCCCCGCTTGAACGGCGATCCCTTCGGCAGCTTGATGCTGCGCATGTTGAGGGCGTTCCAGGTGGTCTGGAGTGCGGGGGCCTTCGATTTGACGCGCTTGTCGCGGCGTCGCTTACGGATGAGCTGGTTGACTGTAGGCATAGAAGTGACGAGGAATGGTAGTCGGAACGGGAGTGGAAGTAAAGATGGATAATGGTCAGATGGCCGGATGGGCGGATGGCCATGTGACCATCTGCCCATCTGACAATTGGTCGTTATTCCTCGCCCTGTTCGACCTCCTCGCCGAGGTACCGCTTGCGGTACACCTCGCCCGTGGGAATCAAACGACCGATAATGACGTTTTCCTTGAGACCCTGGAGCATATCGATGCGGCGGGTGGTGGCGGCCTCGACGAGCACGCGGATGGTCTCCTGGAAGGAGGCTCCGGCAAGCCAGGAATCGGTGGCAAGAGCCACGCGGGTGATACCCAGCAGGAGCTGCTCATAGGTTGCTTCTTTCTTGTCGTCCTTCTTGGCCTTCTCGTTCTCGTACTGCATTTCGCCCATATCGGCGGTCTCGCCGGGAAGGAACCTGGTGTCGCCCGAGTCGATGATGCGGACCTTGCTGAACATCTTCTTGACGATGATTTCCAGGTGCTTGTCGTTGATCGTCTGACCCTGGGAGGCGTAGATATGCTGCACTTCCGAGACGATGTAGTTCTGCACTGCGTAGGCGCCCTTCTTTTCGAGCAGTTCCTGCAGGTTGAAGTGGCCGACGTTGAACGGCTGGCCGGCTTCGATGACAGAACCCGTCTTCACGAGGAGCGACTCGCGGGGGCCGAACTCGTAACTGCGCTCCTGGATCTCCTTGTGCCGGATCTTGATGATACCGCGCTCGATGGAATCGATTTTGCCCGCGATGGTGACCTTCACCGTGCTCTTGTCCGAGAGCGACTTGGCAATGACAGCGCGTTCGGCGACGGCCTGGCCCTTCTTGACGATCACTTCGTACCCGGAAGGGATGTAGTAGGTGTCCTGACCCGGCTCCTCGGCGATGACGTTGATGGTGGTTTTGCCTCCCTGGTGACTCACTTTGACGCGTCCGGTGATATCGCTGAGCGTGGCAGGAGTGCGGGGCGAGCGGGCCTCGAACAGCTCCTCGACGCGCGTGAGACCCTGCGTGATGTCGGCTCCTTCGGCGACACCTCCCATGTGGAATGTACGCATGGTGAGCTGCGTGCCCGGTTCACCGATGGACTGGGCTGCAATGATGCCCACGGGGGTACCGATCTTGACCGCCTTGTTGTCGGCGAGATCGCGACCGTAGCACTGCATACAGATGCCTCCGCGGGTGCGGCAGGTCATGACGGAGCGTACGTGGATGTTGTCGATCTTCTGTTCCTGAATGATGGCGAGCAATTCAGCGTCAATTTCGGCGTCGCGCTTGGCGATGACCTTGCCCTTGTACTCGAGATCCTGCGCCAGCGAGCGGCCGAAGATGCGCAGATCGAACTTTTCTCCGATCTTGGCGGACGCCTCGCGGGTGATGAGGTGGCCTTCTTTGCCGCCGCAATCCTCTTCGCGAATGATGATGTCCTGCACGGCGTCGACCAGGCGGCGCGTGAGGTAGCCTGCTTCGGCGGTCTTGAGCGCGGTATCGGACTTGCCTTTGCGTCCACCGTGCGTGGCGATGAAGTACTCGAGCACGTTGAATCCTTCCTTCAGGTTGCTCTGCACCGGAAGCTCGATGGTGCGGCCCGACGGGTTTGCCACGAGACCTTTCATACCTGCGAGCTGCGTGACCTGACCCCAGTTACCGCGGGCCCCGGAGTCGATGACGTAGCTGATGTCGTTCTCCTCCTCCTTGAGGAAGGACTGGATCATGGCGTTCGTCACTTCGTTCTTCGTCTGGCTCCAGATGCGGATGGCGTGGTTGTAGCGTTCATCGGCCGTGACGAGACCCTTCCAGTAGAAGTTGTTGATCTTGCGGATCTTCTCGTTGGCATCCTCGAGGAGCTTCTGGCGCTCGGGGGTGATGACGATGTCGCTGACAGCAATGGAAATGCCGGACGTGGTCACGTAGTAGAAACCGATGTCCTTGATGCGGTCGGCGAGCGCCACCGTCTCCTCGCGGCCGAGCGTCTCCAGGCAGCGGCTGATGAGGTCCGAGAGGTTCTTCTTCTTCATGGTGGCGTTCACGAAGCCGAGGCCGGCCGGAACGATCTCCTGGAACTTGAGGCGGCCGACGGACGTTTCGACGATCTCGGGCGCACCGTTGAACGAGACGCGCACCTTGATTTTGGCCTGGAGGTCGACGATGCCGTGGTCATGGGCCATGAAGGCTTCCTCGGGCGAGGAGAAGGTCATACCATGCCCCTTCTTGCCGTCGTGGACGCGCGTGAGGAAGTAGCAGCCGAGCACCATGTCCTGCACCGGGTTGATGATGGGCTCACCGGCGGAGGGCTTGAGCACGTTCTGCGTTGCCGACATGAGGGTGGCGGCCTCGAGCTGGGCCTTCGTGGAAAGCGGCACGTGCACGGCCATCTGGTCGCCGTCGAAGTCCGCGTTGAACGCGGTGCACACGAGCGGGTGGAGCTGGATGGCAAGACCCTCGACGAGCTGCGGCTTGAACGCCTGGATACCCAGGCGGTGGAGCGTCGGCGCGCGGTTGAGGAGCACGTGCTTGTCCTGGATGACTTCCTCGAGAATATCCCACACTTCCTTGGTGGAATCCTGCACCAGACGCTCGGCGGCCTTGACGTTGTGCGCGAGCTCGTCACGGATGATGCGGCCGATGACAAAGGGCTTGAAGAGCTTCATCGCCATTTCCTTGGGAAGACCACACTGGTTGAGCTTCAAGTGCGGACCGACGACGATGACGGAGCGGCCCGAATAGTCGACGCGCTTGCCGAGGAGGTTCTGGCGGAAGCGGCCCTGCTTGCCCTTGAGCATGTCGGAGAGCGAGCGGAGTTTTCGGCGGTCCCCTGCGGTAAAGAGCGTCTTGCCGGCGCGTGCGCTGTTGTTCAAAAGGGTGTCGACGGATTCCTGGAGCATGCGCTTCTCGTTGCGGCAGATCACTTCCGGAGCACCGATGCTCATGAGCTTTTTGAGGCGATTGTTGCGGTTGATGACGCGGCGATAGAGATCGTTCAAGTCGCTGGCAGCGAACCGGCCGCCATCGAGCTGCACCATGGGGCGCAGATCGGGCGGGATCACTGGAAGACGCGAGAGGATGAGCCACTCGGGCTTGATGCTGGCCTGCGTGAAGGAGCTGAGGAGCTTGATGCGCTTCATCACCTTCTTGAGCTTCTGGCCGCTGCTCTGCTCGCGCTCCTTCTGGAGATCCTGCAGCATCTGGGTCATCTCGACGGATCCCACGATCTCGCGGAGCGACTCGGCACCCGTGCCGGCGCGGAAGACGTGGCCGAACTTCATGTTCATCTCGCGGAATTTGAGCTCGGACAGCACTCCCCCCACCCGCAGGTTCTTCAGATCATCCAGTGCATCTTTGTGGTTCTGCTTGAGCGATTCGAACTTCTCGGCCGTTTCCTGTTCCAGTGCATCGAGCTGGGCACGCGTCGCGTCGCTCTGCTGGAGTTTCTGCTTTGCGTCGGCATGCTCCTGCTTGATCTGGGTCCGGCGGGCATCCATGGATGCAGCCAGCTCCTTCTCCACCTCCTTCTTGGCATCCGGATCCACCGTGATGACGATGTATGCGGCGAAATAGACGATCTGCTCGAGCGTCTTGATGGGAAGATCGAGAAGAAGGCCGATGCGGGACGGCGATGAGCGGAGGAACCAGATATGGGTCACGGGAACAGCAAGGTTGATGTGGCCCATTCGCTCGCGGCGAACGATGGAACGCGTCACTTCCACGCCGCATTTCTCGCAGACCACGCCGCTGTAACGCACGCCTTTGTACTTGCCACAGAAGCACTGGAAGTTCTTGGTGGGGCCGAAGATGCGCTCGCAGAAGAGACCATCCGGCTCAGCACGCTGGGTGCGGTAGTTGACCGTTTCGGCCTTGGTCACTTCGCCGCGGGACCACGCGAGCATGTCTTCGGGGCTCGCGATGGAGAGCGCGACTGCGTCGAACGAGTCGGTGGCTGCGGACTTCTGCTGATGAGGAGCGGGCATAACCGGGGGCGGGAGAAAATGAAACGAAGGATGTTGTCGGATGGCCGGATGGTCTGATGGTCGCTTGCGGACCATGTGGCCATTTGGCCATCTGCCAACCGCATACAAAACTCCGCCGCTGCTTCCCATGAGCGTCTGAATCAGGGGAAGAAACGTCGGTGAATGTGTGCACAGTATAACGAGGGTTGCTGAACGGACAAGGGAAAATAAGGAGAGGATCCCCGAACGCAGAATCGACATGCCACGGAACCGGCGGCTGCAAGGAAAGAGAAGTGCAACGCTTTGCGATTTTTCCTGTCAATACACTACCGAGCTATCTAGCGTCTGGGACCTGGCATTTGAATCTTTCCTCAGGCCTTCTTGCTATCCGACTGCCCGAATTCCCTGAAGAGCTTCTCGAACGACCCGCCCGCCTCGGCGACCGCATCGCGAAGCGCGGCGACTTCGCCGTCTTTGAGATGCAACGCAGACGATGCATTGACCGTGACATCGTCGCCCTGCTTCCCTGCAATGGCTGCCTTCTGCGCACCCTGGAGGGACGCGTGCAGCACGATGTACGCCTCGCAGGTATCGCACTTGAGCTGCAGCAGCATGAAATCGTCGCTCGCCATCCGGACGGAGGCGAAGTCGACGGGGATCCGCTTGCCGCACTGTGGGCACCGCATCTGCTGGTAAATACGCTGAATGATCTGCTGGAGAGAGTGGGGGTCCAGATTCATACGTTCTATTCTATCACAATCTTCGGTCCCGACGAAAAAAAACTCCTTTTTCTTCCACCATAACTGTAGTATCGCATGGCATGGCGAAAAAATCGCGCAAACGGGCTATTCCTCCGCATGGAAAGGTGGCATTGGCTTCCTTGATGGCGGTTGCCGTGACCGTGATCGCCGGCCTGAGCGGCACATCGCTCCCCGGCCAAACGTCCCGGACCCACCCGACGCAGGATATCGCCCTGGAACACACAGCTCCCGTGACGCTTTCTTTGGTGATCAGCGAGGGGCGAAATCCGGGCATCGTGGACCTATGGCACGACGGCGACACGACACACCACCTCACGGTGCCGGCAACCTGGAAACTGCGAGAAGTGCGTGGCACGACGCTGGACGAAGTCGCGAAAAGCGGCACCGGTGATTTCACTCGCCTGGCCTTCCCTGCAGGCTCACGACTTTCGTTCATTGCGCCAAATCCCGAGGAGATCGTCTTGCATAACTCCTCGCGCGGGATGATGCAGGTGAAATGGAAGATGGTGGACATTCACGAGCGGACTGTTCGGGAAGAGACGATGCTGGTGAAGAACAAGCCGCTTCTGCTGCGGTAAGGCGGCAAGATTGAAGATCGAAGACTGAAGATTGAGATGCGGCTTTCAATCTTTCATCTTCAAACTTTGATCTTCCTTCTGCGCATCCATGCCCACCCCGCCGCCGCCCCGGCACCCATCACGGCGATCGCCGCGGGTCCGCTCTGCCCCTGCAGGCCTCCCTGGCCCGTAGTCCCGGTCACCGATCCCTGCTGGGTCGTCTGACGGGGGGCGCAGAAGCCATTGACGCAGAGACCCGACGCACACTGGTCGTTCCGTGTGCAGGCGGAGGCGAGGGGCAGACTCACGCATTTGCCATTGATGCACCTGCCGCCGCGCGGGCACTGCGCATCGGCGTTGCAGTCGACATCGTCGTCTCCTCCCGGAACGCCCGACACCACGTCGCTCTGCACCTGAACCTTGATGCACTGGCGTGTGCAGCCGTCGCCGTTCACCTGGTTCCCGTCGTCGCACTGCTCGCCCGCATCGCGCACGCCGTCGCCGCACACCGGACGGGTGCAGTCGGCACGGCAGTGGTCGGGCAGCGTTGCGCTGTTTTCCGCGCCGGCATCGCAGGCCTCGTCGCCGTTGACCTTGCCGTCGCCGCAGCCGTCCGTGCAACGGCCGTTCTTGCACACACCGGACTCGCACTGGCTGTTACTCGTGCATGCGGCGCACAGACCGTCGATGCAGAGCAGGCTCGCGCACTCGTTGTCGCCCGTACACGGGAGATTATTGCCCTTGCGGCACGCATTGCTGCACGCATCAGTGTCATCGCGGTCACCGTCATCGCACACTTCCGAAAATTCCGCCTTGCCGTTGCCGCACACGGGGTTTGGAACGCAGCGACGGTCGAGACACAGAAGGCCCGAGGGGCAATCGGCGGTTGTATCGCACGCCGTACACGTGCCATTGACGCACAATGCACTCTGGCATTGCGAGGCCTCCGAGCACGTACTCCCATTCCCGAGCAAACAGAGATTGGTGCAGGCATCGGTATCGACCGTATTGCCGTCGTCGCACTGCTCGTTCCCCTCTTCCTTCCCGTTCCCGCAGACGGTGTTCGGACACACACCACTGGCCGGGCACACCATTCCATTGAGACAGACGCCGCCAGGCCCACACGTACGCTGGCACGAAGTGGTGCAGGCGTCGGTATTCACGCCGTTTCCGTCGTCGCACTGCTCGCCGCTGTCGACACTCCCGTTACCGCAGCCAGAGGGACACACGCCATTCTGCGGACACGCAAGGCCGCCGGGGCAGGCTTCGCCGGCGTCACAGGCGAGGAGGCAGGAATTCGTGCACGCGTCAGTATTGTTCATGTTGCCGTCGTCACACTGTTCGTTCGCATCCAGAAGACCATCCGGACACAGGTCGGGGCACGTGCCATTAAGCTGGCACTCGGCGCCGTTGGGACACAGTTCGCCGGGAGTGCAGCTGCCGAACGTGCACTGTGCGCTGCAGCCGCTGCCGGGCCGGCCGTTTTCGCTGCCGATATCACATTCTTCCGTGTCATCCAGCTGGCCGTTGCCGCAGGCGCCCGGACCGCCGCGGAAGCTGCTGCTGGCCCCGAATCCCCTGCTGCTGGAAGAACCGCCGCCGGAGCGGGAGGACGACGCGCGCGTACTGGAACGCGAGGAAGAAGAGGATGCAACGCAAATGGAGGGACGCTTGGGAAGATCGGTCTCGTCGTCATCCCCCAGGAACTTGCAAC
>CAYTEH010000025.1:0-22599 GCA_964436765.1 uncultured Candidatus Peribacteria bacterium
AGCGCTGGCGCTTGCGGCGCTTGCGTTCGCGTTCGGCCTCTTCGCGCTTCAGCTGCTCCTGCGTTTTTTGCGCGGGCGCTGCCGGAGGCGTCGGAGTGTGTGCCGCAACGGGCGACGCCACGGGCGCAGGTACGGCCGGAGTCACTGGTGCGACGGGCGCGAGCTCAGGCGTCACCACAGGCGCAGGGGGAGCCGGCGGTGCAGGTTCGGAGATCGGTCCGGGAGGCACTGGATCCGGCGCCGGGATAACGGCCGGGACCGGAGCAGGTGCAATCGGTGCGGGCACCGGAGGTTCGATGGTCGCCACGGGCAACGGCGGTACGTCGCTCGCGAGAGGCGGTGCCGGCGGGGGTACGGGTTCAGGCGCCGGCGCAGGAGTTTCGGCAGGGGCGGGGATCGGCGCAGGTTCGGGTGCAGGAGTCGCTGCAGGTGCCGGCTCGAATGCTGGAGCGGGAGCGGAGGGAACAGGCTCGGGCACCGGGGCCGGAGCAATCGGCTCGGGCGTCGGGGCAGGGGTCGTGTCCTGACGCAGCCACGGGGGGAGCGACTCCTCCTGCGTTCCGGCGGGCGGTGCCGGCACCGTGGCCTGGTCAGCCGGAACGGGTGCGGGTTCCTGAGAGAAGACGTTTGTGAGCGGCGGCGCGGATGCGGGTTCGGGTACCGATGCAGCGGGGGCGGGAGGCTCGGTGAACGGAGGAGGCGGGGGCACGTCGTTCGCGAAGGCCGGTGCGGGCGCCGGGACCGGAGCGGGTTCGGGAGCCGACGCGGCGTTCTCGCCTTTCAAGCCCTGCTTGAGCCATGCGGGTGCCTGGTTTACGTCCACATAGTTGCTGGGCGGAGGTGTGACGGCGCGCGCCGCTTCCGGTTCTTTCTCCGGAGCAGGTTCCTGTTTTTCTTGTGCCTCAACAACCTCGGGAGCCGCCGCAGGGCGGCGCAGTTCGAGCGTCGCCGGGGCGCTCGTGGGCGTCTTGTCGTCGCCGACGATTTTCGCTTCGGCATCGGCAAGGCGCTTCTGGAAACTGCCGCCGGTCCGTCGCAGTATTTTCGAGATGAGCCACATGGCAAGTGCTCCCAGCGCTATGGCGAGCAGGCCTACGATCGCGATGCGCAGAAGGAGCGGCAGCATGCCGCCGAGGAGCGGCCTGTCCGGCGTCGCGGGTTCCGGGTCGGGTGTCGACGGTTCCGGAATCACCGTGCCGCCCGATCCAGTGTCGGGCCTGACGGAACTGACAGTGATAGTCGCGTCTGCCGTGCCGGCGACGGAGCCGTTGCCCAAGTCGCGCACCGTGACGGCGACCTGGTACGTGCCGTTCTGCAGGTAGCGGTGGGTGGGCTGGCGGATCATGCTTTGCTGGCCGTCGCCGAAGCTCCACGTGTGCACGACGTTGTCGGGGAAGGAGCCGGTTTCGAAGGTGAAGGTCACATCTCCGTCGCCCACGTCACGGGTCACGATGGTTCCGGCGGGGGTGGGTGCCGGTGCGCTCTCGCCGAAACGGATGCCTAGGTACTGCTCGCGTTGCCCTGTGAGGATGAGCATCCCGCGTTCGCGCGGGGACACGAACCAGAAGGCGAGCGCATTGCCCTCGGTCGCAAACATGGATCCCGCCGAATCGTCGTCATTGGAGGTGTTGCCGTCTCCGTTGGAATCGTAGGCGGTGTCTGCGTCGACGCGGATCGGTTTATTGGATTCGGGTGAGGGTATGAGCACGACAACGCCGTGTCCGGCCGGAAGAGATGCGATCCCGCTGGGGGACGGGGGAGCGGTGCGGACACTGTCGGATGTGTCTGCCGGCGCTCCTGTGGCCGGGACGACATCGAGCATGATGTTTTTATGGATGCGCTGACCGGACATCGGAAAATCCACGGATCCTTCCAGCAGGTACGTTCCAGGTTGTGCCAGGCGCGTCTGAAAAAACTGTCTGTTCCCGGCTTCCATGAACGTGCTGTTTTGGGAGAGCTTCCAGCTGACCAGCGCGGCCTGGCCGTCGGCATCTGCCTTGATCTCGAAGACACTGCCCGCGGTCACCTGCACGGTTTCATCGGGCGTGTCGGATTGCAGGACCGCCTGCGCGCGGAGCGCGCCGGGGGCCCAGGCGAGCGCTGCGATCGCCAGAGCGAGGATCGCTCCGGACGTGTTCGACATGCGTGCCGGCTTAGAATCCGAGGATGGTCGGTACTTCATTGATGAAGAGTCCCACGATGATGCGGGAGAGGATGATGATGACGAGGCCGATGAGCGTGTATTGGATGATATGTTTGGCGCGCGTCTTGGAATCGTCCGAACCCATGCCGACGATGAGCCAGATGCCGGCGATGATGATGGCGATGACGGCAGCAAGCGCCACAAAGCTGAGCACGTAGCTGATGAGCGTCACAACGATCTCGCGGAACGTTTTGTTGGCGGGTCCGGTGATGGTCTGCGCTTCGGTCAGGCCGCCGGACAGGCCGGGGCCGTTGAAGACCGGCGTGTTGGCCGGAGCCGCGAATGCGGCAGCGGGCACGAGCATCGGCAGTGCGAACGCCAGACGGTACAGAAGTCTCTGCATAAAATGGGGTGTGTATGTCCCTCTCATGATAGCACAAAACGGTCGTTTGATCTACACTCTCCGTCGATGCGCCCCACCCCCCAGAAACTGCTTTCCACGGCCGGAACCGAGGCGCTTTTGGTCTCCGATCTCACCAATATCCGGTATCTGACGGGTCTGCAGCTGAGTGCGGGCGTTTTGCTCGTGCTGCCGCGGAAGTACACGTTGTTTGTCGATGCGCGGTACCGCGAAGGTGCCGAGCGCAGTGCGCATGGCTTTGACGTCGAGGACATCGCCCGGATTCCGGATATCATGAAGCGGGTGGGGGAGTGCGGCATTGAAGCGGAGCACGTGACGATTGTCCGTTTGCTTGGATGGAAGAGGAAATTCAAGAATACAAAATTTATTCGAACATACGGGGCAGTCGAGCAGTTCCGGCGTCAGAAATCCGAGGACGAGCTGAAGACGCTCAAGCGTGCCCGGCGCATGACCCAGGAGCTGCTCCGGCGCGTGCCGTCGGTGCTCCGGAAGGCCGTCACCGAGGAACAGCTCGCGCGTCAGCTTCTGATCTGGTCGCTCGAGATGGGCGCGGACGGGCTCTCGTTCGATGCCATCGTCGGCTTCGGCACGCATACGAGTTCGCCGCACCACCGGCCGACATCGAGGACACTCAAACAAGGCGACGTCGTGCAGATCGACGTGGGGGTGAAATACCGGGGCTACTGCGCGGACATGAGCGAAGTGTACTTCACGGCTGAACCGACCCGTGAACAGCGGAGGGTCTATGACGCTCTGTGCGAGGCGAAGGACGCGGCGACGGACGCGGTGCAAGCGGGGGTGACCAATCATGAGCTCGACCGCATCGCGCGCGCGGTGCTCAAGCGCGAAGGGATCGATGAGTACTTCACGCATGCACTCGGGCACGGTGTGGGTCTCGATATCCACGAAGGCGCGAGCATCTCAGGCCGCTCGGCAAAGCAGGAGATCCTCAAAAATGAAGTGATCACCATCGAACCCGGCGTCTATTTCCCCGGCAAATGGGGGATGCGCGTGGAGGATATGGTGTTTGTACACTAATTTGTACATGTAGTATTTCTCCAATATTCATAGTTTTTGTCATGGGTAGAGCAAGGACACCAATCCTGAAATTTGCTATAGTGATATGAATGCATACACACATCAAACGACTCATTGCGGTCGCCGCGATCACCCCGTTTTTGTGCCAGTCCGTGCCCGTTGCGACGGCGCAGGAAGCAACGACGGTGGCCGACAGGATGGCTGCGGGCGAACCGTATGAACAGGAGTTCGTGCTGACGGCGTACTACTCGCCGCTGCCCGATCAGTGTTGCTACATCAAGGGAAGCCTCGAGGCCGATATCGTCCTGAACGGCCAGGGCACGAATGGTGCCGACGGCACTGAAGTGTACCCGGGCATGGTGGCGGCCCCGCCCAGCTACCCGTTCGGCACGCGCATCGCGCTCCCCGGCATCGGGACCATGACGGTGCATGACCGCGGCGGCGCCATCCAGGAATGGGAGGAGGCGCACCGCATCGACGTGTGGGCAGGAGCAGGGGAGGAAGGGCTCGCCCGCGCACTCGCGTTCGGCGTGCAGCGCGTGCGCGGCACGGTGTACCCGAACGGATCCGACCGGCCCGACGAGAAGTTCAGTCTCGCGGAGCTCCCCGCGCCGCTCGAGCGCATCCGGCCGTATGCAGTCTCGGATCCCGGCGTCATCGTGACGCTCCCCGCGCTGGGAGAGAAGAGTGTTGCTGTGAAACTGCTCCAGGAGCAGCTGAAAGGCGCCGGCTACATGCAGGATGTGACGGGGCTCTACGGCCCGGTGACGCGTGATGCGCTCGCCGCATTCTATGCCGATATGGAGATCGACGATGCGCCGGAATCGCTCACGGAACTCGGCTCCGCGTACCTGCAGGCGATGACCGAACGCCAGGGTGCGAAGGCGCCCGTGGCGGCCGAGGTCGATAACAAGAGCTCGCCGCAGGCGATCGCGCAGGCCAAGCGCACGCTCCGTTTCCTCGGGTACTTCGACGGGCGCACGAACGGCACGTTCGATCAGGCTCTCTTCGACGGCATTCTGAAATTCCAGCAATCGGAGAAGCTGGTGAGCG
This sequence comes from uncultured Candidatus Peribacteria bacterium, assembly GCA_964436765.1. GTDB lineage: Bacteria > Patescibacteriota > Gracilibacteria > Peribacterales > Peribacteraceae > CAYTEH01. The sequence continues at coordinate 4,656 of CAYTEH010000025.1, forward strand.
ACGCGCTGTCGCCGGGTGCGGGGCGCATCGGCCCCAAGACCCGCGCTCGCATCGTCTCGCACTGGACGCGGAAGCTCGTCTCGCAACGCGCCGGACACATCCTGCTGGTGCGCAAAGTGGATCAGCTCATCGCCGGGCGCGACGACACGATCACGACCTTCATGGGCAAAGGCGCGCGCGGCGACGAGGTCCGCCAGCTGCAATCGGTGCTGGCGAAGAGGGGACTGCTCAAGAAAGATCAGGTCACCGGCCTCTTCGGCGACGCCACCGAGAAAGCGCTCAAGGCGTTTCAAATCGCCGAAGGCGTCGTCAAAGCAGAGGGCGACCAGGGGGCGGGTTATGCCGGTCCCGCGACGCTGAGAGCCCTGCGGGAAGCCAAGCGCGAGGAGCTCGTGAGGATTGTGCGCGCCCAGGGCTGGTCCGCCATTTAATTGCTACAGGAAAACATGGGTTGGAATTTCCTTGATTTTGCGTGTGCACCATCCATGGGAATTTTTACACATGATTGATCACGCAGGATTTTTGAGCGACCATGGAACCCTATGCGACGTTCGATTGCCCTGTGTCTGGTCTCGGTGTTGTGCGTGCCAAGCATCGCGTTCGCCGCGCCCGCGCCCGTCACGCGCCGCGACGGGTTTCTCCTGCTGTGGAACAGTATCGCCCGGGCGGTCCTTGCGAACCGCGAGAAGCCGTTCACGGACGTTCCGAAGGGATCGAAAGGTTTCGAGGAGATCACGTACGCGAAGTACCGGGGCATCGTCGACTATGACGTCGCCGACTTCCGCCCCAACGAGCCGCTCATGCTCGGCGACGCTCTCACGTGGCTCTTCCGCACACGGAGCGTGGACGACATCGATGAACTCACGGCCGACAATCTTCCCCTGCTCCTCGACCGCTATCCGCTCGGCGACTTCGTGGACCCCACCGAAGGCGAGCACGGAACGCTCCGTGACCGCACGCTGACGGAAGAAGAATTACTCAACCTGATGCGGAAAATCGATGGTCTCCTGCGCGAGGAGACGCACGAGGTCAGTCTGTATTCCGAAAAATTCCATGGCAAGGGCACGGCCTTCGGCGAGACGTTCGACATGAACGCGCTTACGGCCGCGCACCGGACGTTCCCGTGGAACACGCTCGTGAAAGTGACGAACGTCGAGAATGGCAAGAGCGTGACGGTGCGCATCAACGACCGTGGTCCGTTCGTCGAGGGCCGCGACATGGATCTGAGCCTGGGCGCCTTTACCACCATCGCCGACCGGTCCAAGGGGAAGATCCGTGCCACGTTCGAGCGTCTCGGCGATTCGACGCTCGTGAATGTCTGCGGTGACGGCGCCGGCGCGCAGGTGCGCATCGCGGGGAAGGTACGGCTCACGGACGGCCTCCCGCACGTGATGCGTCTGGGGCAGCTGCTTCGCTTCCGCTCGACGTTGCCGTTCGTGATCCGGTCCGTCGCGTATCCCGACGGCACGGTGGAGAAGCTCCAGAACTGGGTCTTGCCAGGTGAAACGTACGAATTGACTCCGTCCATCGAGGGCACGTACGTCTTCTCCCTGGGTACGAAGGAGGGGAGGGCGAGGAAGATGGAGACGAAGGTGGTGAAGTGCGACGAATGATTGCCGGTGGTCGCAGAAAAGGATCAGCGCCAAAGCATCAGGAATCAGGGCGTGCAAATACCTTGGCAAATCCACCGTAGGGTGCAGTGTATGCACGTTTGGCTTTCTTGAACCCTGATTCCGTACAAATGTTCATTTTCAGCGACTGTATACGGAAATCCCTCCTGTTCAGAGACCACGTTTTCTGCTATAATCATGAGATTTTATAGTATTCTCTTTTCCCGTACGTGCTGCCGTTACTGAGACTGTTCATCTGGCCCATCATTCTGATCGCCGTCTTCCTGGTTGGCGAGCTGTTCCGTTTGAACGTGTTCCAGGAGATCTGGCTCTGGTTCATCAGCGATCCGCTGGAGAATTCCGTCGTCCTCACCTTGATCTACCTGTGCTGGAAGACGTTCAAATACAACGTTCGTTTCTGTTATGCGTGGTGGAAGGCCTCGACGCTCGTCGCGATGAAGGTGATGCTTCCGCGCAGCGACAGCAAGATCGACCAGGAGAAGCGCACTGAGAAAGACTTCAAGGAAAAAGTCGGCGTCATGGAACAGCTCTACCGTGCGCTCTGGGAAGTGAAGAGCCTCACGTTCTGGCAGGCCGTACACTTCTGGCTTTTCCGGTTCGCCACCATCAGTTTCGAGATGTTCCTGGAGAAAGGCGAGCTCGGGTTCTACGTGATTACGCAGCCGAGCCTGGTCTCGATCGTCGAGAAGCAGATCACCGCGTTCTATCATGACGCCGAGGTGAAGATCGAGAAAATCCCCGAGGTGTGGGCTCCGGGCCAGAAGCTGGTGGGTTACAACATGATCACGAAGAAGAAGTTCATCTTCCCCATCCGGTTTTACGAGGAAATGCAGGACGACCCGCTCAACGACATTGCCAACGTGCTCAGTAAACTCGAGAGCGACGAACGCGCGTCGGTGCAGGTGGTTATCACGCCCACGTTCTCCGACCGCTGGAGCCGCAAGGTGAAGAGTTATGCGAGTCTTAAATTCAAGGGTAAGGAGGACCGCTGGGTGTCGCGGATTCCCATTCTGTCGTCGCTCGTGAAGGTCGTGAGCGGCGTCGCCGCCGGCACCGATGGCGAATCGTTCGCGCCGGGGGCCAGCCACGGCGACTCGTTCGTACGCATGATCCAGCCCGAAGAAGAACTCTACAAGCGCATGGGGCAAAAAGCCGGCATGAGCGGCTTCCATACGTCGGTGCGTCTCATGGCCTCGGCAAAGACGTGGAAGCGCGCCATCGATATCACGAACAACATGCAAGTGGCCTTCAACGTCTACAAGGACGCCTACGGCAACTGGTTTGCCAACCGTCGCATGATGGTGGACTTCATGCCGCTGTGGATCAACGCGCCTTTCATTCACTGGCTCTGGAAGAACCGCATCAACGGCTACGGGCACAAGCGTGATCTCCTGGTGGAGAAAGAACTGGCGAGTCTGTATCACTTCCCCGACAGCCGGTACAACAAAATTCCCGTTATCCAGTGGATCACGTACAAAGTGCTGCCGCCGCCGCCGAACATTCCCAAAGAGGGGATCATCCTCGGCGTCAACAGGCACCGTGCTGCCGAGACGCAGATCCGGTTCCTCGACAGCGATCGTACCCGTCATCAGTACGTCATCGGTAAATCCGGTTCCGGTAAATCCGCGCTCCTGAACTTCCAGGCGCGTCAGGACGTGGCGGCCGGGGCGGGACTCTGCGTGGTGGATCCGCACGGGGACCTGATCGAAGACATCCTTGCTCACGTTCCGAAGGAACGTGCCAAGGACGTGGTGTTGTTCGACCCCGCCGATATCGAGCGCCCCATGGGATTGAACCTCCTGGAGGCAAAGACCGACGAAGAGAAGGATCGCGCATCGCTGGACGCGATGGAGATCTTCATCAAGCTCTTCGGCAACGAGATCTTCGGCCCCCGCATCCAGCACTATTTCCGCAACGGCTGCCTCACCCTGATGGACGACGAGGAGGAGGGCGCCACGCTCATCGACGTGCCGCGCCTGTACGTGGATGACGATTTCCAGCGCTACAAGGTGAGTAAGTGCAAAAACGTGGTCGTGCGCAGTTTCTGGGAGCATGAAATCGCGAAAACCGGCGCCCGCGAAAAGGAGGAAATGATCCCGTACTTCTCGGCGAAATTCGGACCCTTCGTCACGAACAGCACGATGCGCAACATCATCGGCCAGCCCAAGAGTGCGTTCCAGGTTCGCGAGGTGATGGACTCGGGCAAGATCCTGCTCGTGAACCTGTCGAAAGGAAAGATCGGCGACGTCAACGCGCAGCTGCTGGGCCTCATTTTCGTCAACAAGGTGAACATGGCTGCGCTCTCGCGCGCGGATGTGCCGCAGAAAGACCGCCGTCGTTTCTACCTGTACGTCGACGAGTTCCAGAACTTTGTCACCGACGCGTTCGCCACCATTCTCTCCGAGGCGCGCAAGTACGAACTCGGCCTCATTATGGCGCACCAGTACATCGGCCAGCTCGTGGGCAAGACGGAGTCCTACGGGCAGTCGAGCACGAAGATGCGCGACGCGGTCTTCGGTAACGTGGGTACGATCCTCAGCTTCAAGATCGGCGCGGAAGACGCCGAGTATATGGCGAAGGAAATGGCGCCGGTGCTGAGTGAGCAGGACGTCATCGGCATTCCGAACTTCAATTGCTACGTGAAGCTGAACATCAATAATACGACGTCGCGTCCGTTCAGCATGTCGACCATCTACGACGAGTCGCAGCGCAACGAAAAGCTCGCCGCTCTCATCAAGGAATACAGCCGCATGAAGTACGGCCGGAAACGGGTGTTCGTGAACCAGGAGATCGAGGACCGCATTGGCATTTCGAGGCCTGCGGGAGACGCCGCGGCTGGCGCGCCGCCGCCGGGCCCGCCGCCGGGCGCGATGGCGTAAGGGGCTTGGCACAGGGCGATATCGTGATCGGGTTGCCCAGTTTGTTGACAATGCGGGTGCCCGGTGAAAATCTGCGTGCATGGAAGTTCCAGAACAACGAACGGAACGGTTTCCGTTTCCGGAAAGGCGCCGTGCGGATCCCGACGAGTTCGACAACATGTCACTTGGCCACGTGTACAGGACGCTTTGGGCGCGGTGGCATGCTGCTGAGGATCAGATGCAGGCCCGTTTCGGCCCCGAGCTCCTGGAGATCGATGTGCTCACGAGAGCCTTGGATCTGAATGAATGCGAGACGGAACATGTCGATGCATCATTGGAACATGAAGACGGGACAAGCGCCGGCGTCGCAAAACGAAGCAGGGGAAAAGTCCGGCTGCTCATGCAAAAACGCGGCGATCTGGAGCGCGGCAAGCGCGCAGATGCCGCGCGGTTGCGTTACCTGAAGGATCTCACAAAAGACCGGAGGAAGGCGATGCAGAGGTTGCACGGGCTGCTCAATTTCCTCTGGAACTCCGGTGAATATGAAAAAAACACCATGGAACACCATTCGTAAGCCTGCTACAGTCTCCGCATGGTTTCATTCTCTCAGGCAAAGGACATGTTCAAGCTCCAGCGCGATGCCAAGCGCATCAAGAAGGAGCTCAAAAATATCCACGTGGAAGCGGAGGCTTTGGCGAGCTCGTTCGGCGGCGGAACGGGCATGGTGAAAGTGGTTGTGAGCGGCGAGCAGGAAATCATTTCCATCGAGATCGACGACGGCATCCCGCACGCGAGCATCGGGCCGATGGTCAAGGACGCTCTGAATCGGGCCATGAAGAAGGCGCAAGTGATTTCTGCCGAGCGGATGCAGGCACTGATGGGGGAGATGGGATTGCCGACCGGTTCATGAAAGGAAAACCTGCGGTTTTCCTCTCATGGGCTCTCTTTTCCCTGTAAGGTATTCCTTTAGAAGCGGGGCCCACGAGACCCACTTCTAAAGGAATGATTTTTTTTGAAAAACAGTTATCCTAATTGCAGATGAAAAAATTATTTTTTCTACTTGGGTTCGGCGTCATTCTGTTTGGGATCTGGTACAAACTCCAGTTGCGCCCCGCCGATGCGGCATCGGACACTCGCACGCGCGTGACCGTTACGCAGGGGATGTCGAAGGGCGAGATCGCGGCCTTGCTCGATGGAAAGGGCCTCATCCGGTCGTCGTTCTTCTTCAAAATCTACACGACGATCCACCGCAGCAACCTGCAGGCCGGGACGTTCTTCCCGCGGGCGTCGATGACCGTGCCGGAGATCGTCGACGTGCTCTCGGGCGGCAAAGCGGAGGAAATGAGCCTCACGATCCCCGAGGGCTATACCGTCGAAGACCTGGACGCGCTCATTGCGAAGTACGACCTTGCGGACGCCGGAGCTATAAGCGAATGCGCCCGGACGTGCGATTTCTCGTCGTTCACGTTCCTGCCGACGAATCCGGATTTGGCCAAGCGTGGCGGAAAGGTCGAAGGGTATTTGTACCCTGATACCTACTTCATCGTCGTGAACGACTTCAGTGCGAAGGAATTCTTCGAGCGCCTCATCGCGACGTTCGAGAGTCGCATCGTCAAAGATCTCGATGCCGATATCAAAAAATCGGGCCGGCCTCTCCACGAGATCGTGACAATGGCATCCCTCATAGAGGAGGAGACGCGGAAGGCGGATGAGCGTCCAGTCGTGGCGGGCATTCTCTGGAAGCGCTACGACGCGAAGATGGGCCTGGGGGTGGATGCGGCGGTGCGCTACATCATCGACAAGCCCACCGATGCCATCACATCGGCGGATCTGGACACGGATTCACCCTACAACCTGCGCAAATTCCGGGGACTTCCGCCCGGCCCCATCGCGAATCCGAGCCTCTCGAGCATCAAGGCGGCGCTCTCACCCGAAGAGAGTCCCTACTGGTATTACCTCCATGGGAAAGACGGTCAGATCCGGTACGCAGTAACAAACGAAGAGCATAACCAAAACCGGTCGCGTTATCTTCAATAGCAGGATGTCATCCCGAGTAGCCCCGAACGGAGTGAGGGGCGTATCGAGGGACGAATGACGGGCACAATGAGAACAGGAGGAAGTATCTGTAGTATTCCTGTTCATCCCGGTATGAACTGGGGGGCGTACACGTAGAGATCTTCCGCCCGCGCACGGTGTGTCCGCGTGTCCTGTCCGTGCGGCAGCCTGCGGGCGAACTTGCCCGCGCCAAAACGCTCCCAATCGGCTTCCAGCAGATCGTCGCTCACCTGCTGTTGCGCATCCTGCACCGCATCGGTGATTGCGGCATCGGAGGGGGTGCCGCCTCCCGCTTCAAGATAAAAATTGTACGTGACACTGAAGAGATCGTCGTCGGACAGTTCGCATACCGCGGAACCGGATACCAGGGACGGCAGCAATGTTGCCAGGGTCGGCCGGATGCCGTTTTTGCCGATACGAAGGATGCTCAATGCGGCCGACTGCATGATTTCCCTTTCGGCTTTTTTGGAATGCAGAAGGGCATGGAAGTACGCACGCTGAGCGTCCCGGGAACAGAAAACGGTTTTGACTGGGGACGGGGACGGCGCTATCAGGCTGGTGCTGGCGTTGTGGGTGTGGATCATTTTCACGCTGGCGTCCTTTTCCGTCTCACAATAGTGCGCATGCTCAAGCTGCCCGCGTATTTCATCCATATGCACCTGCTCGCGTTCGATGAAGATGGCGCCGTGCGCCGCGAGATCGGCGTGGTGCGCAGCGTATACTTCTCTCAATGCGTGTATGTGTCCGATACGCGAAGAAGGCCGCACTACAAGGCCGAACCCCTCCGGATAGAGTTCATCTTTTTTCGCTGGATACAGAATCTTTGCCATAATTATTAATACAAATCACATTGTAATTGTGTCAATTACCACCAGTCCAGAGCTGTGCCGCAGAAGCGGCGCTGTGGGCCATTTTGGCCAGGGCATGGCAATAAACCGCATATTTTGCTATACTATCCTGATGCGTTCACTCTGTCTCACCCTCGGTTTTCTCTCGGTTCTCGTGATCGTCACGACCTCCGTGACCCAGGCGCTTACTCCCATGTTCGTGCCCGACGAAGCCAAAGACGCCATTGAATCGCTCTTTACCCAGGTCGAATGGGCTGTCACAAAGGGCGACGAGGGCGCATGCGACGCACTGCAGCCCATTCCGCTCTACGATCATGGCCCCTCGGTGGATCAGTGGTACGTCTATTGCGTGGCACGGGTCAAGTCGGAGGCGGCGGCATGCATGCGGATTCCTGCTACCATCGTTCCCGATTTGCGGGAGCATTGTCTTTCGCACCTTCAGCAATGAAAAATCATCATCGTCTCAAAATCGGCGTGATGGGATCGGCATCGGGTCCGCAGACCGAGGATCCGGTGGCGCGCGGCAAGGCGCGGAAGCTCGGGCTCGAGATTGGGAAGCGCAACCATATCTTCATCAACGGTGCGTGCCCCGGCCTGCCGAACGACGCGCTCCTCGGTGCCAAGGAAGCGGGCGCATTCACGCTCGGAATTTCACCGGCGTTCTCGGAATACGAACACGTGAACGAGTACCTGAGCCCGCATGATCACGACATGATCATCTATACGGGCATGGGGTTCATGGAACGCGACATCATCAATATCCGTTCCTCGGATGCGGTCGTCATCATCGGCGGCGGCATCGGAACGCTCAACGAATTCACCATCGCGTATGACGAAGGACGTCCCATCGGCATCGTCACGAATTCCGGGGGCATCAGTAATTCGATACCGCACGTGGTGCAGGAACTGTGCCAGCGCGAAATGCCGAGCTCGCTGGTGTTCGATGACGATCCGGCGAAACTTCTGGACAAGCTGGAAGTGGTGATTCGCGCTTTCCCGCTGCCCGTGCGCGAAGACGCCCGCGTGCGCGACATGCGCCACGGCAGGGGATGACCTACGAAGAGAAAAGATGAAAGTGAAAAAGAATAATGGACGTGTTTTCAGACGCGCGCCGCAGGTCACCGTCATTCTCTTATTCGTCGTTGAACCCGCGGTCGCGCGGGCCTTTCGTGATGAAGCGCAGCGGCGTCCCTTCGAATCCGAACGTTTCGCGGAAGCGGTTTTCGAGGAAGCGGAGCTGGCTCAGCTGCACGAGCTTGGGGTTGCGCACGAACAGGATGAACGTGGGTGGCAGCGCGTCGGCCTGCTTGATCAGCTTCGCCGTCTGGAGCGAGGTCATGGGCTGGCCTTTGACCGCGTTCTTGTACGTCGTGAGCAGTTCCTTCTGCGGGATGCGGCGGAGGCGGTTGCGCTGGGCCATCTCGATGAGCGCGAACATCTTCAGGAGGCCGTCGCGCGTCACCGCGGAGCAGGGGACGACGGGCGCGTACCGGCAGAACACGAATGATCGCTTCACGTCGTCCATGCGCTCCTTCTTCTGTTCCGAGGTGAGCAGGTCCATCTTGTTGATGAGAATGATGATTCCCTTGCCCTTTTCGACGGCGAGGCCCGCGGCCTTCTTGTCCTGATTGGCCACTTTTTCGGTGCCGTCCACCACCACCACGGCGACGTCGCACTCTTCGATCGATTGCATCGAACGGAGCATCGAGAGGCTTTCGACGCCCCACTCGACCTTTGCGGCGCGGCGGATTCCCGCGGTATCCACGAACAGAAAATCCTTTTCTTCATGGCGGATGAGCGTATCGGTCGAATCGCGCGTCGTGCCTGCGACCGGCGATACCAGTTTGGGCGAGATCGCCCGCTGCCCGTCGCTCATGAGCGCATTGACGATGGAGCTCTTGCCGACGTTCGGGCGGCCGATGATGGCCACTTTCGGCGGGCGGTTGGGGTCGGTGAGCCAGTCGTACGCGCGCTTCTGCTCTTCCTCGTCATCTTCGTGCGCCTGCGCGTAGGCTTCCTCCGGCTCCATTACCGATTTTCCGAAGTGGAGTTTCTTCAGGTACTTCACGATTTTCTCGTGCAGTTCCTCGGTGCCGAGCCCGTGCACGGAGCTGACCCCGATGGTTTCATCCTCCACACCCAGTTTGTGGAATGCGTTGATTGCGTGTTCGTAGAGCGCGTCGTTGTCGCACTTGGTGATCACGAGGATCACCGGCACGTGGCGCTTGCTCTTTTTGCGGAGCATCTTCGCGATCTCAAAATCGTTCTTGGTGGGGTCGGTGCGTCCGTCGACCGTAAAGAGGATCACGTCGGCGCCCTGCAGCGCCAGCATCGACTGCGCGTGCACGTCGTCCTCGAAATCCTTATCTTCCGTTCCGCCGCCCATGCCGCCGGTATCGAGCAGCAGGAAATCGACCTCGGGGGTTTTAACGATGTGCGAGATGTGATCGCGCGTGGTGCCCGCGACCTCGTTCTCGATGGCCACGCGCTTGCGCACGATCCTGTTGAACAGGGTCGACTTGCCCGTATTCGGGCGCCCGATGATGGCGACAATGGGTAGGCGTGCCATGACAAGGGAGTATAGCACGGATCACGAGTTTTCCTCATCCGTTCTGTTTGTATCTTCCTGCTCCAGTGCGTCGAAATATGCGCGCAGGCGGTTGTGCGCGGTGTGCATTCCGGGGCGGGGAATCGTGTCGCCGACGTTGTATTCCATCGTATATGCGTCTTCATCGTTCTCTTCGTAATACGACGGCAGAACGCGCCGTGCCGTGAAGTATTGGGAGCGGAAGAACAGTTGTGCCTGCAGATTCGTTTCCCGGACTTCTAGGCTGATCCTGGTGCGTCTATGGCTTGCCAATTTTCTTTTAAGCGTTTCAATCATTTGGGTTGCGACTCCTTTTCTCCTGAATGCGGGGTGTACGGCGAAGTTCAAGAGGTGGAGCTTGTGGTTGTGCAGTTCGTACATCATGAATCCTGCAATCTTTCCGCCGCGTTCCGCCACCATGCCGATGCAGTTGCGATGTAGCAGGCATCGCAGGAAGTCCTCCTCGGTCCACGCGTATTCGAAGCTCTGCTGCTCGACCTGCAGTACGTCGGGCAAATCGCGCCGGATCATCCAGCGGACATCGACCGTGCATCGTTCTTTCTCTGTCTGCTCGGCCGGCGTTCCGCAGGGCGATTCCGTGGGCACATATTCGTCTTGCCCGATGATCCTCTCCGGATTCTCGCTGCGGGCTTCCATCTGCTCCAGGACGCTCATGACGGACCATTGTATGGCTTCCAGCATCTCGGGCTCCCGGAAGTCCGTCACGGCCTCGCTCCATTTGGCGGAAAACGTCCGTTGCAACATGAGTCGTTCCGGGGGAAGGAGGTGACCTGCGGCCGCCGTGAGAAGTAATTGCTGCACCTGGCGGCACGTTTCATGTGCCAGGGTCAGCACGCCCGCCTTGGTTCGCTGCAGCATCTTCAGGCGCTCCATTGTCGCCGGATGTTCCGGCGGGAGATCCTCCAGCGATCGGCGCATCTCCGCGAGTGTCGTTAGTCCCAGTTCCAGGTGCGCAAGCTGCCTGCTTGTCTTCCGCAAAACATCCTCGCATCCGTGCATGGCGGTACTTGCTTCTGCTGCCTCCGCCGGCGGGGGAAGGCCGAGCACCCAGGGATACATACCCGCACATTCTTCCATGATTCCTCCCTGCGTGCATATGCAGCTAAAAATGGTACAATCGACGTGATGTACGATTACAATCCTTCAGAGGTCGAGGCCAAATGGCAGAAAGCATGGAAGAAGGCGGGCGCGTACAAGGCGGATCTCGCCCAGGCGACGAAGCCGTACTACTCGCTCGTGATGTTCCCGTATCCGAGCGGCGACAAATTGCACGTGGGCCACTGGTACAACTACTCGCCTGCCGACAGCTGGGCACGGTACATGCGCATGAAGGGGTACGACGTCTTTTCGCCCATGGGGTTCGACGCGTTCGGCCTGCCTGCCGAGAACTACGCCATCAAAACGGGCGTGCCTCCCGCGGAATCAACCAAGAAGAACGTGGAGACGATGATCAAGCAGCTCTCGCGTATCGGCTGCATGTACGACTGGGACAAGATGGTGAATACCAGCGATCCTTCGTACTACCGCTGGACGCAGTGGCTGTTTCTGCAAATGTTCAAGCACAAGCTTGCCTACAAGAAACTCGGCAACGTGAACTACTGCCCGAAGGACGAAACGGTGCTCGCGAACGAGCAGGTCTGGGACGGGAAGTGTGAGCGGTGCGGAACCGAGGTCATCCAGAAGCCGCTCGACCAGTGGTACTGGAAGATCACCGATTATTCGCAGAAGCTGCTGGATAATCTGGACACGCTCGATTGGCCCGAGAAGACGAAAGCGATGCAGCGCAACTGGATCGGGCGCAAAGAGGGGATCAATATCACCTACAAGATTGATGGCCTCGACGAAGAAGTCACCTGCTTCACCACCCGTCCCGACACGAACTTCGGCGCCACCTTCATCGTCATCGCGCCCGAGCATGCGTTCGCCCGGAAGATCGCCGATGGCAGCATCACGTCGCCGGAGCAAAAAAAAGTAGCCGCCTACGCCAGTGATGCGCGGAAGAAGACCGAACTCGAGCGTCAGTCCGAGGGCCGGAAGAAAACAGGTGCATTCACCGGTTTCTATGCGGTCAATAATCTCAACGGCAAGAAGCTGCCGGTCTGGATCTCGGATTTCGTGCTTGCCGGGTTCGGAACGGGGGCCGTCGTGGGAGTGCCCGCGCACGACAAGCGTGATTTCGAGTTTGCGACGCAATTCGATATCCCCGTGATCCGCGTCGTGGTGGCTTTTGACGGCGACACGTCGCCTGTCACGTCGATCGATCAGGTACAGGAGGAGGAGGGGACTATGATCAATTCCGGCTTCCTCGACGGCCTCGACATTCACGAGGCGACGAAGAAAATGATGGATCATCTGGAGAAGAACGGCTGGGGCAAACGCATCGTTACGTGGCGACTGCGCGACTGGCTCCTGAGCCGCCAGCGGTACTGGGGTGCTCCCATTCCCATCGTCTATGACCCCGAGGGCAACGCGCATCCTGTCCCCGAGGAACACCTGCCATGGATGCTCCCCACCGACGTCGAATTCAAGCCCACCGGCAAATCCCCTCTCACGGAATCGAAAGAATTCATCAAGCGTACCGAGAAGATCTTCGGCAAAGGCTGGCGCCCGGAGTTCGATACCATGGATACGTTCGTGTGTTCGAGCTTCTATTACCTGCGGTACCTGATGAGTTGTCATGGTGAGCGGAGTCGAACCATGACAACGGGCAAGTCATCCTTCGACTCCGCTCAGGATGACATTTTTGTGGATAAGGCACTCGAGAAGAAGTGGATGCCCGTGAGCATGTACATCGGCGGGCCCGAGCACGCCTGCATGCACCTGATCTACGCGCGGTTCGTCATGATGGCCCTCAAGGACTTCGGGTTCGTGACGCACGACGAGCCGTTCCAGAAGCTCGTACACCAGGGGCTCATCACGAACAAAGGCGCCAAAATGAGCAAATCGAAGGGCAACGTCGTCAGCCCGGACAGTTTCGTGGACATGCACGGTTCGGACGTCTTCCGCATGTACCTGATGTTCATGGGGCCATTCACGGACGGCGGGGACTGGAGCGATACGGGGATCCGGGGAGTGGATCGGTTCGTGCAGAGGGTGTGGAGGGTGTTTGGCGAAGGAACAAAGGGAACAAAGGCGACAGACGAATCCAAAGAGGTCACAGTTGCATTGCACCAGACCATCAAAAAAGTCACAGAGAGCATGGAGAAGCTGCATTTCAACACCGCCATCAGCGCGCTGATGGAATTCCTGAACGCAATCGAGGGCACGGAGACGTCACCCGACACCGTGAAGACGTTCATCAGGCTGCTCTCGCCGCTGGCACCCCATCTGGCGGAGGAGCTCTGGGAGGTAAATGGCGGAAAAGGCTTCATCGTGGATCAGGAGTGGCCCGTATTCGATCCGGCCATGCTCAAGACAGATACGCTCACGATCGTCGTGCAGGTGAACGGCAAAGTCCGCGGACAGATCCAGATTCCGGCGGAGGCGAAAGAGAAAGATGTTCTCGAAGCCGCGAAGGCCGATGCCAACGTGCAGAAGTTCCTGGAAGGCAAAACGCCGAAGAAGGAGATTTATGTGAAGGGGAGATTGGTGAGTCTGGTCGTGTAAAGCTGACGAAGGAGGACGGACCCTGCTCATCCGAAGCCAGTAGGCGAAGGTGGGAGCCGGGTCGAAGGGCGAAGGGCAGTCTGGTCAGCTTCGTTCTGTTGATGGCGTATTTGTTTTCACATTTTTTACCATTGCAATGAGTTCTCTCGTTCGGCTGGCTTTCGCATTCAAAACCCACTGCACCATCGGGTGGTCGATTACTTGCACCACAGCCTGTCGCCCTGCAGCGATGCGCATGCTAGTCAACTGATCCATAATTCCGTCCTTGGCAGGATCGATGCCGCAAGCCTGCAATTCCGAGAGCCGCTCCGCGATCTGCCGGTCGAGTTGAACGGGAATCCTGTCATGACCCGTTTCGGCAGCTACCAATCCGACGACGTCGTTTCGCCATTTCTTCAGACCGGCAGCAATGCCCCTTATTTCAGCTGCCTGCGGATGATCCGATGGCAGCCATGCCAGCCGATCTTCGGTTTCGATTTCCGTTTGCTTTCCTTTAAAAACGGCGTGATCCATGGTAATTGGGAGACGACATACTGTACCATATAAACGGTGATTATTCAAATTTCATGAAACTTTTTTATGGCTTCCAATAGCCCAAAACATCCATTCGACCGCTATTCTGCTTTTACTGACCTTGCCGCTTTGAACGAATTCAGCGCCAGGCCGCTCCGGAAAAGCAAGCGGGTGAACACTCTCAAATCCTCGGTCGAGAAGTTCAAAGAGTGGGCAAAAGAGAAGCAATGGACGCTTGAGCCCGTGCCGTGGTGCCCGGAGGCTTTCTTTATCGACCGTGATGACCGCACCTCGGCGCTCGGCAAAGATCTTCTGCACCTGCTTGGGCACACCTACATGCAGGAAGCCGCGAGCATGCTGCCGCCCGAACTGCTTGACCCGCAGCCTGGCGAGACGGTGCTCGACATGAGTGCCGCTCCGGGCAGCAAGACGACGCAGATGGCCGCGCGCATGAAGAATACAGGCGTCATCGTCTGTAACGACGTGCAGGAGAAGCGTCTCTGGACCCTGAAGGCCGCCCTGCACCGCGCGGGCGTGATCAACTACGTGATGACCAAAAAGGTGGGGCAGTGGTTCAGCAAGCACATGACCGATCGCTTCGACCGCGTGCTGTGCGACGCTCCGTGCACCGCACAGGGGACGGCGCGCAAGGATTCCGACGCCCTCATGTACTGCTCGCTCGAAAACATCGGGAAAATGGCGCGGCTCCAGCGCGAGTTGCTCGAAGCCGCGGTCAATGCGGCGAAAATCGGCGGAGTGATCGTCTACTCAACGTGCACGCTGACGCCGGAGGAGAACGAAGACGTCATCAGGTCGATCCTGGAAAAATTCCCGGACCAGCTTGAGTGCATAGATCCCCGGACGATCCATCCCCGCTTCGCCTCTCTTTCAAAAGGGATCAATGCATCCCTGCTGGTGCAGGACAAGCTCGGCATGGGCACGGCGATGCCGCTGGTGCGCCTGTGGCCGCACGAGTACGACACCGAAGGATTCTTCTGCGCGGTACTCCGGAAAAAGGGCCACACGCGTTCCAAAGAACACATGGACTGGGTCCGGTACCAGGAGGAACTGCTCCCGCGCATCCGCACACGCGACATCGGCAACGTCGTGTCGTCTCTCTACGGGGCCTCTTTCATCCGTGATGGCGAGTGTCTGTTCGAACGCGGGAAGGAATTGAGCCTCTCCACCGAGGCCGTCGCGGACTTCAAGCTGCCCGTCCAGAACTATTCGCTCGGGCTTCCCTTCGCCCTCAGGCTTGAGGGGGGCAGAGTGCGCGTGCACCACGAGATGATGACGATCCGGGGCAACGAGGCGACGAAGCACAGCGCCCCGATCGATGAAAAGCAATTGCAGGACCTCCTCGACGGACGCGATACGGCGTGCGACACGGCGCTCGACGGCGATACGCTGCTCCTCTTCCGCGGCATCCCCGTCGGGTTCGGTCTGGCGCGCGACGGCACCATCAAAAACAGACTGCCAAGGTGGATAGTTCAGAAATCCTGAAGAATGACCAATGACGCAGTGACCAATGACCAACAGGAATGAATAATTTTAAACCAATGAATAAATTTTCCATAACTGGTCATTGCGTCATTGCTTGTCATTGGTCATTTGCCTGATGTCTTTTTTCAAGAAACCCCAGTTGCTCTTTTTCTTCTGACCCACGCCCATCCCGCCGCCGCGCCGCCTGCCATCACCATGATGGAGACTGGGCCCGTGTTCCCCGCCGGCGCATGCGGCGCAACCGTAGCAGGCGTGACGGTGGCGCCCAGGCCACCTGCGTCCGGGGCCACGCGCGGGAAATCGTAGGTCAGCTTTGTTCCGCCGGGCGCCGAGCCGGGGCCGGGGCGCACATTGGTCGTGCTTGATTGTGCGGTGCCCAGATCGATCGAGACGAACTCGCCGCGTACATCCGATCCGATGCACGACGTGGAGCAGCCGTCTGCATTGTTTGCATTGCCGTCATCACATTGCTCGCCCGTGTCGCGCACGCGGTCGCCGCACGAAGGGCGCATGCAGTCCGTTCGGCAGTGGTCCGGATCCATGTCGCTGTTCTTGTCTCCCGCGTCACACTGCTCGCCGGGTTCGATGACCCCGTTGCCGCAGAAGCCTCTGCACTCGCCCTGCAGGCACCGCCCGATGCCGCAGTCGGCATTGATGATGCATGCGCCGCACACGCCGCGCAGGCAGAGGGCGCTTGCGCATTCATGGGCGAACACGCATGTGTCGCCGTTCTTTTTTACGCCATCAGGAATCGATGAAATTTCAAGCTGCAGGTTCTGTGTATTGGAAGCGGCGCTTGCGGCTCCCGAGGCCGCCGATCGTGCAAGTCTTGGTGCGAGGGGCACGGGGTCCAGAACGGGGCCCGACGGCACTGCGGGTGCTGACGACGGAAGGAACACCGATCCCGCGGGCGTCGAACCGGGCCGTGTGCTGCTCAGTTGGAAGGGTGGGTTATCCGTTGCCGAGGAACTTGCCTCTGTGACGGGCAAAGGAAGTATTGCGTCCGATGCCGCAGCGGAGGAGACGGCTTCCGGTGGGACGGACGTTTGGGAACCCTCGAGCAGGCATCGCTCCGAGCAGCCATCATTGCTTTGAGTGTTGCCGTCGTCACACTGCTCGCCGTTTTCAATGTTCAGGTTTCCGCAGACCGAGGGGGCCACCGCGCAGGCGCACGATTGCGGGTTGCAGACGGTTCCCTCGCCGCACGCAAGCTCCATATCTCCACACTCCTCGCCGGCATCGACCTGCCCGTTGCCGCACGTGGCGCTGCCTCCGCAGACGCAGGTCGAGGTGTCGCATTCCGAGCCTGACGGACATGTAAGCCCGGGCTCCCCGCACTCTTCTCCCGCGTCGGGGTTGCCGTTGCCGCATTGCGCGCCGCCCGTGCACGTGCAGGTATTGAGGCTGCATGTCTGGTCGCCGGAGCAGCTGACTCCCGGCTCGCCACATTGCTCGCCCGGATCCGCGACGCCGTTGCCGCACGTGACCCCGGCATCGCACTCACACGTGTTCAGGTTGCAGTTCTCCCCGCCCCCGCAGCTCAAGCCCGGTTCGCCGCATTCCTCCCCTAGCTCGGCCGTGCCGTTGCCGCACATATTGGTGAGACGCGGCACGGATGTTGGCCTGCAGACGCTGCCGGACGCACCTGGGCAGTTGGCAGCGAGGCATTGGCCGCAGGAGGGGCCCTGACCCGGCGTCTGGATCCCTGGCTGACTGGCCTGCTGACTCGTTGTCTGCTGTGTGGCGCAAACGGGGGCAGTGAATTGCGGCGTAGCGGACGGATCCACCTGTGGCTGCGTGCCGGACCAGATTTGCGCGTTCAGGCCCGTTCCCGGGTCAACAAGGATGTCCGTCGAAACATCTTTGCCTCCCGAGAGCGTGCCCGGGCCCCAGCGGAGCCTATAGGCAGTCGGGCCGCTCATGAGGCTGAGGCGGTCGTTGTGGGACGGGTTCATGAGGGCGGTGATGGATCCTGGGTTCCGTATCTCGTGATCCCTACCCGCCACATCCACCTGAACGCCCACGTTGCTGGCAGCGGTCGGCCCCGCGTTGCGCGCGGTCACCCTGCACGTGGAGTTGTTGTTCTGGTCGCATGAGCAGGCGATGTCTACCGACAGGCTGACCGACGGCAGCGTGCACACGGCCTGACCGAGTATGCTTCCCCCCGAGATACAGCGGCTGACACCTGCAGAGCAGACCAGGCTGCAGTTGCCCGATGCGCATTGCGCGTAGTTCGCGCACGAAGGCGTACGGCCGCCCGAGCAGGTGGGAGTGGTGCCGGAACAGATCGGAGCTGGGCCCGATGCCAGGCTTGCCGCGCTG
>CAYTEH010000026.1:0-13576 GCA_964436765.1 uncultured Candidatus Peribacteria bacterium
CCCGCACCGCCTTCCACAGGACTCCACCATCCCCTGCGTGCGCCGACCGCCTCGATGGGATCGACGATGATGCGGGATAGACCGTTGATTTGCGCGATCGGTTGAAAAGCAGGCAACACCGCGCTCATGGCCCGGTACGTCAGCCCGCCTCCGGAGCCGCCCCCGGCGTATCCGGGAACCCGCAACCAATTCAGGAACCACGGCCGCGACACCAAGCCGCCCGCGCCTCTCATTTCCCCCACGCCCGACCACCCACCCCAGCGGCCAAATCTTCCTGCGGTATAGGCGGCGCCGAGGGACCCGGCGCCCGCTCCGCCCACTTTCAGCAATTGCAGCCACCAAGGATCATCTGGATCGCCGTTCGGATTGATACTCAATAGCTTCTTCGTGACTTCCTCCACTTTGGTCTGCATCTCAACGTGTGTCGTCAGCACGCCCTCCAGCCCGTTCATGTATCCGGCTGCCGCCTCCATGTAGATGTTCCAGTCTTCCTCCATTTGCATGAACAACTGCAGGTAGGCGGCGGCATACAGGCTCGGACGCTCCCCGGCGGGACGCTGCGCGATGGCCGTGAGACTGTCGGCCGTGAGCCTTTTCAACTGAGGACCACCGAGAGGATTCGGGACATCGCGCAGATGCGTGGCGAGTCCGGCAGTATCCGGAGCCGCGTTCAGAAGGGCGTTGGGGTTCGTTGCAGGATTGCCTCGCAAAGTCGCAAGCAGGGACGTATTAGCCATGAAACGGTCCCTGCCCGCCTCCATTTTAGGACGGTGCGTATTGATGGTGCTGACGATTCCCTTCCGGCGCCCCTCGATTATTTTGCGGTTGGCTTCGGGCAGGTTTTCGATGGCGCCCGTGAGAATGTCGAAATCGCGCGGGAATCCCATGGATTCGCGCACGTCACCCATCAGCTTGGCGCGGTGTTCATCGGCGGATGCGGGAGCCAGATAATCACCCACCCAGGGCAGGCGCCTGAGAACGGCGACGGCGGGCAGGGCGCGCACCAGATCGCGGGGCGATGACCGTATCGCTATGGTCGTTTCCAGCATGCGATGCATCTGCCGGCGGCCCGTCTGCGTGAACATTTCTTCAATCGAAGCCGGCACATCCATGCGGAGGGCGCCATTCGGGCCGAGTGCGAGATCGAAATATGCCGTGAATTTGCCGAGTTCCTGCTGAAGCGTTTTCTCAATGTACTCACGGACGCGGGCGGTGTCCTGAGGAATCAATTTGGCAATCTCTTCGCGCGCGGCGGGATCGCTATGCGCCGTCGGAAGCAGCTCCACGATCCGCCCCCGCACCGTCTCCGACAGATTGCCATGCGCCATGATCTTCTTTATGACCGATGCGCGGACAGCCTCTTCATTGCAGCGGGGAAGGGATTTGATAATGCTTTCCCGTACGCCGTCTTCGGCCACGGAAAGCGCGGGACCGGCGATAATTTCACCAAGGGCATGGTGGACTGTGAGCTGGCGAATGGACCGGATGGTGCCGATGCCTCCCGTGCGGTTCTGCTCCAGCATCTGGGCAATAATCCTGTTGCGGGCATCACGTATACGCCAGAGTTCGGGGTCTGCGTCGCGGATTTGCGTCTCGGTGGGGTTCGGCTGCGGAGGCCGCGGGCGCGGACGGGGCAACTTTTGCTCCTCTTCGACATTTTGCCGAAGCGCGGCTTCCAGTACTTCTCCGATCAGCCGCTCCGAAGGCATGGGCACGTTCTGTGCCAGATACTCCTGGGTGGCCAGATCGATTTGCCCGGTCATGTTCTGATACCGTTCCTTCACAAATTTTTGCGCGTTCTCCAGAATCCCCTGCGCCTGCTGCGGATACCCCGGCGTGCCCGGAGCATAGGACATGATCCAGCTGATCTCGGCATCCACCAGACGTGCGGCGAGGGCCAGCTTTTCCAGATCGGCGGGCTGCGTGTCGGCATTGATGAACTGCACGACGGGAATGCTGACTCGGCCGGCCGCTCTCCACTCGGCGGGCGCGGCCGCAACGGCTTCGGGCGAACGGCATTCGATAACATTCGCCGGGCTCTGAGCTTCCAAATGGCTTTGGATGGAACTGCGTGCGGTCCCGACCTGCCGGGTCAGCTGATCGATTCGCTCCTGAATCTGCTTTGCCCGTTCCTGGTTGCCGGCCTTCACTGCAGCCTCCCTTTCTTCGCGCGCCTCCTTTTTCATGAGGATCATCGCCCCGTAATTCCCGAGGCGCCCTCTGATGTGTAGGGTGGCACTGAGCGCGTTCATATGCGTCACAGCCTCCGTCTCCAGTTCCCGGGAAACGGTCACGGTGGGATACTGCTGCCGCATGCGCGAATACGCCTGCATGTTCTGGTAATACTCCACCACGTTGCCGCCGACGTATTCAAAAAATGTCTGCCAGTGTGCATTGTCCAGCTGTTGCTCGCGTTCCCGCTCGTTGGGGTTGGCAACCTGACGCTGCCGAAGGCGCTGGCGCTGGCGCAGAAGCACGTTCATCACGAACGCCCGCTCGTACCCCGTCAGTCCCGGATCCTCGAACATGGCGGTGGCGGCGTCGCGGATGGCAATTTCCGTAATCGGTTCGCCAGCCGTAAGAAACATGGGCACCTCGCGCCCGCCGGGCAGCACCAGCGTGCGCTGGCGAAGCAATCCCACGATGCGCTCACGCGCCACGGGATCCTGCGCCTGAGGCAGCAAATCGATCACCTGCTGTTTGCGCGCCGCGGCCAGACCCGTGCTTGCCATTATCATTTTGGCCACCTGGCTGCGAACTATCTCATCGGTGCATCCGGAGAGTAACTTGATGATCGCCTCCCGTTCGACGGGCAACATCTCGCGGATGCTGTTGCCCGGCCCCGTGAGGGCGCCGCCCAGATCGCCGATTGCTGTTTCAAAATTTGTCATGGAGATGGATGTCGGTGTCCGATGAATGCGCTCATACGAAACCTCCCGGCGGAGTCACCTCCAGTGCGGGAGCGGGCGGAGCGGGAGTCGCAAACACCTGCCCGGGCCTGAAGAAGCGCATGACCCGATCCATCACCGTCCTTACGCCCCCCGCCTCCATACGCGACCACGCCCCGGATACGATGACGGGCGCCAGGAACGCCGCTGCGCCTGCGCCCAATGCCGTAATGATCGGATGCCGGAACGGAAACTTGATCGCTTTCATCAGGAACCCCTCGCGGCGCTCCGCCTCGTCGTGGGCGTCTTCCAGATCGGCGATGACATCGGGATGCGCCCCCGGAAGCGCGCTTGCCAGCGTGCGCCTGTCCCGGAGCGCGAGACTGGCGGCAAGCGAGGTATCCAGGCCGTGATCCTCGAGCACCGCGCGCATGCCTTCCACGCGCGCTTCATGCCGTTCCATTGCGCCTTCATGTGAACTCATGAGGTGTGTGGTGAAGAAGCCGGTTTGAGATTCGATTCCAGGAGGAGATGCCGCAGGCCTGAGAGTTCGGCCACCGCCCGCAGGTCATCCGCGATCTTCACCGAGCCAAGGACGCCCTGCACGCACTCGCGCAGGAAGCCGGCCCCCATGGTGAAGAGCAGGTTCATGATCAAAGACTTGGGCACGCAGCCGATTGCAGCCATGGCATCGTCGAAGGACCCCGGCTCTTTCATGCCCTCCAGTTTTGCCAGCAACGCTTCGAACGCCGGATCCTTCCTGCGGAAAATATTGCGCCGGACTTTCAGCTGCCGCTCCGTCTCGTAACTCGTGAGCATCTCCTCCATCACGATCCACCCCTCCCGCACCTTCGCGGGAAGCTTCTCGAACACCATCCGTTCCTCAGCCGTCAGGTAGAGCGGGATCGACATGTGTGTGTTTGGTGTGGGAAAGCCGAAAGCTTCAAAAGATTATAACAGAAAACGCCCTTCCGCCCTATTGATGGAACCGGGTGATTGTGATGCTATACCACTTTCGTGACCGCACCGGTCACCGCCCAACCCTCGAACGGCGTCCAACCGCACTTGCTGTGGAGTTTTTTGCCATGAATCGTCCATTCGGCCTTCGGGTCGACGATCGCGATGTCGGCCGGCGCGCCTTCTTTGATCCCCTGTTTGCCGAGGCCGAAGATGCGGTTGGGGCTTGCGAAGCAGAGACGGACGATGTCCTGATGTGTCAGCTTGGGATTTTGGAGTTGGGATTTGGGATTTTTTCCCGCCGCGACACTGAGCAGCAACGGTACCATCGTCTCGACTCCGGGAACTCCCGAAGGAGCGCTGAGTGGCTGCCCTGATTTTTTCTCCTCGAGCGTGTGCGGCGCGTGGTCGGTAGAGACGCAGTCGACCGTGCCGTCCGCGACGCCTTTCCAGAGAGCTTCCTGATGCTCGCGCGTGCGCAGCGGCGGATTCATTTTCGCAAGCGTGCCGAGGCTGGCGTAATCGTCGGTCGTCAGGAAGAGGTGATGAGGAGCGACCTCGCACGTGACCGTGATGCCGGATTTTTTCGCGGCGCGCACCAGGTCGATTCCTTGCTTCGTGGAGAGATGCGCGACATGGAATTTTGTCCCGAATTTTTTTGCGAGCCCGATGGCGAACTCAATCGACTTTGCCTCCGATTCCGCGGGGCGCACCTCGGAATGCGCGGCAATATCGGACCGCGTGTTTTTGGCTGCGGACTGCGCGTTCATGTCGCTATCCTCGCAGTGCGCAACGAGCGTTAGCCCAAGCTCCGCGCACGTCTTGAAGATGTCTTCCACAATCGCGCCGGCGACCTTCTGGTTCCCCGTCGAGTGATCGAGATAGAGCTTCACCCCGCAGCAGCGCGAACGAAGGTCCGTCAGTGAGGGATCCGTGAACAGGCGTCTGAGTTCGGCGAGATGTTCTTTCTCGGTGACTCCGAAGAAAAACCTTCCCTCGATACGCTCGCGCTGACCGCGCGAGCTACTCGGGATGACAGACCGATCCCATCGCCGGATCTTGTCCGCCAACGCATCGACAGTGACTGTGGGCGGAATGGTATTTGGCATCTCACACACAGTCGTGACGCCTCCTGCAAACGCCGCTCCCATGCCGGTAGCTATCGTCTCCTTGTGCTCGAGCCCAGGCTCGCGGAAGTGCACGTGGCAGTCGATGAGGCCGGGGAAGAGCAACAACCCTGTTGCATCAACAATCGTATAATTGGTTTTTAGTTCCTGGTTTTTAGTTTTTAGTTCGGAAGGAGTGATCGACCTGATGATTCCATCTTCAATCAACACATCCGCCCTCTCCTCCCCGCCGGAGCGGACGATGGTGCCGTTTTTGATGAGAATGGAACCCAAGCGAAACCATTGTATCGGGACAGGCGTTCCATGAGGAGGCAGAACTGATTTTTTGTCTTCCTGTAGGGTAAAAGTGCTGTGTATCAAAACTTTCCGAAACAGAGGGCGTGGCCGCGTGGGTAGCAGACCACTAGCTTGATCATATGCGTCACTATTGGGTCTACATGCTCAGGTGCTGTGATGGGAAGTACTACGTCGGTGTCACAAATGACATTACATATCGCATTGATCAGCATCAGAACGGAACGAACAAGAAGGCATTTACGCACAAAAGAAGGCCTGTGACCTTGGTGTACTCAGCGCAGTTCAGAGATATCAATGAGGCGATTGCATGGGAGAAGCAATTGAAGGGGTGGGGTAGAAAGAAAAAAGAGGCTCTCATGCATCAGGAACAGTTCAATCTTGAATGGTATGCAAAACGAAGTGGTGTACGCAGAAGCGCCGACCAGATGTCATGCTGAGGTGGCGCGCAACACGCAGCTGACATTTTGTATCCGATGATTGCGCGCCCACGAAGCATCAGGGCGGTATATCTTTATGCCACATGTCGTCCTTCGTGGCCCGCCCATCAACATTTTCCCGAAGTAAGTCGCAGCCGGGCGGGCGCCTCAGGATGACATGCTGGCTATGAGAAGAAGATGAGACGGATGGCGCCCAGGAAGACGATGACCGTGAGGAACCGCTCGAAGACGGCCGGCTTCACGAGTGCAAGGATGTGCTTGCCGATACTAACACCCGCGTACACAGCCGGAACAGAGAGGACGAGGAGCAGGACGATCTCGCGCGACCACTCGAAGCGCGTCAGATACACGGACGTCTTCCCCACGTTCATGAAAAACGCGATGAGGGACGACGTCCCCACAAACTGCTCCTTGGTGAGCCCGAACGCGAGCAGCACGGGCGACCGGAGCAGCGCGCCGTTGCCCACCATGCCGCCCAGGAATCCGTTGACGGCGCCGAGGCCGAGCAGATTCGCCTTCGACGGGCGTATCTTAGGCGTCCCGAATGCGAGATCGACTGTGCAGAACGCGATGCACAGGAGTCCAACAGTGATCTCCACCGCTCGCTCCGGAAGCACGAAGAGCAGCCAGCCCCCCGCGAAGCTGCAGGGGACGCCCAGCACCAGGTACCACCGGACGATGTCCCAGCGCGCATAGCGCCGGAAGTGAATGATTTTGACGATCTGGATGACGAACGCGAGCAGCGACACCAGCACCACGCTCGCGCGGACGTCGATGAAAAACGTGGCGGCGATCGTGAGGAGGATCCCGAGCCCCCCGCCCGCGATCGTGGAAACAATGCCTCCGAGGAACAAAATCGGAAGCAATAGGTAGAGCGAGGGCATCATCGGTCGAGGAGCATTTTGAGAAGCGCCATGCGCACGGGCACGCCGTTATTGGCCTGGCGGAAGTAGGCGGCGTTCGGGAGGGCGTCGACGTCGGTGGCGATCTCGCCCACGCGGGGGAGCGGGTGCATCACGATGGCCTTCTTCCCCTTGAGCATCTTCGCGGTAAGGACGTACTTGAGCTTGAGGCGCTCGTACTCGGAGTTGTCGGCGAACCGTTCTTTCTGGACGCGCGTCATGTAGACAACGTCGGAGTCGAGTGACGTCGCGAGATCATCCGTTTCCGTGAATTCGATCCCTTTCTCTCTAAAGAACCCCGTCACCTTCTCGGGCATCGTGAGCTCGGCGGGCGAGACGAGCGTAAACTTCACGTTCTTGTAGAGGCCCAGGAGGAAGCTGAGCGAATGCACCGTGCGGCCGTAGCGCAAATCTCCCACCATGGTGATGTGGATGCCGTCGATTTTTCCGCATTCCTTCTTGATGGTGTACAGGTCCAGCAGCGCCTGCGTGGGGTGCTGCCCGGGCCCGTCGCCGGCATTGATGAACGGCACGGGGCTGACGCTTGCGGCGGTGTCGGCGCTGCCCTGCTCGGGGTGGCGCATGGCGATGATGTCGGCGTAGCCGCCCACCATCATCATGGTGTCCTCGATCGTCTCCCCCTTGTAGAGCGAACTGAACTGGATTCCTTCGGCGGTGATCACGTGGCCGCCAAGGCGGTGCATGGCCGATTCGAAGCTAAGGCGCGTGCGCGTGCTGGGTTCGTAGAAGAGCGCGGCGAGGATTTTCCCTTTCAGGAGATCACTGCCCCCCTTCTTCTGGATCTTCTCCATCTTCGCGGCTTCTTCCAAAATAGCGTCCGTGTCGGCTCGCGAGAGCTGCTTGGTGGACGTGAGATGACGGAAGCTAAGACTCATGCTGCGGCGCGAGTGTACAGGAAAATACGACTGGCGCCAGCATGTTCCTCTCTCTCCGGAGCCGGATTACCGCCTGTTCATGCGACGCACGAGATCTGCAAGGTTTACGGCCTGTTGCCCAACGGCTCCGACGATAGGATTTGTCGCGCCCAGCCCCTGAACCACGATCTGCGCGCCCGCAATGAAACGGTCGATGTTGTCCGGCGGAGGAGCAGGTTGCAGCGGCATGGGAGGCTCCGGCGGCTGGGGGACATTGCGGACGGGGCCGCCATTTTGACCGACACGGACCACGCGGATATCGTCCGCAATCGCCGCCTGCGGATCACCCATGATGTCGACCTGGTTCAGACGCAGTGTGATGGAAGGCTCATTGGGATTTCCGAACCGACGGCTCAATCGGGGCTGACCGTTTGGCTCAAAACCGATCAGCTGCTGTTGCCAATCCTGCGGCAGAGCGCGGTAGCGCTGATTGATATCTATCAATGTCTTTGCGAGCTCAGGCGGAATGTCTCGCAGGTGCCTTTGCACTCTCCAAACATCCATCGCCCTCTTCATGAATATGGTGATATCTGTCTCCAGCTGCCGCACCGGATCAACCCGTACCATTTCCGCCTGAAGCGCCAGCGGAGCGCCGGGCCCCATACCGAAGCGGCGGGCCAGAGGCTCCAGCAGACGAGCGGCGCCGTCGATTAATTGCTGCGCATGTACGGCAACGGCCGGTTGTTCGGGAGGTTGCACGCGCGCGTCGGGGAGTTGCTCGGGGCGATTCGCTGGCTGCTCTGGGGGCATGAAGAGTGGATGTAGGTTTTTTGTATTATATAATATTTTATAAATATTAGCAATATTCAAATATATTGCTTGCACCAGCAAAAATCCGCTTCTGAGTGCCGAGAATGACGACCAAGAGGGGTATTCCTGCTAGAGTGCCGCGCTATGCCGTGGGAAGAACCTCCCGATGAAGAGGCAGACGCCTGGAAAAAGGCGGGCGACGACTCCGGCCTCACGCGTGAAAACCAGAACACGGAACCCGACAACAACGTCGGCGATGTGTTTGATATCCAGCGGCTCTTCCGGCTTTTTTGCAACCGCTATCCGGCCACGTGGATTCCGCTCGACCCTGACCAGAGGCTGCGCATTCGTCTGACCAATACCATCGACGGCAAGCAAATGGAAAGCGACTGGGAAATAATCGCTGAAGCCATATACGGCACCTACTGCGCTTACAGGAAGACAGGTGATGGCGCGGGGGCCATGCAACTCATTACCGAGCAGACAAAAAACGAAGCGCGCAACAGGTATCTCTGGAACAAGGCGAAGCCATGGCTCAAAACTGTTGCCTGCATCTCGGCGCCGGTCATTGCAGCGATCGGCATCCTGCTTGCAGGAACGGCGTCACTCGACAACGGAAAGAGCCGCCCGGAGCCCGACCGGAAGACTCCCGCCACCGTGAAAGCCGCAAAAGAGCGCGACGCCAATCTGGATGACCCTCAGACATCATTCAAGGATGTGACGAAAGCGGAATGCATACAGTGCTGGGGCGTCGACATCGGCAGTGGGCGGATCCGGTTCCTCTCGGGGAAATTGGACGACATCCCCTTCCTGAAAAACGGACGCGGCGCGATCGTCACCCCTCGGCCGGATGGGTCCCTCGCCGTGATCGAGTCTGCGCCGGAAGGGTTCGGCACCAAGACCCGCACCATCACCATACGCGCGAACGGGACGCTGGAGGGGGAGCGCACGGAATTCGAACGAGGAGGATTGCTGGAGCCCTGACGCGACCGGAGCAGTCCATTAAAACCTCATCCAGCGCTTCAGGCAATTGATAGAGTGGCTTCTCTTCCTCACACTTTCCCCATGCGCCGCACCTCCCGTGGCATCGGCATCGCGCTCGGCCTCGTCGCCCTCACGGGCACGGTGTTCGCCGCGCCGGTTACTAGCCTGCACGGCGAATATAGAAACGGACAGGCGAAAATCACGTGGGCGGCACCGGCGGGCGAGAAGCCGTCTTCGTACAACCTCTACTACAGCCAGTCGACGATCATCGGGAACAACGGCGAATATGACGACTTCGAGAAGATCGACGGAAGCCTGACCAGCTTCTCCATGACCCGTGCCGCGAAGGGGGAAATCTACGTGGCCGTGCTGCCGGTAAACAGCAATGGCGAGGAAACTGCTTCCTTCAGCGAAGAAGTGCGCCTGCCGCTCATGGAGGGATCCTCTGCGGATGCAGAGGGAGGAACGGCTGCGGCCCCCGGGGCGGGAATGACGCTCCTGACACTGGAAAAGGCGCAGAGCGATTCGGCTACGGGCATCCTGCTCACCTTCTCGCACGCGACCACGGTGCCGCCCGCCCAGGCCAAGACGGCCTTCACCGTTGAAGATGCCTCGGGCACCCTCATTCCGCTCACGCGCCTCACCATCAAGGACAAGACTGTCCTGCTCCACACCCGTGCACAGAAGCGCGGCGCCACGTACGTGGTGAGGGTGCAGCAGGCCGTGACCGGCAAAGATGCCGCGGGAAAGGCACTGAGCCTCGATCCTCTGCGCTCCTCGGTAACGTTCACGGCCACCGAAGGAGTGCTCGCCCCCGTTCTTCCGCCCATCAGGCAGCCGTCGGCCGCGAAGTCGTCTGCGCCCTCGTCGGTGCTTCCGGCGACCGTGACCACTGTACCAGCCAAGGGCCTGCCGAGTTCGGGGCTGGGGGTCGTGACGGTATTGGCGGCCAGCGGGGCGATTGCGGGATGGAGGAGGATGCGGAGAAAGCACTGAGCGTTCTTTTTGCACATGGAACGCCGTTCACGTTTTTGCGAAGCCCAAAAACAGCATGCCGCCGATTTTTCGCTTCCCGACCATGCTGCACGCGGCCGGCGGTCGGCTCATTGTGAGCATGTTTCTTCCCCACCGCGCATGACCGACCTCTACCCAGAAGACTCCATGGAATGGGACCTGCGCCTGAGCTGCCTCCGCCTCCAGCGTTCACGCGAGCGCGCCGAGGAGATCGTGCGCAGGCAGGGTCACACCGAACAAGACCCCGACTTCTGGCTCCGGCTGGAACACGAAATACGCCACCAGTGGGACCTGGCATGGAGGCGCGAGCTGGATCGGCGCCGCCGGGCGCGGTCTTGATCTATCATCCCCGCATGCAGGGCTCCCTTCGCCTCTGGCTCTGGATCTGCACGATCGAGTTCATCCTGATCGTCTTCTGCGCGCATGAACTCTCCCTGCTGGGTGACGGACATGTGCACGCCTACTTCCTCGATATCGGCCAGGGCGACAGCGCCCTGCTCGTGAGCCCGTCGGGCAAGCAGGTCCTCATCGATGGCGGTCCCGACAACTCGACCGTGGGCCAGCTGGCGAAGCATCTCCCCTTCTTCGACCGGACAATCGAGCTGATGGTCCTTACGCACCCGGACCTGGACCATATCGCCGCATTCCCTGAGATTCTCCGCCGGTACGAGGTCAAACGCGTGCTCTTCACGGGCACGGTCAAGAAAGCGTCGCGGTACGAGGAGATCCTGACGCTCCTCAAAGAGAAACATATTCCCGTCTTCCTCGCGGACCCGACGAAAGACATCGACATGGGCGACGGGCTCGTCCTCGATGTGCTGTGGCCCAACCCCGGACTGCTCGGGAAAGAACTGAAGAAGACCAACGACTCGGCGATCGTGCTGCGCGCACTGTATAAAGAGCATTCGATCTTCTTCTCGGCCGATATTGAGCGCAGCGCCGAGAACGCGATCCTCGCGTCGGGGGCACCGATGAATGCCGATGTCCTGAAAGTCCCGCACCACGGGAGCAGAACGTCCTCGAGCACCGGGATGCTGCTCGCGATCGACCCGGATCTCGGGGTCATCTCGGCAGGGCAGAACAACTCGTACGGGCACCCGCACCCGGACGTCGTGGAACGCTATCGCTACTTCGGAATTCCGCTCCGCGTGACGAAGGATGAGGGGACGATTGGGTTGAACTTTGAGTAACAAGAGCACGAGCATGTCATCCTGAGGTGCCCGCCACGGTGTCATGGTAAGCAAGAAAGCCTCCCTCGTATGCTCGCCGCTCCGCGACGAGCTACTCGGGATGACAATGCGCTGAAGTGAGCGGCGTCTCGGTACGCCCTCTGCTCCGCAGAGGGCTACTCGACGAACCGTGATAAATACCCTGTCCCCGAATAGCTCCCGGCGGAGCCGGGAGCGTAACGAGGGATGAATGAATAAATGCCACTGTCATTCCGAGTAGCTCCTGATGGAGTCAGGAGCGTACGAGGAATGAGCCCATCAATTGAGAATGCAGCTGGGAACGAATGAGGAATCGCACTAACCGACAGGCAAGGCCGGTACGGGCAGCGCACTTTCTCCTCCATCGCTCTGGAAACCTCTTCCTCGCCAGCTCCTTCAGTAATTGGATATCCCCCGCAATTAATGCCTCCTTCTTTTTCCTGCTCCACGCTTTCACGACCGTCTCCATATAAATGGCATCACCGACGTCACGAAACGATGTTGAGTAGACAAGAGTCACGGGACGCCGATCACTCGTGTAGCTGCCTTCGTTAAAGGCTGTCGTATGCTCGAGCAGCCGCCGATCGAGATCATTCGTCATGCCGACGTAATAGCTGGCATCGCTGCAGCGGAGGATATAAACCCAGAAGTCGCGCATGAGATCACACTAGCCGCCCGCGGCCCGAACGGCCGCACCTGTTGATAGAGGAAGTTCCGGACACAATAACATTTGCTCTTCATGCAGCCAAAAAATCAGTTCTGCCGCCACATGGAACGCCGGGTATACTGGAGACATCAAAGCCCTCCTCCTCCTCGCCGGCCGCTCCCGCCGCTTCTGGCCGCTCAGCGAGAAGTCCCTGTTCCCCATCTGCGGGAAGACGCTCGCGGAGCATCAGGTGGAAACCCTGCTATCGGCTGGCATCACAGACATCACTCTCGTCGTCGGTGCGCATAATAAGAAAGAGATCAAGAAGCTCTTCCCCGGCCTCGCGCAGGTCGAGCAGAAAGATCTGGACCTCGGCATGCAGGGCGCGTGCCTCAGTGCGCTGCCCAAGATGAAGGACGAGCCGACTCTGATCGTGTCCGGGAACGACGTGATTGAGGTGAGCGCGCTCAAAGCCCTCCAGAAGGAGGCCTCCATGAAGGGGGTGGACGGCGCGATCCTCGCACGGAAGGTGAAACGCTATTTCCCGGGCGGGTACTTGAGCGTCAAAGCAGGTCGCATCGCTGGCATCGTAGAGAAGCCGGGCGAAGGAAATGAGCCGAGCAAACTGGTGAACATCGTCGCGCACGTGCATAACGACCCGGCGTCGCTCCTCGCCGCGCTCAAGGCAATCACAAGCAAGCGTGACGACGGCTACGAGCGGGCGCTGCAGTCCCTGTTCGAGTCGAAGAAGTACAAGGCGGTGCCGTACGAAGGTCTCTGGCAGCCGGTGAAGTACCCGTGGCACCTGCTGCACCTGCTCCCGCTCATGCTCGGGCAGATCAAAAAACAATCCATTGATCCCTCCGCGCAGATCCACAAGACCGCAGTGGTGGAGGGAAACGTGGTCATCGGCAAAAACGTGCGCATCCTCCCACATGCATCGGTTATCGGCCCCTGCACCATCGGGGACGGCTCGATTATCGGCAACAATGCGCTCGTGCGCGGGTCCAGTATCGGCGAACGGTGCGTGGTGGGATACAGCTCGGAAATAAAGGGATCGATCCTCGCGGGTCCGGTGTGGACGCACATGACGTACCTCGGCGATTCGATCATCGGCAAGAACGTGAGCTTCGGCGGCGGATGCATCACCGGCAACCTGCGCCTGGACGAAGGCGAGATCTCGTCGATGTGCGACGATGCCATGATCCCCACCGGCCTCACGAAGCTTGGGGTGATCGTAGGCGACCATTGCCGCTTCGGCATCAAGGTGAGTTGTAACCCCGGCGTGAAGGTGGGTGGCGGCACGTTCGTGGGCGGCATGACCATGCTCGGCCACGACATTCCCGACGCGCGCTTCGTTTCGACCAAAGAAGGAAAGGTGGACATCAAGGAAAACAAAGCTGAGGTTCCGGGGATGGACGATCGCAAAAA
>CAYTEH010000026.1:13676-20543 GCA_964436765.1 uncultured Candidatus Peribacteria bacterium
CATGTGGAAAACCCCGCTCTCCACATTCCATTGTCCCCCCTGATGCCCAGACTCTCTTTTGACGCATTAAAATCATTTTAATGTGCTTTTTATGCGATTTTAGTTATCCACACCCCTGTGGATAAGCCCGAAACGCACTTGCCCCCATTCTCCACGACGATGTGCACATGTGTTTCCTTATTTCCTCTTCTGTAAGCCAATATTGTAGTTTTTGAGGAGTGGCCTCGCTTCACCATCGCTTCTCCACGAGTTTTCCACATCGCAGTCACACGCACGATTTGTTCAAGAATTCCCTGTTTGGCTTCCGGAAGCGAAGCACTGTCAGGTCTCTCCGTCCTTTTCCATATATCAGACCCTGGAATGTGGATGGTGTGATAGACCCTATGATGATGATGAATTCAGTATATTTCTTTTCTCTCTTCCAATAGGCGGAAAAAATCTGCGGACGTGTTTGTGTGTAAAAAAAAGAAAATCTGGTTTTATTTTTTTAATTGAAGTACATTCACACCCCTATGAAATTCTCGTGCGCCACTCAGGATTTTCTTGAATCATTGCAGCTTGTAAGCCGCGCGATTGGGGGTCAGCAGGCTCTGCCGATTCTTGGGAATATATTAATGGATGTGAAAGGAGGCGTGTGTACCGTCAGTGCGACTGATTTGGAGTTAAGTATTGTGACCAGTTTCAATGCGAGTATCGAAAGCGAAGGCACCGTGACGGTTCCAGCCAAGGCGATGTTGAACTTCGTTCAATTTAATACCGATGCCGAGATGGTGCTGGAAGTAAAAGACGGCACCCAGGTAAAGGTGTCATCGAAGCATGCCAAGGCGAGCATTGCGGGCGAGGCGGCGAGCGAATACCCCACCATCAGTCCGGTGGACAAGCAGTCAGAGTTCTCCATTGGCATCGGCCCCCTGCTGGAGGCATTGCATCTGGTTACATTCTCCTCGGCAAAGACCACTCTGCGGCCGGTTCTTTCGGGCGTGTATATGCGCAGGAATGCAACTTCCATCATTCTCGCCGCCACCGACAGTTACCGGTTGTCGGAATATACGATCGCCATGGATGACCAGGGGGCGGATATGTCGTGCATCATTCCAGTGAAGGTATTAGACGAGCTCAGGGTCGTTCTTGGGGGCATGAAGGCAGAGAAGAAAGAGAAGAAGTCGAAGGAGGGTGGCGTACGGGACGAAGAAAAGAAGAGCGATAAGGTGAGTATCGCGCTCGGGCGCCAGCAGATTGAAATCAGCGTGGGCCGCACGCGGCTCCTTTCCCGTCTTATTGACGGCAAATTCCCCAACTACGAGCAGATCATTCCCAAAGAGTCGGCGACCACCGTGCAACTATCCCTCACTGATTTCATGCCGGCAGTGAAGCGCATGCATTACTTCGCGAAGGAGGTGAACAACAACCTCACGTTCCACTTCAAGCAGGGTGAATCGCGCATCTTCACGCCCCAGACGCCAGCGGGCCGCGATGAGGCGATGCTTGCGACGGAGGTGACCGGCAGCGAGAACAAGATCGCGCTCAGCTCCTCGTACCTGCTCGACTTTTTAAACCACATCGATTCAGAGTCGGTCACAATGCACATGCAGGACAGTCAGCACCCGGCAGTGTTCAAGATCCCAGGCAACGACAAATACCTGCACCTGATCATGCCGCTCAGGATGCAGGAGGAGTGACATCGGGCATTGTCATGGTGAGCTGAGCCTGCCCTGAGCCCTGCCGAAGGGTCGAACCATGATCATGCCCTTGAGGATGTAGGAGGAGCAAGTCCATATCATCCTGAGCGCCGAGCCAGGGCTCGCCGTGAGAATATATTGAGTAGTAATGTGATTATTGCATTTTATAATAAAATATAGTATAATAATTCTTATGGAAGACTTTAATCAACTCAGCACCAATGGAAAAATAGAGGCCATTTTAGCAGCAGCATTTGGACCAATGACAGAAGAAGATGTGCTTAGCTTTATGGGTGTTGATTCAACTAACGCGCCAGATGTACAGCAGATACGGGAATTGCTTCGTTCTTATACATTGAAACAGGTAGGGAAAAAATCAGAAGCTTTGTACGGCATTGATGAATCTCAAAAAGACGAAGTTATACGGCGCCTGAATATTGAGATAAAAAGTGTCCATGACCATATCGCTAATGCGATCGAAAAAAAGATAAATAAAGCAAGAAATTTTCAATCTTGAGCCAAAAATATTATTCATTTGCTGAGTATATGGAAAAAACAAATATAGCGAGAGAGCGCTGGGCGCAACTTAAGCCCATTCAACACTCTATTGGGTCTGCCGAAGAATTTTTGGCCAGCCGCAATGAGTACGAAAGACTTTGTTATGAGCAGATGTCCACAAGCAAAGATCCCGACAATCGTACATGGAACACCAGGCGACTTTCTTTGGAGGGTCTGGCCTGTAGCCAGATACTTGAACTTGCCCAACACGGCAAGAAAGCTGTTTTAGATGGAGGTCAGAAAAGAATCATTGGTTCAATGATCTCGAAGGCTGTAAAAATGTCAGATGATGTTAATGATGGCGATATTGATGATGCACTCGTTCTTGGAATTGTGAATTATTTGCAAACCCTGCAAATGAGCCAGCTTGCGAATACAGCACCGAAAAGTCCTGT
This sequence comes from uncultured Candidatus Peribacteria bacterium, assembly GCA_964436765.1. Taxonomy (GTDB): domain Bacteria; phylum Patescibacteriota; class Gracilibacteria; order Peribacterales; family Peribacteraceae; genus CAYTEH01. Next base: position 16,309 of record CAYTEH010000026.1, read on the forward strand.
GGATTCTCTTGTGCAGGGCGGTCGGTCGGTAGCAATGAATGTTTTTCAGAGTGGTCAGAAATGAGTTGCCTAGGGGACTTAGTGCTGGGTCGACACTTGTCTTTGCCCGCTAATCCTCTATAATATCTTCATCAACAGACATCCAGCGTTCCGATCGCTTTTGCGGCCGGGCGCCTTGGGGGTTTGAGGACATTTTCGATCCTACAAACGCATGGAACCTTCTCTCCTTTTAGGGAGGGACACTCATCGGGAATTAGCTGATCTGCTCAAAGCGGAGGGTCGGCTTGTGCTGTCCGGCGCCAGTAACGAGACGGCCAAGGCGATGCTCATCAGCCACCTGCTCGGGTTCCATCCGCGCACATCGTTGCTTGTGACGCAGAATGAGGCGGGCGTGGAGGGGCTCCGTCACTGGCTTCAGTTTTTTGGGCAGACCACGCACGGCATCGAGCCCGTCGCCGACGCCGATGGCGGCATTACGCCGGAGCAGCTGCAGACATTCCTGCTTTTTATGGAGCAAAGCGGTTCGCCCGGGGGCGACGGCGTGTTCGTGATGGACCGGGCCACCTGGGATGCTGAGTTCCCTCTCTATAGCGAGCTGGAAGACCGGAAAGTGACGCTCGAGAAGGGGAAGAAGGTGAACTTCACGCAGTTCTTCGAAAGCCTCATCGAGCGTGGGTATAGCCACGGCGACGACATGTACCTGCACCCCGGCCAGTACCGGCGCATCGGCGACGTGCTCGACATCTACCCCATCCAGGCACTGCATTCGTACCGCGTCTCGTTCGACTTCGAAGTGGTGAGCACCATCGTGGCGGTGGACAAAGACGATCTCTCCATCACCACGCCCCATGGCGACTCACTCGATGTGTTTCCGGCAATGTACGAACGAACCGCTCCCATCCGCGACCAATTCACGAAGCACGCGCTGCTGATCCTCGATGACCAGGACGACGTCTTGCCACCGGCGAAGGGCGCCACGCTCAGCTTCACGGCGTTCCCGGAGTCGGTGAAATACCACTCGCACGTGCGCTACCTCTCGGTGCTGAAGTTCTACACCCTCACGGATTTCCTCAACGACGTGCGCGACAAGCTCACGCAGGACTGGACGCTGATCGTCGTCACAAAACGCCTGAAAGAGCTGGAAGAAGTGCTGCAGGAGGAACATGTGCCGCATACGTCCAAGGCTGAGCGCAGGCCCGGGGCCATCACGCTCATCCATGCGGACGAGGATGACCTGCTCCCCCACTCCATCCAGAACCCCGACAGCCACTGCGCGCTCCTGACGGACCGCGAGATCTTCTCGCTCCGCAAGGCCGGCAAGCAGAGGAGCGTCGCCAAGCTCGCTCTCGATTTCATCACCAGTCTGCAGCCGGGCGACTACGTGGTGCACATGGAGCACGGCATCGGGCACTTCGAGGGCATGACGCAGAAGGAGATCGACAACGTCGCGCGCGAGTATCTGGAACTCACCTACGCCGAGGGCGACAAGCTCTTCGTGCCCGTCGATCAGGCGGACAAGCTGAGTAAGTATGTGCACGAGGAGGGCATGGAGCCCACTCTCACGCGCCTCGGGACCGTGGAATGGAAGAAGCTCACCGAGAAGATGCGCAAGGAGACGCAGCAGATAGCCAAAGAACTGCTCCAGCTCTACGCCAAGCGCGCCAAGAGCAAGGGGCATTCCTTCACCGAAGACAGCGAACGGCAGCGCAAGTTCGAGGAAGCGTTTCCGTACGAGGAGACTCCCGGCCAGATGAAGGCCATTCAGGACATCAAGGCGGATATGGAGAGCGAGCATCCCATGGACCGCCTCGTGTGCGGAGACGTCGGGTTCGGGAAAACGGAAGTGGCGATGCGCGCCGCCTTCAAGGCAGCCGACGCGGGCAAGCAGGTGGCGGTGATCGCGCCCATCACGATTCTTGCGGACCAGCACTACCGGAATTTCCTCGAGCGCATGAAGCCTTTCGGCATGCGGGTGGAAATGCTCAGCCGGTTCCGTACGCAGGCGGAACAGACGAAGGTGCTTGCAGGCCTCCGGAAAGGCGACGTGCAGGTGGTGATCGGCACGCACCGGCTGCTGCAGGATGATGTGCAGTTTTTGAATCTGGGATTGGTGATTATCGATGAAGAGCAGCGGTTCGGCGTGAAGCAGAAGGAGAAGTTCAAGGAGATGCGCGCCTCGGTCGATATTCTGACCCTCACCGCGACCCCCATCCCGCGCACGCTCAACCTCGGTCTCCACAAGCTTCGCGACATCACCACCATCACCACTCCCCCGCCCGGGCGCCTTCCCATCATCACCGAGGTCCGCAAATACTCCGACGAACTCGTGCGCCAGTCGATCCTCACGGAACTCAAGCGCAAGGGGCAGTCGTTCGTGCTCCACAACAGGGTGGAAACCATCGATGCCTTCGCGCAGAAGCTCCGTGCGCTCGTCCCCGAGGCGACCTTCGTCGTGGGGCACGGGCAGCTGAAGCCCGAGCAGCTCGAGGAGCGCATCGTCGACTTCAAGGAAGGAAAATACGACGTGCTCGTGAGCTCCACCATCATCGAGAACGGGATCGACCTGCCGCGCGCGAACACGCTCATCGTCAACGAAGCCGAGCGGTTCGGCCTCTCGCAGCTCTACCAGCTCCGCGGTCGCGTCGGCCGCTCAAAACTCCAGGCGTATGCGTACTTCCTGTACCACACGCAGAAGCTCAAGGACGACGCCAAGAAGCGCCTCCGTGCCATTGTGGAGGCGTGCGAGCTCGGCTCGGGGTTCCAGGTGGCCATGCGCGACCTGGAGATCCGCGGCGCGGGCGAAATCCTCGGCGCCAGCCAGTCGGGAACCATGCAGACCGTCGGTGTCAGCCACTACCTGCGGATGCTCAAGCACGCCGTCGAAGACCTGAAGAGCGGCCGGAAAGAGGGCGACGAGGAGATTGAGACCGCCCAGGTCGAGATCCAGCTCCCCGTGGAGGCGCTCATCCCGACCTTCTACATCACTGACAGCGACGAGAAGATCTCGGTGTACCAGAAGCTCGCGGGCAGCGACGACGAAGTCATCCTCAAGGAATTCGAGAACGACCTGCGCGAGGAATACGGCGAGCCGCCCACGGCCGTGATGCACCTCTTCAGCATCCTTCGCCTCCGCCTCGCCTGCCGCCGCTCGGGCGTCCTGCGCGTCAAAATGGAGGATGGGTCCGGCGACCGGCAGATCATCCTGACGCTGAGTCCCCGCGTGACCGCCAAGGAAATCATGCAGCTCCTCTCGGTGAACCCGCAGTGGAAGATCAGCGGCTCGACGCTCCGCCTCACCGAATCGGTGCTGATGTCCAAGGCGAAGGGGAAGGACTGGGTGGATTATCTGGCTGAGGAAGTGGGGCATCTGCAGAGGAAGAAGGAGGCGAAGAAGAAGGACTCAAAGGAGTCAGAAGAGGAAAAGGATGCAAAGGATTGAGGATGCAAAAGATGAAAGCGATCAGGCCCGGTTCCTTTGAATCGTTCCTATCCTTTTGATCTCTTGTATCCTCGCGTCGTGGCCTGGCGAACTGGCGGTCTCCCGCATTTTCCGCTATACTACGATGATGCCCACGCCGAACCCCGCATCGGTTATCCTGCCGCCGAAGGTCCCCACGGGTCAGGAGATTTTTGACGCCATCATGGGGCATATTGAGCCGGAGCTCACGAGCGAAGGCCTCAAGACGATCCCCGCAAAATACAAGGGCGAGAGCCGCGAAGACCTCCAGCGGCGCAAGCAGCGGTACGAGCTTGCCTTCGAGCGGTACGAGCAGGCGTACGAGGGCTATATGCAGACGCTCCATTCGCAAGTTGCCCGGTACCGGCGCGAGTCCTTCACGAACGCCGAGCTGGAAGACCGCAGGGACGACAACCGTGCCCTGGGCCAACTGGGTTCCGCCATCCTCTCCCTCACATGAAGCACACCCGTTTCATGCACCGGCTTGAACGCGAGGCGCGGCTGATTTGCATCACCGGGTCCCTGCCGGGCGAAACGCCCTCGTTCGATGAAAGGGTGGTGCACAGCGGGGCGGAACAGGTAGACAAAACGGACAAGGAAAAGCCAGACGGCAAAAAGAAAGAGTCGCTGAGAGACTACGACACCGCCGAGCTGCTCCTGTCCTCGATCGTGGACAAGAGGAATCAGAAGATCGAGCAGGCAGGCAAGGATGCTAAGAAAGAGGCGGATGCCGTGAAGACTGCCCAGGACTTTGCCGCGCAGGTGAAGGCGTCGCGCA
>CAYTEH010000027.1:0-16911 GCA_964436765.1 uncultured Candidatus Peribacteria bacterium
AGACCCGCTCTAAAGCCATGTTTTCATTGTCAAATTGGCTATTCAATGTACTTGACAATAAACACTAATCATTATATCTTACTCCAACCCGAATGACCCCCACCCCCGTTAAAACCCCGGCAATCACCCTTCAGAAGACTTTTCCCTCCCGCATGCAGCAGGAGAGCGAGGCTATGGTGATGCGCGCAACGGACCAGTGGATGGCCGAGTACAACGAAGCACGCAACGCAAAATAACCGCCAGACATCGTGTCTGACGGTGTCGGAGGCCATCGATGGCCGCCGAGCTTCGCCCAGCTCCTTGTTGGAGAGAAGCCAGGACTTCGACCCGCCGCTTTTCCGGGAAGAAAAGAGGCAGGGCTTTTCCAGCATACTCGCGCGGCTCTGTATACTCACCCATTATGGGGCTCGGTTCTTTCGCGCGTGAGCACATGCTCTACATCGGCTCGGCCTGGCAATCGGGCGCCGTGATGCCGCCGCGGTGGAAGTTTTTTGAGGATCTGTCGAAATCCATCCCGCAAGGAACGGATGCGATTGCTGAATTCGGTCCGGGAAGCGGGCGCCTGATCGAGGTGGTCGTGGCGCAGAGGAAGTTATTGTCGGAGAACGGGGTATACATAGCGGTGGACTGCAACGCGGAGTTCCTCGATTTCATCCGGCGGGAACGACCGCGCGTGGCGGAGGACAAGCGGGTGCACCTGGTGAGGCAATGGGCGCAACAGTGCCGTGACGAGTTGGGAACGGCGCTCGACGGGCGCAAGCTGCAAGCGATCGTACTCAGCATCCCCTTCTCGTACCTCTCTCCCGAAGATCTGGAAAAGCTCTGGGGCATTATTACAACCTTCTCGGCAAAGGACGTGCGGATCATCCTCTACAACGTCTATTCAACGCGCGCCATGCTCCAGGAGCATTGCACGCATGTGTTCACCAAAAAGGTCCGCGACGCGCACTACGGGCTGCCTCCGTGGTTCGAAATGAACTTTGGCAGCGGATTACTCCTGCCCGAAGAGAAAAAAGTACACGCATCGGACGAAAAGCCGCATCTGAACGGGAAAGCTCCCCTAACCGTCAAAGCTCCGCTGCCGCCCGTGACCCTGCAGGACCGGCGCATGTGGCAGGCACCGTGAGAACGTGACAAAACATATGCGGCGCGGCGCGCACGGTGTCATACTCCATGCATGCGCTTCCGGACACGCCTCCATAATGCATGGCTGCTCTACCGCTACGCCGCCGCCGACGCGCGCACGCCCGCCGCGCCGCGCTTCCTGCCGTGGATAGCACTCCTCTACCTCGTCTTCCCGTTCGATATCATCCCCGACCTCATCCCGCTGCTGGGGCAGCTGGATGATCTCGGCGTCATCATTCTGTTCTGCACCATTGCATTGCAGCTGATCCCCAGGGACGTGCGCCGCGACTTCCGCCGCGGGGTCATTGAGATTGAACCGAAACGCTGAAGGCGTAGAATGGCCGCGTTTTCCCCCCTCTCCATGGAGACTCCTGCTCATCGTTACGCCGGTTTTTGGGTTCGCGTCGTCGCGGCCATCATCGACAGCCTCATCATCGGCATCGCCGGCTACCTGGTCGGCATGATCCTGGGAGGACAGGGCGAATCACAGGTGCCGGGCATCCTCTCGATGATCCTCGCGTGGCTCTACGGCGCGTACCAGGAGAGCAGTCCGACGCAGGCCACCATCGGCAAGCGCATCATGGGCATCATGGTCACCGACATGCACGGCCACCGCCTCAGTTTCCTGCACGCCACCGGGCGCCACTTCGCCAAATACATCTCGGCGGTGATCCTCGGCATCGGGTACCTCATGGCCGCCTTCACGCCGAAGAAGCAGGGCCTACACGACATGATCGCGGGGACGCTGGTGGTGTACCGCTGATATCTCGAAGCCGGTAGTCTTGAAATCTTTCTACTACCGTGATACGAATGCGCACGGCATATTTCATTTATCCTGTTTATATGGTACAATACCTTATTGTATGAAATCGAAACAGAAACATGAAAAATTGGGCCAATTAGCCGCAACCGCTATCTGCGGAAACGACATCCTGAGCTCGGCTCTGTACGTGTCGGGCATTGCGATCCTGTTTGCGGGCATCTATGCGCCGCTCGTGCTGCTTGCCATCGGCTTCGTGCTGTACCTGTACAAAAAAGTCTATACCGAAGTGGTCGAGGCGCTTCCCGTCAACGGCGGGGCCTACAACTGCCTGCTCAACGGCACATCGAAGATCATCGCAGCCACCGCGGGCATCATGACGCTCCTGTCGTACGTGGCCACTGCCGTCATTTCCGCGAAAGTGGGCGTGGAGTACCTCAATAAGATTCTGCTGTTCGAAGAACGGGTGCCCGAGATTCCCCTGCTGTCATCGCTCCATATCGGGCTCACTCCGGTCATCCTCATCACGCTCCTGGTGCTCTTCAGCTTCGCGATGCTCGTGATTTCCGGCGTAAAGGACTCCGCCCGTGTTGCAATTGCTATCTTCGTGACCCACGTCGTGACGCTCACTGCGTTCCTGGTCCTGGGCCTGCTCTTCGTATTGAAGGGGGAAGTGCACTTCGCCGCAAACGCAGCCGAAACGGGCGCCGTGATCGCTAGGAACGGCGGCTTGCTCCCGACGCTCTACCTGGCCTTCTCGGCCTCGCTGCTCGGCGTCTCGGGTTTCGAGAGCTCAGCAAACTTCGTGGAGGAACAGGAGCACGGCGTGTTCCGCAAAACGTTACGCAACATGCTCGTAGGCGTCACGATCTTCAATCCGCTCATCGCACTCGTGGTGCTGCAGGGCATGCCGTACGGCAGCATTATTGCGGCAAAGGACTTCCTCCTTGCGGACGCCGCGCTGGCCATTGGCGGCCACTGGTTTCAGGTGCTGGTATCCATCGATGCTTTCCTGGTGCTGTGCGGCGCCGTGCTCACTGCCTACGTGGGTGTGAGCGGCCTCCTGCACCGCATGAGCGCCGACGGATGCATCCCGTCCGTCCTCAGTAAAAAGAACAGCCGGGGGTCCTTCCCGCGCATCGTGCTCGCCTTCTTCGTGCTGTGCGGCTCCATTTTGGTGCTCACGAACGGCGATCTGCTTTCGCTCGCAGGGGTCTACACGATCGCGTTCCTTGGCGTCATGACGCTCTTCGCCCTGGGCAACCTGGTGCTCCGCGAAGCACGCCACAGCCTCAAGCGCACATACCGCGCGCCTCTGCTCCTCGTGATCCTGGCGATGACCGCTACGGCCGTCGGCATCCTTGGAAACATCCGCATCGACCCCGACAACCTCCTGTTTTTCGAGATCTACTTCCTGCCCGCGCTGCTCCTGGTTCTCAGCATCATTTACCAGGACTACGTTTTGAAATTCACCCTGCGGTTCACGAAAGTCCTGCCGCCCCTCCACCGCTTCCTGGAACGCCGGTTCCGCTACATCACCGAGGGACAGTTCGTGGTGTTCATCCACAAGGTGGGCAGGCTCCAGCCCATCCTCGACTACATCAACCGCAACGAGACCGGCAGGCGCATCACGCTCATCCACTGCTCGAGCACCGATGCCAAGACCGATCTGCGCTACCGGGCCATTGCCGATGCCATCCCCCACCTGCACAACGCCGGCTTCTATCGCCACCTGCACATCGAACTGCTGCACAGGAAGGCCGATTTCAACCCCCGGCTCATCGATACCGTCTCGAAGGAATTGCACATCCCCAAGAACCGCATCTTCATCGGTTCCATCCATAGCAGCCACTCGTTTGACTATGCGGCGCTCGGTGGGGTCAGGATCATTTTCGGATGACCCGAATGACCAATGACGCAGTGACCAATGACCAGGTATGGTAATACTTTTTTAAAAAAATTCTTATTGGTCATTGTGTCATTGGCCCGAGTCATTGGTCATTATCGCTGGAACTTCGATCACATGCGCCTCGTGCCCCGTCGCCTGCAGGAACGCGACGATGCCCTCGTGCGGGATGCAGAGGGTGGCGGTGTTCACGAGCGGGTGGCAGCAGATGCCCTCGGCGTCCCAGAGCGCCCGGTCGATGTAGAACTCGACTGCATGGCCCGGATCGTTGACGAGGCCGAGGAGCGTCACAGACCCGGGCTCGACGCCCAGATGTGCCCTGAGCCGCTCGGGGGAACCGAATGAGAGTTTCGATGCGTTCAGGATTTTTCTCAGTGCCTTGATGTCTACCCTCTTCTCATGCCCGACGGTCACGAGGAAGTGCCGCGTTCCTTTCTCGTCCCTTAAAAACAGGTTCTTTGTATCCTTGCCGGGCATGTCTGCGGTCCGCAACGCATGCGACTGCTCCACCGTGAAGACGGCGGGATGGTCGAAGCGCCGGTACGCGATGCCGTGCCGGTCGAGGAGGGCGTAGATGTCCATGCCGTCATTCTACGCGAACTGCATGTCCTGCGGCGGTCCATTGCCTGCCTCGAATATCGCCACCAATTCTCCGGGATCCGAGGCAAAAAGCTCGTCCAGCTCCCGCCCGATGCGCAGCCCCGCCTGCTCGGGCGATTCCTCACTTCCACCGTTTTCCTCGCATTCTGCCCTGGCTATTTCATATTGCCGGAAGACAAAACCGTGCACCTGGTCGCCTTCGGGAGGGCATTGCCCCTTCGCAAGAAACGCACTCGTCAGCTGGTACTTCCAATGGGCAATATCGGGCTTCAGGACGGAAAATATCCGACATGACCGCTCGCTGCGATGCTCCTCCGCCATCGCCACAGAGAAACGCTCGCCGAGCGAAACGCTGCTCTTCTCCTCCCGTTCACGTAGAAATGCCTCGAAGTCGTGACGAAGCTCGTCGATGCTGAGGGAGAATGCAGCCGCAATATACCCACGTGCCCGGTCAATCGTGGACTGCAGGTTCGAACCGGCATCGGAAGAAAGGGCGCAGTCAATACTGTCGCGAATCCTGGAACGCACGAACATCAGTTGCAAATCAGGATCTTCATGAGACTCAAGCAGAGGCACACTCTTTTCCATTCCTGCCTGCTCTTCGTCTTTCAAGGCGACAGAAGCTGCAATCGTCCGTTCGGGAATATCGAACCGCGCAATGTCCAGCGGCAGCTCAAACGTATCGGGGCTCATTAGCCAAAGACACTATCAGATTTACGCCACATCACAATTTCGCCGCCCATATGCAGCCACTTCTCCGCTTCATCTGGCGCTGAATCTCTACGCGGACGCTTCGGCGTTCCTATCCCCCGCCGCCTCGTTCCTGCGTTGCAGGATCCAGCTCGGCATGCCGTCACCGTCGATATTCAGATGATCGCGGATGTTCTCGTGCACCCGCTCTGCGATCCATTGCACATCGTGCGCTTCCGCAGGAATCAATTCGAGCATGTTTCTGGCTTCGTCGAGAAGCAGCCCACGGAGATAATCGCTGATATCGGCATCCGCATGCTCGGCAGCTGCGTCCAGCTCCTCAAACCCTTCGGCACGAATCCACGTGAATTCCCCTTCCAGGCGTTCGACGACTTGTTCCGGACTCACCATAGCGACGGATTCTACGCTTCTGTGGCACCGACGAAAGAAGGTGGCATACGTAGTGGTAAAATCGGCTTATGGCTGCGGAAATTTACCGCAGCTCGTACGTGAGCGTCACAGTGACATTCACATCCTGCTCGCCCACGGGCAACGGAGGCGCTGCAGACTCGGCGACTGCCATGTCCATTCCAGCCGCGCGGCCGTAGTACATGGGCGGGGTGGCGCCGCCGCCTTCGCCGAAACTCTTGAGCTTGCCGAGCTTCATGCCCAGCTGGCCGGCGAGCTTCTCGGCTTTGGCCTGGGCCTGATCGATCGCCTTCTGACGCGCCTCGGCACGCGCCTGCTCCGGGTCATCCACCGTAAACTGCACGCCGCCCGCCTGGTTGGCGCCGGCATTGGTGGCGGCCCCGAGGACGTCGCTGACGTTGTCCATGTCGCGCACCTTCACCCGCAGGCTCTGCGTGGCGTCGTACCCGCGCGGGACCTGCTTGCCGTCTGTCCAGTCGTAGGACGGGTTCAGCGAGAGCTGCTCGGTCGTGATGTCTTTATCGGGAACGCCTGCCTCTTTCACCGCTTCCAGCACGGCGGTCATGGTGCGGGCCAGTTCCGTCATGGCCTCCTTGGCCGTCACCTTGCGCTGCACCGTCACGCCGAAACTGAGCTGTGCGATATCGGGCGCTGCGGCACTCTTGCCCTCCCCCGTCACCGAGATGACGGTGGGGGTATGGTCTGTCGATTCGATCTTCTTGCCACCCACATAGAACCCACCGCCGATGACAACGGCAACAAGCAGTATGATGGGCATCCAGTTGGGAGGACGCAGGGTGATGGAGCGTGTGTCATCCATATGAGTGGGGGGAAGCAGAGATCAGACTACCTCTTTTACGCAGCGGGAGGAAGAAGGTTACGGATGCAGTGCATGTTTTCTTGCATCGGGAAACCATCATGTCATAGTCATCACACGCATATGGTGCACCGTAAGGACAACTGCGACCCATCCTGTACGTTCATCGGACAATGTCCGGGCAAGGAGGTGGTCAGGGTAGACAGGGTCACGCTCGACGAGCTGTGCCTGCGGTCGTCGGAACATGTCGCCAGGGTGCTGGGGTCCCGCATACCGCTCCCGACCGTTCCGCCGGATTCCGCCGACTCCATGGGTAGTCCGGCTTAATACTCCGCATAACCGACTTTTTCGAGCCTCTGCGCCACCTCCATTCCCCCGCTTTCGACGATGGTGCCTTTCACCATCACGTGGACGCGGTCGGGCTTCACGTAATCGAGGAGGCGGGCGTAGTGCGTGACGATGATTGCAGAAAATGGATGCTTATTGTCATCCTGAGCGGAGTCGAAGGATGACCGCATCGCGTTGACGCCTTCCGCGACCACTTTGAGCGCGTCGATATCCAATCCTGAATCCGTCTCATCCATCAGGGCCAACCGCGGCTTGAGCATGCTCATCTGGAGCACTTCAGCTTTCTTCTTCTCCCCTCCCGAGAAGCCCTTGTTCAAAAACCGTTCCGCGAACGCGGGATCCATGTGGAGCTTCTTCATCTGCTCCTCCAATGCTTTCTTGAACTTGATGGGCGAGACGATCTTGGGGAGCTCCGGACGCGCGGCCGACTGCGCCTTGTACGCGGCGAAGAGGAAGCTGCGTAGCGTCACGCCCGCGATTTCCTTCGGGTACTGGAAGGCGAGGAAGAGTCCTTTCTTCGCGCGGTCAGAGGCCGGGAGATCGAGGATATTCTGGCCATCGAACACAGCCGACCCACCCGTCACCTGGTATGTGGGATGGCCCATCAGCGTATTCACAAGCGTGGATTTCCCCGAGCCGTTGGGGCCCATGATGGCGTGGATTTCACCGGGATTCACCGTGAGAGAAAGGCCCTGGACGACGGGCTTTTCCTCGATGGAGATGCGGAGGTCAGTGAGGGAAAGGAGGGATTGCATGTTGGAGTACTAGAATACTGGAATATCGGAGTAATGGGGATGGAAATACAGGTCGCAACATGCTTTCCCAATATTCCATTATTCCAATAATCCACTATTCTATCCGTCCATGCCCCGCGTCACCTTCCACCACTCCGGCCAAGTCCAGGTCGTCGACGCCCCCGAGGGCCAGACGATCCTGCAAATCGCATTGGACGCGGGGATTCCGATGGAACACGCGTGCGGCGGCAACGGCTTCTGCACCACGTGCATGTGCAAAGTGAAAAAGGGCATGGAGAACTTAAGCCCCCGGAACGACCGCGAGGAGAACATGGGGGTAATGGAGGATCCTGATAGATTGAGTTGCCAGAGCCAGGTGCAAGGTGACGTTGAGGTGGAGGTTATTGAGTATTAAGCACGCAAGCATGTCATCCTGAGGAGCCCGCCCAGCATGCGGTTCAGGATCTGAAAGTGTGGACAGGCGGGCCACGAAGGACGACATGCGTGCAATGAAGTCTTTGCCGAATAGTATGCTTCGTGGGCACGCACTCAACGCCTTACATGCTCCTGCGGGAGCACCTCAACCGAATGCTGCGTGCCACCTCAGCATGACATAGTGCTAATACTCATTACACCTTCGCCAAGCTGAGCAGCTTCGCCTTCACTTCCTCATCGTACGGCTCGATCTTGTTGATCCTCCGGTACGTCTCCTCCGCCTTCTCCGTGGAGCCCAACTGGAGGTAACACTCGGCAAGCAGGTGGAGCAGTTCGGTATCGCGGTAGAGGCGCGCGGTGGCCTTTTCCAGAAGTGGCGCGGCATCCTCGAACTTCCTGGCGGCGATGCACGCGCGGCCGAGCGCGGCCGATCTCTCCGGCGTCTGGGGATCCCGGTTCAGAGCTTCCTGATACGCCTGGCAGGCCTCCACGTACTTGCCCTGGCGGTAGTACGCCAGCCCCAGGTTCCCGTGGAAGGAGACATCGTCACGGTGTGTGAGGAGCTCCTTGTACATGGCTTCGGCCTTGTTCTCGCGGTTGGTGGTGAGGAACAACTTGGCTAGCTGCGCCTGCACGTCGAACGCGTTCGGCTGGATGGTGAGGGCCTGGATGTAGAGCCGCTCGGCCTCCTCGGGCTTGTTCTGCGCGATCGCCTTCTCGGCCATATGCGTGAGCGAACGCACCTGCTGCATATCGATCGCCGAGGCGCGCGGGTTTTTGCGGGGCTTCTCAATGGGCTTCTCGTCCACCATGACCGCGCCGCGTTCCTCCGCAAACTGGAAGCGCTGCTTGATACTGCGCACAAACCGGCGGATGGCACGGTTCCGAAGCAAAACGCGGGCACCGAAGAGCGCCGCAATCCCGACGATGGAAATGGTAAAGACGAGAATGTAGAGCATGGCGCTGAGAAACAGTGGGTGACGATACCAAAAAATGGCCATTGACGCAATGATCAATGACCCATTCGGCTCGCTCAGAGCGGGCAACAGGAACGGAAAAATATCCGCTGAATCAAAGAACTACCATTCTTGGTCACTGCGTCATTGCGTGTCATTGGTCATTCCGACCAGTCATTGCAAGAGCGAACTCTTGCCCGAGCATCTGCCTGTTCACGTTCGTTTCCATGCCCCTGAGCAACCGAAACAACCGTTCGCCCGACCGCGGCGGCAATGTGAGTTGTTCTTCGCGGAGCGCAAGCGCCAGGTGCAACGCAAAGCGGTCGGCCTGCGCTTTGTCCTGGAGCGGACGCAGGTACTGGAGACACTGGAGGAGGCTGCGGCTGTGCCAGGCGCCCACGGCATCGGCATAGAGCGTATGTTCGGCCCGGAGCGCATCCGGGTCGCGGCGCAATCGGATGATGACCCCCGGGGCCCCCTGCGCGACGCGCGAGAGGAAACGGGCATCTTCTTCGGATGCATTCTTGAGCAGCGGTTCCAGGTCGCGATCGGGCACGCGCGCGAAGCGGACCACGCGCGAACGTGAAATGAGGGTCGGCAGCAGCGCGGCCATCGACTGCGTTGTGAGGATGAACACGAGGCCCTCGGGCGGTTCCTCGAGGATCTTCAGGAGCGCGTTCACGGCCTCGTCCTGCATGCGCTCAGCGGAGCGGATGAGGCAGCAGCGGAACGTGCCCGCCGCGGTCTCGTACAGGCGTTCCTGGATGGCACGGATGTCGTCGATGGAGATGGTGTCGCTCCTGGATTTCGCCTTCTTCCGGTGCTCCTGCGTGACGTTTGAATACTTCGCAATCTCGTCAAAGTCCTCCATCTGGTCCTCGATCCAGAGCGTATCCAGCACGAGCAGGTCGGAGGAGAGCAGTTTATCGAGCTTGTGCTTCGCCTCGTCCCGCTCCGCGCCGTCATGACCCTGCAGCAACAGCTCGGACGCGAACCATTTGGCCACGGTGAACTTGCCCACGTGACGCGGCCCCTCGAACAGATACGCGTGCGCCACGTTGCCGGTGGCGATGTCGTTTAGGAGCTGCGCGAGCTGGTCGGGGTGGCCGAGGATGGGCGAGGCAGACATGAAGGAAGTGTACTACAGGAGATTGACTGTGAGGCGGTCTTGATATAGACTAGTTTATAGACCAGTCTTCCCAACTTTCACTATGACCGTTATAGGAATCTACGAAGGCAAAACGCACTTCTCGGAACTAGTGAAAAGAGCCAGCCGTGGAGAGGAATTCGTTATAACAAAAAACGGCAAAGTACTGGCGCATATCACTCCTCCCCGCACCCGGGAGCGAGCCGATACTGCTGTCATCGTGAGCCAGATGCTTGACTACCGCGACCGCCAGAACAGGACCACCGACTCCATGACAATCAAAGAGATGACTGAAGCAGGCCGACGCTTTTGATGCATTTTTTTCTATGAAAAAACAAGACGCTCGCAAGCAACGTGAACAAAAGAGTTTCGTTTTAGACAGCTCTGTAGCGCTTGCCTGGTGCTTCCGGGATGAGCAGGACACGTACTCCCTGCGCGTGGCCGGAGCGTTGCTGGAGCGCGAAGCGGTCGTTCCCCTGCTGTGGCGGATCGAAGTGGCGAACTGCATGCTCACAGGCGAACGGACAAAGCGCTCCGAACAGACGGACACCGCCAATTGGACGTGGTATCTGGAAAACCTGCCGATACGAACGGACGACCGGAGCGATCCGTGGATATTCGATTCTATTCTGCCCATTGCCCGGAAGCACGGACTCACTGCCTACGATACTGCATATCTGGAATTGGCTTTGCGACGTGGATTACCGCTTGCGACACTCGACAAAAAATTACGGGCAGCGATGAAAGAAGCCGGTGTTCTTCTGTTCTTATCCTGAATGATCATGTCGCACCCCATGACTACCATTTCCATGACATACTTCAGGATTCATCTGTATGAATTAGCCAGGCGCGTAGAGCGAGGTGAGTCCTTTAGAATAACCAAGTACGGAAAACCTATCGTAATATTCCGACCTATACAAAAAGGTGATTAATTTGGGAATTGTTTACGCATCTTTCCCGTGACACTTCTTAAACTTCTTCCCGCTGCCGCAGAAGCACAGGTCGTTGCGTCCCACTTTCAGCTGCGCCTTCCCCGGTCCCGATGGAGCGGCTTTGAATGTCTGGACCGAGCCGGGCATTTCGACCGCGGAGGGTCCGGCTGCGGGTCGCGGAGCGGCGGGGCCCGAGCCCGTGAGCTCGCCCTCGATCTGATCTTCGTTCGTTTGGAGGTCTTCCCTCTCCTCCTGCGCCAGCACGCGCATCACCTGCGGCGTGAACTGGGCGAAATCGGCCTGAATGAGCGTTTTGACGATGCTGGAGCTGATGGTCTGGATCAGCATCTGGAAGCGGCGGAAGCCCTGGTCCTGGTACTCGATCAACGGATCGCGCTGCGCGTAGCCGCTGAACGCCACCTGCTCCCGCAGGTGCGACATGTCGTCGATGTGCGTCATCCAGTGCGTGTCGATGGATCGGAGCGTGATGATGCTCTCGGCGCGCGCGACCGTCTCCCGGTCATGCGCGGCGCACTTCTTCTCGTAGAAGTTCACGACAAGATCGCTGACGTACCGGATGAGTTCGTCACGGTCCTTGAACGTCGACAGGTGCTTGCGATGGTCTTCGTGCCGCAGGTCGGGATGCAGCGCTGCCAGGTTCTCGCCGATCTCCTGGATGTTCCATTCGTCCTCCAGGTCGCTCTGCGTGTGAGCCGTGACGATGGCCTTGGCCTCGTTGCGGAGGTCATTGAGGATTTCATTGTGCAGTGGAAGGGATTGCGGATTTTCGTTTTCGGAATCCGTAATCTGCTTTTCGGAATCCGCTTCCGCGATCTTCTCCAAAATCTTCTGCCTGCGGATGTAGATGATCCCGCGGTGCTTGTTCATGACGTCGTCGTACTGCAGCACGTGGCGGCGGATGTCGAAGTTCTTGCCTTCCACCTTCTTCTGCGCGCTCTCGATGCTGCGGCTCACCATGCGGTTTTCCAGCGGCACGTCGTCGGGAACTTTGAGGCGCTCCATCATGTTCTTGAGCCTGTCGCCGCCGAAGAGGCGCATCAATTCATCTTCCATCGAAACGAAAAACTGGCTCTCGCCGGGGTCGCCCTGGCGTCCGGAGCGCCCGCGCAGCTGGTTGTCGATACGGCGGGCTTCGTGGCGCTCGGTGCCGAGGATCACGAGACCGCCCAGTTCTTTGACGCCCTCGCCCAGCTTGATGTCGGTGCCGCGGCCCGCCATGTTGGTGGCGATCGTGATGCTGCCTTTCTGCCCGGCGTTCGCGACGATGTCTGCTTCTTTCTCGTGCTGCTTCGCGTTCAGCACCTGGTGCGGCACGCCTTCTTTTTCGAGCAGCAGGCTCATGACCTCCGATTTCTCGATGCTCGTGGTGCCGATGAGCACGGGCTGGCCCTTGTCGTATCGCTCTTTCGCGATCTTCGCGACCGCCTTGAACTTGGCGCTCATCGTGCGGTAAATGGCATCCGATTTGTCCTTGCGGATCATCGCACGGTTGGTGGGGATGACGATGGTACGGAGCTTGTAGATGGAATCGAACTCCTCCTCTTCCGTTATGGCAGTACCCGTCATGCCGGCGAGCTTGCGGAAGAGACGGAAGTAATTCTGGAACGTGATGGTGGCAAGCGTCCTGCTCTCGCGCTGCACCTCCACCTTTTCCTTGGCCTCGATCGCCTGGTGAAGGCCGTGGCTGTAACGCCGGCCGGGCATCAGGCGTCCCGTGAACTCGTCGACGATGATGATTTCGCCCTCCTTCACGACATAATCGACATCGCGCTTGAAGATGGCATGCGCCTTGAGCGCCTGCTCGAGATGATGCACTTCTTCGAAACCCTTCTCGGTGTAGATATTCTCGATATTCAGCATCTGCTCCATCTTTTGCACTCCTTCCTCGGTGAGCGTTGCCGTGCGTTGTTTCTCGTCTTTGTTGAAGTGCACGTTCTCCTGCAGCTGACCCACGAGCTGCGCGTACTGCGCGTACTTCGTAGTGGACTCCTCGGCAGGCTGGCTGATGATGAGGGGCGTGCGGGCTTCATCGATGAGGATGGAGTCGACTTCGTCGACGATGGCGTAGTTGAGGCCGCGCTGCACCTGCCGCGCGATGGACGTGGCCATGTTGTCGCGCAGGTAATCGAACCCGAACTCGCTGTTCGTGCCGTACGTGACGTCCGCTGCATATGCCTCGCGACGCTGCTCGGTGGGAAGGCCGTGGACGATGATGCCGACGGTGAGCCCCAGCGCCTTATAGAGGAGGCCCATCCAGGTGGCGTCGCGCTTGGCGAGGTAATCGTTGACGGTGACCACATGCACACCGCGGCCCTCGAGGGCATTGAGATACACAGGCAGCGTGCACACGAGCGTCTTGCCTTCACCCGTGCGCATTTCCGCGATGCAGCCACGGTGAAGCGCCGCGCCGCCCAGAATCTGCACGTCGAAGGGCACCATGTCCCACACGAAGGTCTGCTTGCCGATCTGCATGCTGGCATTGGACTCTTTCAGGAGCTCGCACGCGCGGACGGCCACGGCGAACGCCTCGGGCAGGACGTCGCTTAATGCATCCTGCGACTTCTTCCCCGCCGCGATGGCGGCCTGCACCTTCTGTTTCAGTTCGGCCGTCTTCGCCGGAAGCGACTCGAGCGTCAGCGCGCGGATATCGGATGCGGCACCGCGGTCGCGAACCTGCTTGATGACTGGACGAAGCCTTTTTAACTCCTTCTCATTCGGATCGCCGAGGATTTTATTGAGGGTGTCGAAGAACGTCATACAAAAGACGCATGAGTATATCCGCAGACGGAAGGCGAGTCCCGCAATATCTCCTCAAAGGATTTTGACAAAATGTAAATTTTATTTATAAAAATATTATCTATCAAGAATATCTGTCCTATCCGCCCAATGGAACTTGTTCCGAAGTGCTGCTTCAGCGGGACTCCACACCCCTCCCCCCGACCATGCATGTCTGCGCTCCTCGTGCCGGGTCACACGTTTTGCCACGGTGAACCGCGCCGCCGCACTCACAAAATCCTCCTCAAGCGGGTCAATGAGAGCATGTATGGCATGGTTGTCGCCAGCCATGGTACGCGCGTCTTGTATCATCTGCCGAAGATCGATGATCAGCAGATACCCCGCGCGGTTGGGGCTGGGCTTCCCTGCCACCGCCTCCCATACCACCATCTCCTGCCCCTCTTTTTCCCACTTCTCCAGAGGGACGATCATGTCTTCCAAGAGCCTGATGCTGGCATGAATGGCCGACAACCGCGGTGAAAAATACGCCAGTTGCTCGGGAGCATGCTGCCCCTCTATCAATACCCGAAGCAGCCTGCGGTGCTGGTCCATGAGAGATTCCGTGTGTTTCGCCTCTTTCATGTCCGGGCGCTTTGTTGCGGCACCCTCAATGATGGCATCGACCTCTTCCCTGGTTGCAAACGGCATGCCTGCGATGCCATCGCTGTCGGCTCCCATCTCATGCATGTCGCCGTTGGATAGATTGAGCATCGCCATAGAAAAGGGAACACCTTCGTAATCAAAATCGCAGCGGCATGCAAGAGTCTTTGGAGTGCGCTACCGTTTTTTTGGCTTTGGGAAGTGACAATATCACCATCCTCGTCCGTACCCCACGTCGCTCGACTGCGGGCAAGCTACGAGGAGCAAGCCACGTCTCAGTCACCATCCTCGTCCGTACCATGGATGTAAAATCTGCTTTTTGTATTCCAGGCCTGTGAGAAAGTCGGGCAGGACGTCTGCCAACGAACGGAGGGCCGCCTCTGTCATCCCCGCTTCCTCGACAATCGCACGCTGATCGGGAATCAATTCACCAGTCCACCCCCCTCCTTTCTTGAGATACCCGGGAAGCTGATCGAGGGTGATGTGCTGAGGATCATCAGATGCTGATTCGCGGATGAAGAGTTCATTTTTCTTTGTGGAGTGCATCCACATTGGGATTTCAGGGTTGGGAGTTGGGATTTTCGCCCGATACAAATCACTCAGATGAATCCCTACACTCGGAATCCCCAGCGCATCACTCAGCGCATTCGCCGTCGCCACACCCACGCGCAAACTCGTGAACCCGCCGGGGCCGGTGACGCAGGCGATATGCGTGAGATCCCGGAGCGTCCAGCCGGCATCGTTCACCACTCTTTCGATCAGCCCCATCAACGCGGAGTCGTCGATGCGGTGATCGATCGCAACCAGATGGACGACCGATCGATCGTCCACGCAGGCGAGGGAGCCCTTGTTGCTGCCGAGATCGAGGAAGAGGGTGCGCATGACGAAAGAAGGATAGAATACACCCGTGCCGAAGCCCACCCTCAGTATCGTGATTCCCACGCATAAGCGCCCGCACATCCTGCGGCGCTGCCTGGAACATCTGGAAAAACAGACCATCGCCGGGCACATCGAGACGATTGTGGTGAGCGACGGACCGGATGACATGGCGCGCAGGGTGGTGGAGGACAAAGGCTGGACACTGCCCGTACGGTTTTTCGAGATCCCCAAAAGTCAGCAGGGCGTGGCGCGGAACAAGGGCGTGAGTGAGGCGAGGGCCGATCACGTGCTCTTTATCGGTGATGACATCTTCCTGAGTCCGGACGCGTGCGAGAAGCACCTGAACGCGCACGTGGTCCGTTTCCCGGGGGTGGAGAACCTCGTGCTCGGGTTCACGACCTGGGATCCCGCGTGCGGAGTGACGCCCGTGATGCGCTGGTTGGAAAAAAGCGGCTGGCAGTTCGGATACCCGTTCATCAAGCGGTACGCCGGGCATTTCCTCCCCGATGCGATGCAGCAGCGCTTCACCTACACCAGCCACATGAGTCTCCCGACGAAGATCGCAAGGAAGTTTGCCTTCCGCGAAGATGTCACCTTCTACGGCTGGGAAGATATCGAGTGGGGATGGCGGCTCAAAAACGCCGGCATCAAACTGTTCTACGAAGCCGGCGCCACCGCACTTCATCATCACCACATCGAGATGGCGGATTCCCTCCACAGGATGGAAACGCTCGGTCGGTCGGCTGTGATCATGGACCGGCTCTCGCCGGGAATGAACCTGACTCCCACGGGACGAAGGCTCCTCAAGTACCGCGCAGCGGCGCTGCTCCCGGGCATGCGGGGTGCGCACACGCGCGCGTTTTTGCGGGGATGCAGCCTGTAACGGCATTGCGTGCCGTCTGGCTTCCTGTACAGTGAGCAGCCGCTCTCCTACACTTTTCTTCTATGTTCAACCGCCTCTTCGATCTCTCGTACCAGCGCACCGGCCTGCAGGCCCTCGGCATGTACCTGGCCTACGGCGTCCTGAACGTGCTGGTCGCCTTCGTCGCCGGCATGGTCCTGAGCCTGCTCAACCCCGCCGCAACCTTCGATGACGGCGTGAGAGTCGGCACCCTCGTGGTGGTCATCTCCTGCGTTATCGTGGGCGGCCTCATGGTGCACAAGAAAGGCATGGTGAACTTCAAGGGGATCGCGCTCGTCATCCTCGCCGGGCTCCTGGCCGGCTTCGGCGGCACGCTCCTCGGCATGATTCCCGTGGCGTATCTCTCGACACAGCCGGGGAAGACTGTCTCTCGAATCCAATAGCATCATGACCGGAATCAATGCTTTTGATGACGACATGGACGATAGTCTCCGCGAGTTGCTGCATACCGACGCGCAGTTACCGGAAAAGGGACCTCCGGTCGATAAAGCATTGCTTCGTAGATTGGCTGCCAAGCAGCTGCTGGATACACAGGTGGAAAAACGTGTTTTCATGCTTATTACGGCTTATTCCGACTGGCATACAGCATTTCTGGATGCACAACTAAAACAACTCAAGGACCAGATTCGCATGAGTAATTGAGTCTTTTTGACTGAAGGATAATCTTGCAATTTCCGCATGAAAGCGTACAATAACCGCAGTATCGATTAGTTAATTCTCACTATTCCTTCAGTGGAATGGTGGCCTTCGGTACGTCCGCCTTCTGTGACCTACTCAGGCTGACACCCTTCTTACCAACCTATCTCATGCGCGCATCATTCCTGGCAGCGATCAA
>CAYTEH010000027.1:17011-20443 GCA_964436765.1 uncultured Candidatus Peribacteria bacterium
AACGAAAAGAACGTGAAGCCCGACCAGGTGATCGAGGCCGTCAAACAGGCCATCGCCACCGCGTACCGCAAGGACTTCGGCAACAAGGAACAGGAGATCCGCGTCGACCTGGAAGAGGGCCGCGATATGCCCACCATCCTCCTGGTGAAGGAAGTGGTGGAGGAGGTGGAGAACGACAACTTCGAAATCAGCCTGAAGGACGCGAAGAAGATCAAGCCCGACGCCGAGGTGGCCGACGAAATCGCTATCGACGTCACGCCCATGGAGTACGGCCGCATCGCGACCCAGGCCGCCAAGCAGGTGATTCTCCAGAAGCTCCAGGAGGCCGAGAAGCAGAGCTTGTACGAGATGTTCAAGGACCGCGAGGAGGAACTCCTCACCGCGACCGTGACGAAGGTGGACCCCAACTGGGTGACGCTCGAAATCGAAGGCATGACCGTGTCGCTCCCCTGGCGCGAACAGATCCCGGGCGAGCACTACTACACCGGCAAGCGCATCCGCGTGTACCTGGATAAAGTCGAATTGACGGGGAAGGGTCCTCAGTTGCGCATTTCCCGCACGCACGCGAACCTGGTGAAGAAACTCCTGGAGCTGGAGATCCCCGAGGTCCGCAACAACGACGTGGAGATCAAGGGCATCGCGCGCGACGCCGGCTTCCGCAGCAAGGTGGCGGTGAAGAGCAACGACCCGCGCATCGATCCCATCGGCGCCTGCGTAGGCCAGAAAGGCGTGCGCATCCAGGCCGTGATGGAGGAGATCAACGGCGAGCGCGTCGATATGATCGAGTGGTCCGAGGACCCCATCAAACTGATCTCCCTCGCCCTCCAGCCAGCCGCCATCTCGGCCGTGATCATCGTGAACGGCGAGGAGCGCGTGGACGACCAGGGCCGAAGAATCAAGAAGCGCGCCGCGGTGTTCGTGGAAGAGGCGCAGCGCCCCATGGCCATCGGCAAGAAAGGCCAGAACATCCGCCTCGCGACCGAGCTGACGGGCTACGAGCTGGACATGTACAACTACGAGGAACTCCCGGCGTTCAAGGCCAAGCTGGCGGTGATGCGCGGCGAGGCGCCTGCGGAGGAGTCTGCACCTGCGGACGGTCAGGCACCCGCGACCGAGGCGGCTCCCGAGCCCTCCACGAAGCCCGGCGTGAACGATTCGATGACGCCCGATGCCGGCCAGCCGCTGGCAGGCGAAGGAGCAACGGCTGCATGATACTGCCCGCTGCAGTACAATAGCCCCGGACCGCCGGGGCTTTTTAATGGCGAACAACAAGGATTGATGATGCAGTAATAGGAGCGCGGAGTATGCTCCGCGGAGATTTCCCCATCTCCCCACTTTTCGTATGAAGCGTTCCGCCCAATATCTGTCTCTGCTTGCCGCAGCGGCTGTCTTTGCAGTCGCCGCCGTCGGCACCTCAATGTACATGACGCCCGAACAGGACGTCACAGCACAGGTGCAACAGGCCACCCACCCCTGCTTCAGATCCACGGCCACCGCCCAGGGCGGCCCCTGGAACAGCGTTCAAATCGTGCGGATCGCTGGAAGCAATGTGACGGTGCTCGCCAACGCCACGGGCCTGAGCGCTGGAACGGCGCCTCTGGCACCGACGAGCCTGCAAAATATCGCGATCAGGCACTGGTGGTGGAGCACGCCGGAAGAGGTGACCGTGTCGCCCGCGGGCGCGGCGACGAGCTACGGCGAACCCAGGACGACTGTCCTGAAGGCCTTCACGAACATCAGCCCCACGGGCACCGCCACGTACACCGTCACGCCTCCGGGCAGGCCCGATTGCGCCGTGCAGCTGACCGTGAACGTCAAGACCACCTTCAAGATCGACCTGACGACCATTGATTTGCCCGAGTACTCGCAAGTCAAAATGCAGCTCACGAACGTGGGCCCGTCCGCTGTCGGCAAGCCATTCAACGTCGGCTTCAACCTGGGCTCGTCCTTCAAGCTGGCAACGGACCTGCCAAACCCGAGTAACTGCACCCAGACAGGCAACGAAGTACTGTGCCCGATCCAGTCGTTCGCGTTCCCCGATTCCAAGGAACTGGAGTTCCACATCCGCCCCATCAACTCCTCGGTCTGCAACAAGGAAATACGGGTGTTCGGATTCATCAAGGAAGCCGATCTTGCGAACGGCCCGGTATGGGGCACCTTCGAGAAGTTAATCAAAACGCTGCAATTCTGTGTACCAACGCCCTCGTTCACCTACAACATCGCCGCAGCGCCGGGTACCGATCCGACGCAGCCCGTGACGGTAAAATTCTCGGTGAGAAACAGCGGTACCGCCAACGGCGACGCGAACGCGTACGTCGGCCTGGATTACGACCACACGGCCCTCCAGAAAGTCTCGGGGACCAACATCGATCAGTGTACGAGCCAGCTCGTGGGTACACCGCCGCGCACCCTCCTCAAATGCTCTTCCTCGCAGGTGGCGACGGGCCAGTTGCAGGAACATCAGATCGTCCTGAAGCCCATCAAGTGCAGCGGACTTACATCCGTGTACGCGAAAGGGACGGGTAACGAAACCGGCATCCAGCAACCGATCCAGTTGCCCACGTGCCCCACTGCACAGCTATCCCCCTCGATAGAGATCGAAAGAGGCGCAGACCTCGCACAGCCGTTCACCGTGAAGATGAACTTGGCAAACAGCGGAACCGGGCCAGCGACAAACGCGAGCATTGATCTGGAATATGACTCGACGGTCCTTGAAAGAGTATCGATGAATACCACCGGCTGCACGTCGTGGACGGGGGCAGCAAATGACCCGAAAAAACATGTCGCCACGTGCCGTTGGTCATCGCTGGCGCAAGGTACGACAGCACCATTCCAGGTGGTACTGAAGCCCATCAAGTGCGGTGGCGCCCCGTCCATGATAACCATGAAAGCCGCGAACCTTCCCTATCCCCGCAGTATCACTCTGCCGGCATGCCCGACGAGCGTCCCGAATACGGGCTCTCCCAGCTCTGCAGCAGGCAAAGCAAAGTACACGACCAATTCGAATCTCAAGATCGATATCACCGCACCCGCCGTTGTGCCGCAGCCTGCCTTGGGGCAGCAGTACAAATCATTCCAGGTCACGGCAAAGATCACGAACCTGGGACCCGACTACACACAAAAGACGACTTTCCAGATCGCCGTTCCCGGCCTCTACAATTCCCCGAATGGGACTTCGCAAGGCTGCACCTGGACGGTGGATCCATCTGGAACCTTCCATATCTATGAATGCACGATCAATCCCATTGCGCCCGGTCAAAGCACATCGTTCGGCGCGTTCGTCTATTTGCCCCAGACCCCTGCATGCACGACCCCGATGAAAGCGTACGCGCAGATAAAAGGCGCATGGAGCGGACAGGTTTCCGGGAATACGTCCGCGAACCCCGTCACGATCTCGTGCCCGTAATCCTGCCTTTCTGCCTGGCAATTCAG
>CAYTEH010000028.1:0-19837 GCA_964436765.1 uncultured Candidatus Peribacteria bacterium
AACCTCGTCGTGTCCTCCAACGGCGCCGTGAACTCGCCGCCGCCGGTGGCCGGCATCTCGGTGATGATCGCAATGTCCGGGGAGGAGTAACTCACGGCCGAACCTGCGATGATGGCGAGCGCGTTGCCGCGGATGATCTCGCCGCCCTGGATGGTGCTCGACACCAGCATGCGCACGCGAAGCCCGCGCTTCTGCCCCGGCTGGAGCGCATCCACCGTCCATTCCACGCGATCCGGATACACGGCCCCATCGGCTTCCTGCACCATCAACTGCGACGGCGAGAAGCTGAAGCTGACGGGGAAGTTGAGGAGAGGCATTTGAGTCATGTTCTTCAACGTCACGGTGTAGAACACCGGATCACCGGGGTGCGCCTCGCCGCGGTCGGCCTCAATGAACAACTTGAGCGGTTCTCCCCGCATTGCCCCGGGTGACGAGAGAGTGCCGTCGGTGACAGATGGCTGCCGCATCGCTGCCGAGCTGGACGAGCGCTTCATGGAAAAGAACGGAGCGGACGAAGACGGGGTGCCGCGCATGGACGAAGACGAGGACAGGAAGTTCGAAAAGCGCGGTGCCGATGACGACGTGACAGTGACGGACCTGCTGCTGACGGACGTGCGCCCGGACGTGCCGGTACCGATAACCGACGACCTCGTGCCGCCGCCGTAGCCCGAGCAGGCGGTGAGGAACAGGGCAGACGACGCGGCAACCAAAGCGATGCCGCGGGAGGGGGTGATGTGAACCATAGCGTAGTAAAATACTATTCTTGGTATAGAACGTCAAATAATGGTATTTCTTCCCTGTTTTCATCAAAAAACCGTCCCGAAGGCAGGCTCTGCCTGCCTGGAGGGACACTTCGTAGGGAAAAGAGAGCCCACGAGAGGAAAACCGCAGGTTTTCCTTTCGTGATTAGAGCTGCATCTCCAGCAGCACCGGCAGGTGATCGCTGGCCTTGATACCCGGGATCACGCGCGCGTGGGCCTGCAGGTGCGCGGGGCACAGGAACAGGTCGAGTGCGCGTTTCGGATTCACGGCCGGGAACGTCGCCTCCGTCGGGGAGTTGACGATGACAAGTCCGCAATCGCGCGCGAGGCTCTCGAGCTCCTTGCGGCCGCGGAAGATGTTGAAGTCGCCGCACAGGATCACGTTCGGACGCGCCTTGATGATGTGCTTCAGCTCTTCGCACTGGCGACGGCGAACGCGCCTGTCGAGCGAGAAGTGCACGAGGAAGAGGGAGAGATCGTCGCGGAGCAGGATCTCGTAGATCAATTTCTTGGTACCGTTCTTAAAGTAGATTTTGCGGTGAGGAAGATCGCCCTTCGCGAAGAAGCCGTTGCAGTTGTCGCGGAAGAACGGGAGACGGCGGAGCACGCTGTGCATGCCGTACTTGTTATCGACATCGGAGCTCGTGTACACGTGGGGATGCGGCACGTTGCCGTGCTTCTTGTGGATTTCCACGAAGCAACACACATCGGGCTGCTCCTTCTGCAGCAGGTGGTAAATCACCTGACGCACCTGGCGGATGATGTGCTGCGGAGTGTAGAGATACCTGTAAAATTGCAGGAAATAATTACGCACAGACCCGTCGAGGGCCGTCGAGTAGCCAACGTTGAAGAGCAGGATGCGGAACCGTTGGGAATGCATATGAGTGTATTCTGCGAATCGGCAGTGTAACAAACTATCAATATAATTATAACACTTTTATTAAAAATTAGCAAACACTGGTCCGTGCCGTTTCCTCCTCAGGCTGCATATTAGGTGAGAAAAACGCGATCCGTCTTGCAGAAATGTTCAGAAGAAATTTGAATGGACGCGCGGGCACGATACACTGGGACGTCACATGAAACGCCCGCTCCAGGACCGGCGATTTGGCAGGCGGAAGCCGCAGGCGAAGCCGGCACGCGCGGAGGCCGCCCCGCGGATGATGGATTTGTTCCTCAGCAGTGAGCTCACCGACATCCAGTTGCATGCCGCGACGGTCAAATCGCGCATCCCCCTGGCCGCGCCGGTACCGCCTCCTGCGGAGAAGCGATTTTCGAGCCGGCAGCTGAGCGGCCGCGCCCCGTCGCGCATGAAACGATGGAAGCAGGTGCCGGCCATGATCCTCCTCAACATCATGGTGCTCGAGGCGGGTTCGTGGGCGGCCTACTGGGCGCTCACCGGCACACCGTTCTCGTACGTCGCGGCGCGTGCGGAACAAACGGACATCGCGAACACAGGAGACACCGAAACAGCCAGGCTCGCGGGCTCCGGCGAGGGGAAAATCGAACAATTCGTGGCGCACCCGTACCTCGGGTACCTGCGCGAGGACGGCGACCCGAATGCGGTGCCGGGGCAGGATTTCATCCTCGGCAAGAAACCATTGGTCACAACGCCCGCGAAGAACGAAATCATCGTGGGCATCTTCGGCGGATCCGTGGCCGAACAGTTCTCGCGCTACGGTTCGGGGGCGCTCCGCTCCATCCTGGCGCGCGACGCCCGCTTCGCGAACAAGAACGTGACCATCTTCACCGCGGCCGTGGGCGGCTACAAGCAGCCGCAACAGCTGATGGCCCTGAACTACTACCTGACGCTCGGCCAGCACTTCGACGTCATCATCAACATCGACGGCTTCAACGAAATCGCGGGTCCCCCCACGGCCAACGGACCCAAGGGCGTGAACCCGTCCTTCCCCAGCGGCTGGTACCACATCGCCGACCGCCTGCCCGATACGCAGATGCTCAGGTACGTGGGCGCGGTGACCAATGCCAAAGAAAGCCGCCGGAGCTGGGCGGCGACGATGCTCGGGTCCACGCTGCTCGGCCACAGCGTCACTGCGCAGTTCCTGTGGAAAGGCTTCGACAGGCACCTGAACGCGAAGGTGACCAAAGCCGAACTCGCATTGATGGCAGCGCCCGTGTCGGCCGCGAGGAAGGAAAGCGAACAGGGCCTGCCGTACAAGTACGGCGACGACAAAAAAGTCGCGGGCGATCTTGCCGCGTACTGGGAACGCAGCTCGCTCCTCATGCACGAGCTCGCGACCGCGCGCGGCATCCCCTACCTGCATTTCCTCCAGCCGAACCAGTACCTGCCCGGAAGCAAAACCTTCTCCTCCGAAGAACGAACGATCGCCTTCAGCAGCGATAGCCCCTACCGGCGCTGGGTCCCGCTCGCGTACCCGCTCCTGCGCGAGGCCGGGGTGCGCCTGCGCAACCAGGGCGTGGACTTCAAGGACCTGAGCAAGATTTTCACGGGCGTCCGCGAGACGGTCTACAAAGATGACTGCTGCCACATGAACGCCCGGGGGAACGCGTACATCAGCGAAGCCGTGGGCGCCGAGATCCTCCGCGCAACGCCGAAGTTTCCCGCGCAGGCGACGGCGATGAAATAAGCACATCAAAAAAGGGGCCGTCATGGCCCCCTGCGGCAACACATGTCACCGCGCACTTCAGTCGTCCATGATTGAGGAGGCGAGGCCACCGAGTGCCTGACGGATTCGGTGACGTGTTTCGCGTTGCACTTTTGCAACCGGGTCCTCGCGCGTGAAGAGAACGTACGTCGCACCCCTGGGCTTGGGCCCGGCTTTTGCGACATATGCCCGCTTCCGCGATGGCTTGGTGACACCTCTGGCGACTCGCCATTTTTCGAGTTGTTTCCGGCGCTTGACGCGCGCCCTCAGTGCCTTTCGACCGGCATAGTGACCCATGCGACTCTCCTTATAGTAGACAACGAATTGAGATACCCCTCTTATCCACTTGTATAAACAAAAGGGATATCTCAACACAGTGCAGTGTCAAAGAACACCGCTGACAGTCTAAAGATTTTCGGGTTATTGTCAATATAACAATAATATGTTATAATAAATCAAATACACATCTATGCTCGTTCACCCCTCCTTTCACCGCTATTCGCGCTGGCTGATCGTCGCGTACGCCATCCTCGTACTCGGAGCCGGTCTCTTCACGAAACTCTTCGTCGCCGGGTCGCTCTTCGCCGACGTCCCGGACGGCGCGCCGCACGCGACCGCGATCGAGTGGATGACCGGCAAAAGCTGGATGAAGGCGGACGCACAGGGGAATTTTTCGCCGGAGCGGACGGTGGACCGCGCCTCCCTCGCACGCGTGCTTATCGAGATGACCGGACAGGGTGAGTACACGGACGATTGCATGCGCGCGTTCCGCGAAACGCAGGGAACGGACGCGATGCTGATGCAGGATGTCGCACGCGGTTCGTGGTACGAGCCGTACGTGTGCGTGGGCCTCGGCAAAAAGATCATCGTGCCGAACGAGACCGGTCTCTTCCGCCCCGCGGCGCCCGTGTCGTTCGCGGAAGCCGCGGCGATGATCGCACGCGCGCTCACGCTCCCCCAAAAGCGCGACCCCGCCATCTGGTACAAGCCCGCTGTGGACGCGCTCGCGGGCCGCAAGGCGATCCCCGCCGACGTGATAGCGTTCGAGATGCCCATGACGCGCGCGGTGCTCGCCGAGATCGTCTACCGGCTCCGCGCCCCCGATCCGGGCCAGGCGTCGCTCACGTACGACGCCATCCAGGAGCGCCAGAACGGACATCCGGGTCCCGGCGCGGACGGGATGGGTGAATTGCTCGCACTCATCAACGCTGAACGCGCGAAGATCGGCCAGGCACCCGTGCGCCAGAATGACCTGCTGGAGCAGGCTGCACAGGAGCACGCCAATGACCTCGTCGCACGCGGCTACTTTTCGCACACGGGCAAAGACGGACGCGGCGCCGAAGCGCGCATCCGCG
This sequence comes from uncultured Candidatus Peribacteria bacterium, assembly GCA_964436765.1. Taxonomy (GTDB): domain Bacteria; phylum Patescibacteriota; class Gracilibacteria; order Peribacterales; family Peribacteraceae; genus CAYTEH01. Next base: position 4,741 of record CAYTEH010000028.1, read on the forward strand.
ATATCGGATACCTGAACGTGGACCTGAAGACCTGCGGCTGCCGCAGCTGGACCTACCGGTACGGCGAAATCATGAGCGAGAAGACGAAGACCGCCGCCGAAGCATTCGACGCCTTCATGCATTCGCCTCTGCACAAAGGCATCCTGCTCTCGCCCGATTTCGACGAGGCCGGCGTTGGCCGCACTGCCAATACCTGGGTGGTGGATTTCGGCAGGATCAGCCGCAAACCCTGACGCACATGCACGAAGCACTCAAGAAAGCTTCGCTGCGGAGGCAGGCGGCGTGAACATCGTCAATAATGATATCTGCATGAAAGTACCGTGACCGTGTCGTCATCGACCGAATAAACCAGACGGTTTGCTTTATCGATCCTGCGCGACCACCAACCCTGCAGGTCGAACTTTAGAGGCTCTGGCTTTCCGATTCCCTCGAATGGTCGCTTCGAGATGTCCCGGCATAACGCCTCGATTCTCATGATTTTTTTCGGATCGTTTTTCTTCCACCAGCGGTAATCCCTGTATGCCGATTTTGTGAATTCGATTTCCATGCTCAAAACTTCACGCGCACCGTTTTACCGGTTTTTGCTTCCTTCAGTGACGTTTGCAGGTGCTTTCTGTTTTTGGCGGATGAAAACAGATATGCGGTCTCCTGCAACGAGAGGAAATCGTCGAACGATATGAGCACGGCTTTCCTGCCTTTGTCGCGCGTCACGACGATCTCCTCGCAATCGTCTTCGGCCTGGTCCAGGTAACGGGCCAGGTGTTGCCGGAACTGGGTGTACGAAACAGTGGTCATAGATGAAGTACGTAAATACGTACTTATTATAGTTGATGCATCCGTGAAAGGCAAACGGCTACTTCAACGGCTTGTCACTGAACGTAAATCCCGCCAGGTCCACGTGCATGTCTTTGGGGGAGATGGAAAAGACATCGACTCCGCTGAGACCCGTCACGAAACTCAGTGCGTCCCACGCATCGTTCTGCCTGTTCATGAAGTAGAGAGAGTAATTGGTCGCAATCTTTTTTTCATCCAGGAAGAATTCGATGAAACCGTTCGCATTGCCGGGCCCGGTATTCAACCCAAGGTGAAGATCGATACGGTGCCATTTTCCGTCCGCATTAAAAGACGCATTCGTTTCGATGACATTTGCGGGCAGCGATACTTTTCGCTTGAAATCACCGTAGAGTTCGATCTCCCCTTTCTCTCCCCAGCCCACGTAAGCCGACGCGGCCGACTCATCGGTGCGTCCGTTTTGAATCCCTGAGGATATGCCCGGCAAACCGCCTCCCGTGCGGAAATCAAAACCTTCGGGAAAACGGACGGAGTAGCTCATGTACATGTCTTTCTGCGGAGTGATTCCCGGGTTCACGCGCGCATAGACGCCTCCCAGAGGTTTCTCCAAAAATTTCCAAAGCCATCGGTTCCCGGATCCCTTGGGAAGATTGATACGGAGAAAATCCGGAAACTGCCCCTGCTCCTGTATCACCTGAACGTTCAGGAGCGATTCGGGGGTGCCTTCGATGGGAAGAATGTTCCATTTCTTGTCCCAATCGCTCGTAATGGGCAGCGTGTACGGGAACGCGTTTGTCTTCTGCGCACTGGCAGCGGAACTGGATGCTGTCTTTTTCGGTGGTGCAGGCTTACGGACCGCACGTTTCCTCACCGTCCGGGCACGGCTGGATGAGGATGAGGAGGCGACGGACGCGGCCTCGGTTGACGTCGCGACAAGGAGCGGGAACGCGACTGCGATGGAGACGATCACTACGATGATGTTGCCGATGATGGAGGAGGGGTGGTGCATGGCTCCAGTGTCCCCGTGTCACCAGGACCCCACCATCCACTCCGATCCATCAAAAAATGGTGCACCCTGTTTTTCCTCATATGGAAGCCATGAAAGACGTTCTGACCATGGATGGAACGCCCGTGGAAAGCACTGAGCCAGAATAGACATTACACGCCGATTCATGTGGATATGGGCGAAAGCGACGAACGGATGTCAAAGTGATGAAAGAGGGACCCGAATTTGCCTTTCCTCGCTGGCTCGTTATCATCCGGATTCTCATGGATCACAACGCTCCAGCCACTCAAGGCGCCTTGCACGGATTGCGAACAGAAGTTCAGCAAGGCTTTGATCGCATGGACAAACGCTTTGCCCGTTTGGATCGCGACATCACACAAATACTGGATGTGCTTGTAACGTCGATAAGCGCGCGAAGGCCGATCATGAAAATCACGAATACCGCATGAATATGATTGAGAAGTTATTGTCGGCCTGATCAGCTCACCATGATCGCCGCCAGCGCGGCGGTGAGCTGCCCCAGCAGGAAGACCGCGTACGCGACGCGGAGGAAGAAGTACTTCGGTTTGATGATCTTGCTTCCCAGATGATGGAGGTCTTTGACGGCCATCTCGGCAAGGATTTCATTGTCTGCGAAGGCCTTCTTCATCTCTTCCAGATACGCTTTCTCACTCATATTGCTGAACGAGACGTAGTGCAGCAGGTTTTTGGACGTCTTCGAACCAAGTCGCTTCGGGTAGAGCGAGAAGATGCACAGGCAAATGGTGACGAGCGCGGTGAGCACGCAGATGGTCGAGGCAAGGTGGTACGCGGGTGTCCGGAGGCCGTTGATCGCAAGCGGCACGAGCGCGGAGTTGAGCAGGATTAAGCCTTGGGCCCGCGTATCCGCCGACGTCAAAAAACTCACGTGCTTGGCGATGGCCGCCGAGAGGACGGACCCCCGAAAGAGTCCCTGCCAGCGTTCCTGATCGGTGGGCATGGGGAAAGTATAGAGCACAACAGTCGTGCCATGCGAAGTTACCAAGGGTGGTTGCGCGCCACGGGGGGTGATGGGGAAGGCTCCGCGCCGGAGCGAACGGTCGAGGCGAAGGGGCCGAATGTTGGAGGCCCCGGAGCCGAAGACCCGGAGCCGGGAGGAGGGGCTTTGGCGCGCAGGCGTTTTCTTTCTCCACTTTCTTTGTCGCCGGACAAAGAAAGTGGAATATGGCACTGGGCAGAAGCGGACAGAAAGCCCGTACCAGGGAATGATGTTCCTTTCTCGCAATTACGACCCCGACTTCTCCGCCCTCTTCCGATCCGTCTCCTTCAAATGCTTCTTGCGGAGGCGGATGTTCTTGGGCGTGATCTCCACGAGCTCGTCGTCGCCGATGTATTCCAGGGCCATCTCGAGCGTCATCGGGCTGATGGGCGTGAGGACGATGGCTTCGTCGGTGCCGGAGGCGCGCATGTTCGTGAGCTTCTTCTCCTTCGTGGGGTTCACGGTCATGTCGTCGTTCTTCGCGCTCTCGCCGATCACCATGCCTTCGTAGACTTTCGTCTGCGGCGTGACGAACAGGCGGCCGCGGTCCTGCAGGCCCCAAAGGCCGAATGCGACCGTCTCGCCCGTGATCATGCTGATCATGGAACCGCGCTGGCGGCCCGGGAGATCACCCTTGTAGTCCTCGTACGCGAGAAACGAGTGCGTCAGGATTCCCTCGCCGCGCGTCTCGATGATGAAGTCGCCGCGGAAGCCGAGGAGGCCGCGCGTGGGCACCTTGTACTCGAGCCGCGTGTGGCCGTTTTCGCTCTTCATGTCGAGCATTTCGCCTTTGCGGCGCGCAAGCATGTCGATGACGGTGCCCTGCGAGGCTTCGGGCACGTCGATGATGGCGTGCTCGATGGGTTCCTGCTTCTGCTTCCCCTCCCCGCGCATGATCACCTGCGGACGCGAGACCTGGAGCTCGAAGCCTTCGCGGCGCATGTCTTCCAGCAGCACCGCAAGGTGCAGCTCGCCGCGGCCGCTCACTTTGTAGGAATCGGAGTTGGGGATTTCCTCCACGTGCAGACCCACGTTCGTCTCGCGCTCCTTCTCCAGGCGCGCCTTGATGTGGCGGGTCGTGACGAGCGTCCCCTCCTTGCCCGCGAACGGGGAGTTGTTGACGAGGAACGTCATGGAAATCGTCGGCGGGTCGATCTTGATGGCCGGGAGCGCCTCGGCCGCCTCGCTGGTGGTGATGGTCTCGCCCACGTAGATATCGGGGATACCGGCGATGGTGACAATGTCACCCGCGAGCGCCTCGGCGATTTCCACGCGCTTCATGCCGTAGTTGCCCATGATCTTGCTGATCTTGCCTTTGCGGGTTTTGCCGTCGGCGGTCTTCACGAACACGCTGTCACCGGCCTTCGCTTTGCCCTCGTACACGCGGCCGATGGCCAGGCGCCCGAGGTAGTTGTCGTACGCGAGCGAGCTGGGTTGCATGCGGAAGGGGGCGTCGATGTTCTGGGGCGCCTCCTGCACGTGCTCCATGATCAGGTCGAAGAGCGGGTTCAGGTTTTTCGAATCGTCCTCCAGCTTGCGCTTGGCGATGCCTTCGCGGGCGATGGTGAAGATGTAGGGGAAATCCACCTGCGCGTCATTCGCGCCGAGCGTCACGAAGAGGTCGAAGACCATGTCCACCACTTTCATGGCGCGCGCGGCGGGCTTGTCGATCTTGTTGATGACGACGATGGGGCGGATGCCGAGCTCCAGGGATTTCTTCAGCACGAACTTCGTCTGCGGCATGGGGCCTTCCTGCGCGTCCACGAGCAGGAGCACGCAGTCAACCGTGCGGAGGATGCGTTCGACTTCGCTGCCGAAGTCGGCGTGGCCGGGCGTATCGACGATGTTGATCTTGCAGTCCTTGTATTTGATGGACGTGTTCTTCGCGTAGATCGTGATGCCGCGCTCGCGCTCCTGGGCATTGCTGTCCATCATCAGTTCGCCCACGTGCTCGTGCGCCTGGAAGGCGCCGCCCTGCTTGAGGAGAGCGTCAACGAGCGTGGTTTTGCCATGGTCGACGTGCGCGATGATGGCGATGTTGCGGATTTTCATACGTGGCTGACCCGGGAGGCGGAAAAAAGTAGGACCGTCCAAAAACGGGTCCCAGTCCTTCAGATCCCGCCTATTCTACAGAAAATTTGATGCAAAGGAAGGGTCACATATGAAAAAGAGCGCCATCTCTAGGCGCCCTTCTTCGTTCTAATTCAACGCATTATTTGCAGGCGCACGGCGACTTCCCGCATCCCGAGCACTTGCCGCCGTCGCAGGAACCGCATCCGCCGCCGCAACCCGACCCGCACCCGCTGCCGCACTTCCTGCCGCACGGGCACATTTTCTTCACCACCTTGAACCACGCCATGAGCGAGACGATGAACGTGACCAGCGCCACCGACCCGGCTGTGGAACCAAAGGTCCAGCCTGCGGGGCTCACGTGCGTCATGTAGACGCCGATCACCGAGGCGATGGTCGTCAGGGTCAGGACAAGCGCGACGAGGCCGGCGACGAGCTTGCACACAAGACAGGAACCGCAATTGCAACTTCCGCATGACATAGGAGTGTGGGGGGAAGAAAAGTGAATGGGATTGTACTCCCGTCGGAAAAAGAGGAAGTCCAAAATCGTTGACTGTTTTCCACATAAATGTCGCGCTGTTCTTCAAAATACTTGCGGAGGCAAGTGTGAATGGTTGACGACTTTTTGGAAAAGGCGATACGGTTTCTTTCCTATGATCCCCCTCCTGAGAACATCACCGGCCTTCGCCCCCCGCAACTCTGCAACCGACATCGTTGACACTCTTTCCGCACACGCGGGAAGGCTGCGGCCGGCACGCCGGCTTCGTCTTGGCATGAGCACGCTGCTTGCGATGGTCATGGCGCTCAGTTCCGTCGCGTCCGTCGCGGCGAAAGATCTGTCGCTGCCCTACCGCAACTACCCCGGCTTCACCTGCAACCGCTGGAACGCGCAGGGCGAGTGCACCGATTTCAGTTACTTCGAACAGAACACGTCGGGAAATTCCTACTACGGCCCCTCGACCTCCTCCCCGTCGTACTACTACCCGGGCACCTACAACTACAACACCAACTGCTACGACTCCTACGGCCGGTACGATTCCCGCTACTGCAACAACAATTACAACTACTACAACAACTACGGGTACAACGGCGTCTCCGTGCGCGTCACGGGCGCCCCCAATCCCGTCTACGGTGACGACCTCCTCACCTACAGCATTTATCTGAGGAATGACGGCGCCTCCGACCGCACGGTGGATGTCCGCGCCATGCTCGACTCGCGCACCATCTTCCACAGCGCCTCCGACCGCGGGCAGAACTATAACCGCAACGACGTCATCTGGTCCCGCATGATGATCCGCCGCAATTCCAGCAAGACCCTCTCGCTCACGGTGCGCGTGGACGACCGCTACCGCAGCGACAACTACCGCACTTCCCGCAACTGCTACGACAGCTACGGCCGCTACAACACCCGCTACTGCAACGATTACTACGACGACGATTACGACACGCTCCGCATGCGCGTGGACGCCGGCGGCTCCAGCGACGAGACCACGAACACCCTCCGCAGCGGCAGCCGTTCCCGCTCCTACGACGACTGCTACGACTCCTACGGCCGGTACAACAGCCGCTACTGCGACAATGATTACTACGACGATTACTACTACAACGACGATTATGATGACGACTGCTACGACAGCCGCGGCCGCTACGATTCCCGCTACTGCAACACCAGCAGTTCCTACCGCGACATCACGCTGACGGCCGACGCCGTCCAGGACGACGTCTACGAGAACGACACCATCACGTACACCATCCGGCTTCGCAACGATTCAAACCGCGGCCAGAACGTCGACCTGCGCGCCATGCTCGACCGCGACACGTACTTCCAGAGCGCGACGGACGGTGGCCGCAGAAGCGGCTCGTACGACGTGATCTGGGACAACATCTACGTCTCGGCCGACTCCTCCCGCACCGTCACGGTGACGGCGCGTGTCTCGAGCAGCGCCCGCAGCGGCGACACGCTCATCTTCACCGCCTACGCAGGCGGTCGCGAGGACGAGGTGTCGACCCGGGTGCGCTGATCATCGATCATTATCCTGTAGGGGCGTAGCATGCTACGCCCCTACAGGTTTTTTTCATGCGTCAGCAACCACTGTTTTCGCTCCAGCCCGTACGCGTATCCTCCCATTCCGTCCGCGGCCACGATCCGGTGGCACGGCACGACGATGCACGCGGGGTTCGCGCCCACCGCCGCCCCCACCGCCTGCGCGCCGCCGTTCATCCGCAGGTCCTTCGCAATGGTCCCGTACGTGACGGTCTCCCCGAACGGCACGGCCGCGACGCGCTTCCACACGTCTTGCTGGAACGGGGTGCCCCGCACGACCATGGGCACCTCGAACGCGCGACGCGTCCCTGCGAAGTACTCCCCCAGTTGCTCCAGGCACACACGCACGGAATCCGTCACCGGCTCGGGCAGGTCGTCTTTGTTCTCCACGAGCCGGATGGAGACGACGCCATGCATGTCGCCCGCGATCTCCAGGAGCCCGATGGGCGAATCCATGTAGGCGCGTTCGGACATGGGGGCAATGTACAACATCTCCCCTTTGGGCGGGACGAAAAAGTGGCAATCCCTCGTAGCCCTCCCTCGTACGCTCGTTGCTCCGCAACGAGCTACTCGGGATGACAGGGTCATCATTCACAGGGCGCATCGGTACCAACCCCGCGTAGCGGGGTTACCCGGCAAAGCCGGGTGGTTCTGTCCGCCCGGCAGACAGAACGTACCGATGCGCTAATTTTTATCAGCGCCTGTCATCCCGAGTAGAAACCCGCGGAGCGGGTTTCGTACGAGGGACTACAAAAACCGGGGCACTCGACCCCGGTTTTCATTATCACTGATGATTAGATGCTTACTGAATCTTGATCGTGGACGTCGACTGCTCGCCAAGCGATCCCGGACCCGTGATGCCGCTGAGGGTCAGGTTGATCATTTCCTCGTTCTCCGTGAGCGAGTCCTTCAGGATCGGAACGCTGAAGCTCTTGCTGGTCTCGCCGGGAGCGAACGTGAACGTGCCCGAGGTGGGGGTGAAGTCCGCTGCGCCCGTGGCCGTGCCGTCGGAGGTCGCGTAGTTCACGGTCACCGTGCCCTTCACGCCCAGCTGGCGCTGGACCGTGACGAGCACCGAACCGCCGTTCTCGCTCACGGTATAGAACGGAGCCGAGAATTTGACAGAAGCAGTGGCCTCGGAGGGCGTCGCTTCGTCATCGATCAGCGTCAGCAACGCCGTCACCGGTGCAACCGTGCCTGCGCCGCCGGTGGGGCTGCTCAAGGTCAAATTGACCGTCTTGTTTCCTTCGATATTCACGTTATTGAGCACCTGGACCGAGAACGTCTTGCTGGTCTCGCCTGCGGCGAAGCTGAGCGTTCCCTGCGTGGCGTTGTAGTGGGTGCCAGCGGTGGCCGTGCCGTTGCTGGTGGCGTAGTTCACCGTCACGGCGCCGTTGCTGCCTCCGGTGCGAACCACGGTGATGCTGATGGCTCCGTCCGTCTCGTCGATGCCGTAGGTATTGGCACTGAACGAGAGCGATCCGACCCCGGCCGCGGCCGACGTCGTGGACGCCGTGGAGCTGGAAGACGCGGCAGCCCCAAGCAGCGTGAGCGTGGAGGAACTGGGCGTGCCGAGCACGGCGCCATTGGTGGGATTACTGAGCGTGACGCCGAGCGTGACCTGGGGTGCCCCCTCGGCCCGCATGAGGCTGACGCTGATGTTCTTGGTGGTCTCGCCCTCGGCGAACGAAAGCGTGCCCGAGGAAGGCGCGTAATCGGTGCCCGAGACGGCAGTGCCGCCGCCGAACACGTAGTCGACTTTCACCGCGCCCTTGTCGCCACCCGTGCGCACCACGGTGATGGTGGCACGGTTGCTGCCCTTGGCCACGTTGAAGCCGGTGGTGGTGAAGTGCAATTTGCCGGCAACGGTCGCCACGGGCTCCGGAGCGGGAGTGGAAGACGAAGAACTGGCGCTGGAACTGGATGCCGTGGCCCGGGGCCTGGAAGAGCGGGACGACCCGCTGTCGCCTTCAACACCGTTGATGGCACGATCGATCATCACCGCCACATCGGCGCGCGTGACGAAGTCTCCGGGCTTGAAGAGTCCCTCGGGAGTCCCTTTGATCACGCCCTGGTCGGCCAGGCGGCCCACCGCGGCATCGTAGTACGAGCCGGGCTGCACGTCGCTGAACTTCGCCGAACCGAGCATGGTGGCGCCCAGCGTCGTGCCTGCGCCGAGGAGAATGCCCGCAAGCAGCGGGAGGGTGACGGATGCTTTGAGAGCGGACGGACGCCACTGCATACGGAAAAGGGGGAAGGAAGACGCACAAGTATGCGGAGCCATGGGGGGTGATTTCAATAGACAGAGCAAAAATATCATCGGAAAAATGACACCACGGTGTCACCCTGAGTAGCCGTGAGCTTGTCGAAGAGCGTACAGAAGGACTGATCAATTCACAGAAGCAATCACCTCCCCCAACTCCCCCATCGTCCGCGTCACGTCATCGCTTCTCTTCCGCACGGCGCCGATCGCCCCGGCTTGCGTAAAGGCGGATGCGTAACTGATGCTGTTGGAGAACCCGATCACCTTGATCCCCGGCGCTCGGCGCCGGAGCTCGGCGGTGACATCAATACCGCTCAGTCCCCCATCGAGGTTCGCATCCATCAGCACGTACTCGGGTGCAATTCCGATGATTTTCTCGCAGAGTTGATTCAGTTTCAGCCCTTCATGGAGCAGAAAGTACGCATTACCACCCGTGGCGCTCATCAAGGGCTCCGCATAGAACTCGAAGGCCCACGCGGAGTCGTCGACGAGGAGGACCTTCTTCTGCATGAGCTCGCCCGCAAGGAGTGCGGACGCCTGGAATAACTCCATGCACGCTCCAAGGCCAATTTTTGCATAGATAGCATGCAGTCTCCCTTCTGGGCTCTCACTCTTGCCATTCGTGAAATTTGATGGCTTTGTCATCGAAAACACACTCATGGTACCCGGGTGTTCCATCCGGGGACAGAACGTCTTTTGCCGCTTCTATATGAGGAAAAATGGAAATGTTAATTATAATATACTTTCTTTCGCATGTTGAATGTCCGTGCGCGGGAGTCTGATGGACACATCTACCTCCTTCTCTTTTTCTATGTCCCCTTCCAAGCCAGAGAAGACGCCGCGAACGACAACGAAGAACGCACAACTCCGGGTCGAACAACTCGAAAGCCGCGACCTGATGAGCGCAGGCCCGCTGGACCCGACCATCATGCGCCTGCAGTCGGTCCTGCTGGGCGCACAGCACGTGACGCCCGACGCCGTGATTGACGAAGCCCGGGCAAGCGAAACCGAGCTCCGCGACGGTGTCATGACGGTGCAGCTGGATATCGCGGCCAGGCAGGAATCGCTGACGGCGGCGCAGGCATCGTACGCGAGCACCCTCGATTCGCTCACGGCAGCGCGCGCGCCCGAGCGCGAGCTGGAACGCCTGTCCTCCGCGCTGGCATCTGCCGAAGCAGAGACGGCAGATCTGCCTGACGTGAGGGCGCAGGTGGATGTATTGCGCCAGACGATCGCCGGCCTCGAGACCGACGAACAGAAGTCGACGCTCGCCATCCAGACGCTGCAGACGCAGAAAGCGGCGATCGACGCCGAACTCGCACAGATCAACGCCTCCATCTCCGCCATGGAAGCGGAACTGGCCAAACCTCGTGAGAAAGCCGGGGTCATCCGGAGCCTCACGGGACATGCCGATTCCATCCTGAGCACCGCCCTCTCGCCCGACGGCAAAACGGGTGCATCGGCGGGCTCGGGGGGGACCGTGAAAATCTGGGACGTGGAGACCGGGAAAGAACTATGGCAGATCAAGTACGGCACCGCGGCAGTCGCGGACATCGCATTCTCGTCCGACGGGAAAACCCTCATCACCGGCGGCGCCGACATGTCGGTGCGTCTCTTCGACATGGCCACGAAGCAGGAAATCCGGAAGATGACCGGGTTGTCATTTTCGAGCGTCGCGATGTCGCCGAACAGAACGATGGTGGCCGCCGGCACCACGAGCCAGACGGTGACGGTGTGGGATGCGGCGACCGGAAAAACGCTCAGGACGTTCGCAGGACTCGGCAGCCACGTGCGCGATATCCAGTTTTCCCCGAACGGATCGTATCTGACAGTCGCGAGTGATGATTCCATCCGCATGCTCAACCTGCAGACGGGCGCGACCTTGACCCTCGCGAGACTGAGAGGAGTCCTGATGAACGGCACGGCGTTCTCGCCGGACGGAAACACGATCGCCACTGCGGGCTCCGACAAGATCGTGCACCTGTGGGACATGACCGGGAAAGAAATCCGGCGTTTCACGGGCCACGCCGCCAGCGTCACGAAGCTCGAATTCTCCGCCGATGGCACGGAACTGTATTCCACGGGCAACGACGGCACGGTTCGTGTGTGGAACGTGTCCACGGGCGCGCAGAAGAAGATGTTCACCACCGCCGCGGGCGAGTACGTGGCCGGGCTCGATTCCATCGCCGACGGCAGGATGCTCGTGGCAGGCAGCAGCCGCACGGTCCGCTACGTACGCGCGAACGACGAACCGCTTCCGCCGGGCGTGAGCCAGCAGGCACTCGACGGTCTCAAAACCCAACGAACGCAGAAAACGGCGCAGCAGACGGACACCGCGAACGCGATTGCGGCGGAACAGGCGAAGAACCAGGATCTCGATACCCAGATCGCAACGCAGAAGACCACGCTCGGCACGCGGCAGGAAGAGCTGAATGCGAAAGAATCGGTTGCAGCGGGCATCCCCTCCCTTCGCACCCAGGTGAGCGACGCGCAGGCACAGGCGGACGCCGCTCAGCCGACCGTCGTGCAGCTGACACACGACCTGAGCGTGACGCAGGCGACAATCACGCTCGTCCAGAACGACATCGATACCATGTTCGCAAAGCTGGCGGAAAAACAGCGGCAGCTCGCGAACGCCTCGAACATAAAGGAAGCGCTGACCAATGCGAAAAACGCGCAGGCGACCGGCGCGGCCTCGCGGACGCTCTCGGCATTCGAGCAGGGAGTGGTGCAATCCCAGGTCTCGAGCATCATGGGCGACCTGCTGCCCCTGGGAGGACAGACCATGGAAGGAGCGCTCGAAGCGATGGCGACGGGCATGACGCAGGAGGAGTTCGAGGCCGCGACCTGGGACATGTTCGCGGATGCGCTCGGCAGTGCAACAGGCGCCGACATAGACGGGATCGGCGAGCTCAACGATGTGCTGGGCAGGCAGGCCGACCGCGAGTGGATGGAAGCCGATATCTGGAACGGCGTCGCGGGGCGCATCGAGAACCTGCTCTTCGCCGAAAGCCTGTCGTCCGAAACGGTGACAATGAGCGGGACGGCCGCAGGCGACAGCAATCAATTGCGTCTCGCTCTCGCACTGCAAAACCTGGGAGGATCGATGTCGATCAACTCGGTGAACGGAGCCCTGCCCCTGGCCACGAATCTCTCGGTGGCGTCGGGCACGGAGGCGGCACGGCTGCTCGGGCAGCTGGACCCGGACGCGCCGGCGCCCGCCGCGATCGCTCCGCTCAGCAATCTCTCCTTCGATTCGGAAGGCTGGCCCGTGAGCATCGGGAGCACCTTCACGGTGCCGGGGCTGGGTTCGGTGCTGGCGCACGCCAACAACGGCCAACCCTGGAACATCCAGAATCAGGGATCGGATGTCCGCTACCTGACGTATAAAAACGGCACCCTGGCCTCCACCACGTCACGGGAATGGTGGCAATCGACCACCGACTTCGGCACGGTGCTCATCCGCTTCCAGAGCGGTCCGCAGTACGTGGCCGCCATCAACGTCCAGCGCATCAACGCGGCGGGCAACGCGCGGCTCAAACTGACCGACGCCGACGGCAACGTGAGCTACGTCCCCCTCGACGGTTCGGGCTCCGTGAAAATCGACAAGATCCTGCGCGAGTTCACGCTGGAGAACCGCGATGCGACCTACGGCATCGAGAGCATCGATTCGCGCGAACTCGTCCCCGACGCCGACTGGGAGGGCATGGCGAGCGTCACCAAAGTCGATGGCTCCGGCACGTGGCTCGATTTCGCGCAGGCGGGGAAGCTCGTGACGGAAGCGAGCGGCAGGATCGAATCCACCAATCCCGACGACCGCATCACCGCGCACGTCTACCGCGGCTCGACGAAAGTGGAGACCATTGAGCTTGGCGCGGGCGGCGTCTGGAGCGTTGATAACGAACAGGGCTTCTCCTCCATCGTCTTCAACCACGTGAACGCGGGCTCCACCCTCTTCATGGGCGACCTGAACGTGGGCACCGACGGCTCGCCGAACAATGCCAGCTGGGAAGCCGCCACCCCCGCAAACAACCGGGACGTGAGCCTGTCTGCGGCGAGGAAATGGGAAAACAGCACGACATATAAGGATGTCGACGGCATGAATATTTTCCAGCCGTACGGAGGCCAGACACTGGTCGTCACGGGCCAGATGCGGATGGAAGTGGGCAACGACTACCCGGGCGAATACCAGCGCCTGGAATTCCACGGCAGCCCGCAGTTCCACCGCCTGCTCTACGTGAACGAAAGCGGCCTGCACGAAGTCCCCTCCTCTCATTACACGGTGATCGCCGGCAACGTGATCCTGGTGCATCCCGGCGCCCCGCGCAGGCTCGTGACCGAAATCTGGGGCGATGGCACCATCACGGCCCCGAACTTCGCAAAGCACGGCATGGAGATGAACGACGTGATGCCGCCGTTTGCGCCAGAGCTAAAAAGCGATTGGATTATGTGGGGATTGCAACCTCGAGGAGAAGGATGGACCGATATCCCTTCGGGTGTAGTGAACGAAAGCTTGAAAATGGTGCCTGGATCAACTGTTAATGGTCTATGGGAAATACGAAATGATGGCATTGAAGACAGTGACGTCACTGTTCATTTCCGCGTAGGACAAACAGGCACAACTGCAGATCCAATTCAAAAAAGTTTTACAGGTCACATTGGAGGAATGTCCCGATATGGTCTTTCAGCAAATGTAACAGTCATACAAGAACGCGATGTCATATCGGTAGAGGTAGTACTTCCAAATGGGACTAGCTTCATTCATGGCAAAAGAACTCAAACTCCTTTGGGACCTCAGCGAGAGGCCGAAACACAACCTGACGGCACTGTTGTATGGAAAGACGTTTATACACTCCCGGATCGCGATTCGCAGATAAGCCATGCGCGACTTATCGTCCGCATTGCTAGCAAAACAACGAATCCCAAAATGCAGATTGCTGCACAGGCAGCACTAGAAGTGCTTTTATCGTCTACACCAGAGACCCAGAGAGTTGCATACGAAAGGATGACAGGCGTGCCTTATGCAATTGAAGACAAACAGGAAATGACACGCCTAATAACTACTGATCTCTTTACTGAAGGCGAGCGAATCATGTTGGAATCAACAGGCATGGGCGAAAATTGGAATTTACTCGCCACGGCCGATACGACCATTCACAAGCCCACCGCAGCACCTGATGAAATGACACGTGCGTACAATAATTCCCAAAATTGGTACACGGGCGCCCCATTCCAGAATGGCGTAGAAATGGATACTGCTGTTGGACGGATTTTCAATGGGCTACTGCAAAAAACAAAAGAATTTATTCAATTACAGCAGTGGGATGCTCTGATATCCATTTACGATCAGGCATCACAGATAACTGGCATTCCCACAGGAAGTTTTCGCTTCCATCTTCTTGGAGGGAGTAAAACAGATGATCAAAGAATTGAAGGTCTGAAATCTCTGTTTATTGCCTGGGGCTACGGACATATTTTCACAGCTGCTAGTGTGTCAGGGCATTCAGAAATGAACACGCAGGAGACAAACCAGATCGTGACACTGAAAACAAATAAAGTTCACTATGAAGTCCGCGACAATTTCGTACGGGTGGACTTCGATTTTTCTGCAAATAAGGCCTACCACCACTCGAATATTTATTTGGTGGTTAACGGACAAGTGCTGCCAACTCCTTTAACTGCAAATGACATTGTCGGAGAAACATATGTTGATATTCCCCTCTCAAAGATCCGATCGCTTCTGCCTGCCACTGTAAATGAAGTACCAGCCCAATCATGGATTGTGCAGTTGCGCTTGCAAGCTCAGCAGCAAGCCAATCCTGATATCTTCATGCCTGCCCGGCAAACGAGCAATCTTGAGATCGATGCCCCCAAATGGGGAGAGTATTCGACTTTGCCGGAAGG
>CAYTEH010000029.1:0-3555 GCA_964436765.1 uncultured Candidatus Peribacteria bacterium
CCGTCATAGGCTTGGTAAGCCGTTACCTTACCAACTACCTGATAGGCCGCAGGCCACTCCCGAACCGATAAATCTTTCCTCTTGCGAGGGCATCCGGTATTACTCCTCCTTTCGGAGGGATATCCCTGAGTTCGGGGGATGTACCAACGTGTTACGCAGCCGTCTGCCGTGGGTCTGAACCCACTCGACTTGCATGTGTTAGGCGCACCGCCAGCGTTCACTCTGAGCTAGGATCAAACTCTTCTAAAAGAAGAATTGAACTAGTGATCAAAGATCACTGGCTAATTAATCCGCCAGGACCGAGCAAGCTCGAAGTCCTGACATAGTCGTATAGATTTTCATCGCGCGACCAGGCGATGTTTATTCCAAAGGAATTGTTTAGAGTCCGTACGTCCTTCCAATAAAGGAAGGGCGACAGACTATAGGACCGTTTCTCTACTACACGATGCTGTGAATGACCATTCACGCAACGGACCACGCGGTACCGTCTTATGCACTCTTTTTGTCACCCGGAGCGACATCGAAGGGCGGCCTCTGTTGCGAAAACAGAAGCAGAGCCCGTCTATCTTACTCAGGAAAAGGGGAGGGTCAAGCATCTTTTGCAAGTTTTTCAGTACAAGGCGGGTTGTTGAAAATTTGGAGCTACGGAGCGGTCAGTGAAAGGATTCAGGCATTGAAGATTCAGGGTTCAGGAAGGCTACAAGATTCATGGCAAAGTACCTGAGGCCTTACAACTTCCTGAATCCTTAGTGCTGATTCTTTTCTGCGACCACCTTCGATCTCATTTTTCATACTTGACCTCATCTCACCCTCCTTGTACTCTTCCGCTCCGACTTCCCTACGTCCTTTGTGACGCAGGGCTTCGACCCCAAGTCTCCCATGCCATCTCTTATCCCATCATCGGAAGACGTACGCGTGTACGAGTGGTGCGTGATGTATCCCTATCCTCTCGATCAGAAGTCCGAGAACGATTTGCTGAAGGAGATTGACGGGTACTTTGCCGAAGCCGGTGCCAAGCTGATCATGAAGGACAAGTGGGGCCGCCGCGGTCTGGCGTACACCATCAAGGGTCTCACCGAGGCGAACTTCATTGTCTACTACTTCGAGATGGATCCCTCCAAGGTGAAAGAGGTCGATACGCAGCTCAAAATCTCGAAGGGCATCATGCGTCACATGTTCGTGAAGCCACCCAAGCACTACCAGATCGTCAAATACAGCGAAGCCTACGAGACCTGGCTGAAGGAGCGCGAGAACATCGGAGAGGTGCGCGCACGCGAGAAGGAGCAGAAGGTGCAGGAGGCGATCGCACGCAAGGCCAAGCGCAGTGCCCAGCGCGCCGATGAGAAGAAGAAAGAGGAGAAGGCCGCCCCCGCGATGAGCAAAGAGGCGATCACCGAGAAGCTCGACAAGCTCATTTCCGACGACTCCATCTAACCATGGCCAAACAGCAGAACCAGCAACGGCGCAGCGACCCACGCATGAAGCAGTGTCCGTTCTGCGACAAGGGCGCCAAGTACATCGATTACAAGGACTACCCCGCCGTGAAGGAGTACCTCGATTACTTCGGCAACATCCGCGCGCGGTACTACACAGGAGTCTGTCTGAAGCACCAGAAGATGCTCAAGAGCGCCATCGAGCGCGCGCGCTTCATGGGGATGATTGCGTACCGCAAGTAATAGCTGATTAGCTTGTTAGCTGGCTAGCTTTTTAGCCTTACGCCGTATTTGCTATAAATAAGAGTTTATTGTATAATAATATAAAACCCACAAAAACCTATGCCCAACGGATTCAACGCAATGCATAACTTCGAAGGCGGGAATGCCGAGATGCCGGACGGCCGACATGAGTATCTGGCGAACGCGCGGGCACGCATGGATCACGTGGGGCGGTGGCTCCGGGAGCCGCGCTACCGCGATTTCACCGCGAACCGCGAGCACATGAGCGATCTGTACCACCGCTTCCAGACTGGTGCCAACCTGGCGGCCCGGGCGCGGTACAACGAGGGAGTGGACCGCTGGCAGCACAACCACATCCATCAGAACTGGTCCGATAACACGATGTCGCCCGTGTGGGGGCCGCGGCGCGAGTTCCAGGGCACGCGCAATTACAACAACTACATTTATAGCTTGAACTACGGCGCGGGCGACCGCGGGTCGTATTCGCGCAACGGTTGGGTGCGCAGCACGCCCAGCTTCCAGGACATCGAGATGTACAACCAGTTCCAGCAGATGAACAGGCAGCCGCGGTACCCGATGCAGTACGGCCAGCGTGGCCCGGGCATGCGTCGGGGGCCGCAGATGGGCGTTGGCGGGACGATGGAGCAGGGGGGCGATGCCGCCATGCAGCAGCAGATGCAGGAACTGGCACGGCAGTTCCAGATGGCTCGCACGCCGCAGCAGCGCCAGCAAATCATGAAACAGATGCAGGGCCTCGCTGGCAGTACCGGCCGGCAGCCGGCTATCCGTGTTGCAGGTTGGCGCAGTGACGTGGATGAAGCGGGCGGGTCGCGATCTGGCATGACAGACAGGCAGTACAACACGATCATGGCCCAGAAAACACAGTACGAAGAGGACATGCGCCAGCAGTCCATCCGCGATGGCGAGAATATCCATACGGTGATGAATAGCGCGGAGGTGAATACGGCGCTCGTGAGCGTCGCGGAATTCAACCGGACGCATCAGCAGGAGCTGGGCGCGATGGAGCCTGGCCTGCGGATGGTCAATGGCAGGCTGCAGCAGGTGGATGGGCCCAATCCGGCGGCAAGGGAGCAGTTGCGGAAGCTGATTGCTTCCTTGGACACGGCTTTCCAAAATAAGGTGACTCCGGACATGCTCCGGAGCGCCGGGTTCGTTATCGGCGTCAATACGCGTCTGCGCGATAATGTCGGGCCCATCGTGGAACGTGCCGAAAACCAGACGATCGGCTGGATCCTGCGCCTGCGTAACGGCCACATTGTGCTGGATAACGCCCAGCGGCCGGACGCGGGCGTCGTATAAAACAGCCTTCGGGACCATCCTGCGGGACTCGCTCAGGGTAGGTCAGATTTGCTATATTCGAGGCATCCCTCGACTCGCTCCGCTCGCTCGGGACAAGTTACGCTTTGCTATCATTCAGCTATGTCTGGTCACTCCAAATGGGCGAATATCCGGGTACGTAAAACCGCGCAGGATGCCAAGCGCGGGAAGGTCTTCACGCGCCATGCGCGATTGATCGAAATCGCGGCGCGCGCGGGGGGTGCCGATCCCGTCACCAATGCCGCGCTCCGGACCGCCATCGATAACGCAAAGGAAGACAGCGTCCCCAATGCCAACATCGACCGCGCCATCCAGAAGGGAGTCGGGGTGGGCAAAGGCGAGGCGATGCAGGAGATCATCTACGAGGCGTACGGCCCGGGCGGGACGGCGTTCATCGTCGAGTGCCTCTCGGATAACCGGAACAGGACGGCGGCGAACGTGCGCAATGTGATCAGCAAGAACGGGGGGCGAGTCGCGGACGGAGGGTCGGTCGCGTGGATGTTCGAGCGGAAAGGGGTCGTCGCTGCGGCGACGAGTGAAA
>CAYTEH010000029.1:3655-18976 GCA_964436765.1 uncultured Candidatus Peribacteria bacterium
AAGTGGCCGCGCTGCATCGGGAGCTGCAGGACTTCGACGACCACAACGCGCGCTAACCGCCGATGGAGGGTTAGGGTTAGGGTTAGGGTTAGGGTTAGGAGCGAAACGATGCAACAAACGTATGATGATCTTTCTTGTCGTCCCTAGCTCCAACCTTATTCCTACCCCTAGTGCGCACTGCTCGATGACCCGCTGCCGTCCGTCACTTCAATCCGGATCTCATCCTCGGTCGTATTCCCGGCCAGGTCCACGGCCACGGCGCGGATGCGGTGGGTGCCGGCGTTATCGATCGGGTACGTCAGTTCATAGGGGGATTTTGGCTTACGAGTGAGGAGGATGCCATCGAGGTAGAACTCGACGTACTTGATGCCGCCTTCGGTATCGTCGGCCACTGCCTGCATGCTCACCTCCGTGCCCTTCGGAACCGAGGCGCCGGCTTCGGGAGAGATCAGGCGCACGCTCGGCCCCCCCGAGTCATTCCGGAACGAGAACCGCACGGTGTCTTTCGCCGTGTTGTAATACTCATCGGTCAGCGTGACGGTCAGTTCATGCATGCCCGCTTCACTGATGGAGCGGGGGACGCGGACGGCGCCGTCGAACGGAGCCCCGGTGAAGGTTTCGAGATGCTTGCCGTCGATTTCGAAGGTCACCTCGCGGATGCTCGAGCCCACCTCGGCGTCGAAGGTCGGATGGAACGACGGATAGCTGGCCGTGCCGCCGTCCCCGGGGGTGAGGAGCCGGATGGAGGGCTTCTCCAGGCGGCCGGGCGTCATCGAAATATCACATGCCTCCGTGGGTGCGATGGGTAGCGGCAGGTTCGCGCCGGAACCGGCTTCCTTCGCCCACGTCTGCACTCCCTGCTCCCACGAGGGCCAGCGGTCGGCCAGGATGCTCTTGGGCACATAGAAGCTCTTCGTTTCACGTGCTTCGGCCGGGCAGGAATCGCTCGCCAGCAGGCCCGTCACCTTATCCACTTCGATCGTCACGCACGCCGGGTCGGCAAGCGTGGGGGCGTTCTCGCGCAGGAACACGTCGGACTTGCGCATCTCCACCGGCGTGCACTCGGTGGGCAGCTCGCCCGACAGCAGCGATGCCTGCACATCGAGCAGGCCATCGGGCCTGTCGAACGCGGTCTTGAGCGGCAGATTCTCCTTCTGGGACCGGGCCACGAAAATCTTCTGCGCCTGGCTCATGAATTCCTTCCAGATGGGTGCCGCCACGTTGATGCCATCGGCCTTGTCGCTCAGGGGATCGCTCGTGGCGTTGCCCGCCCAGACGCCCGCCACGATCATGGGCGTGTACCCCACCGTCCACACGTTATCGGGCTTGCGCTTCCCCGGCTTGCAGTTCTTCTTCTCGTCGAATTCCAAGCACTTGTTGCTGGTGCCGGTCTTGGCCGCGGCCTCGGTTCCCGCGACGCTCAGGATGCTCTGCCAGTACTCTCCGGGACGGGCGGTTTTGTCGCTCAAGATGGATGTCACCTCGTAGGCCACGCGGGGGTCGAGCACTTCCTTGCTTTCGAGTCCCGGGTCGAAGTCGCCCGGGATGGGCAGGAGGGCGCCGCGGACATCCGTGATTTTCCGGATGCTGACTGCGGGCTTGAAGAGTCCGCCGTCCGCCAGCGTCGCGTAGCCCTGGACCATTTCGAGGAGCGGCGTCTCGGCCGCACCGATCGCCATGGAGGGTCCGTAGCCTTCGGCGGGCTTGCGGAGGAGGGGGGTGGTGACGCCCATGGAGCTTGCGAGGGAGAGCAGTGCATCCTCTTCCCCGCCCAGGAAGTACGCCTTGATGGCGGGGATATTGCGTGAGCCGCCGAGCGCTTTCCGGATGGTCGTGATGCCCCAGAAACCTCCTTCGAAGTTCTGCGGTTCGTAATCGCCGAACTTGGTTTTGACGTCATGAAGCACGGTGGCCGGACCATAGCCTTTCAAAAAGGCACCGGCGTAGATGAGCGGCTTGAACGTGCTGCCCGGCGCGCGCGGGGCCAGTGCCATATCCACCTTCCCCTCGTTCTCCTGATCGCTGTAATCGGCGTTCCCCACGTAGGCGAGGATTTCCTTGGTGACGGGATCCATGGCGACGAGGGCGATGTTCTGAGCCATGTAGATCTTCCGGTGACTCTCGCGGAACTTCGTCACGGCCTTCTCGGCCGCCTGCTGCAGTTCCCAATCGAGCGTTGTTTGGATGGTAAGCCCGCCCTGCTCCAGGATTCCCTTGTCGGCGCTGCTCTGGAACATCTTTTCCACCTGGTCCTTGGTCCACAGCACAAAGTGTGCGGCGCGGATGGACTCACGCGAAGGCTGGAAGGTGATGGTCTTGAGTTCCGTCACGGCCTCGGTCCTCTCCGCATCGGTGATCATGCCCTGGCTCACCATGTTCTCCAGGACCTGGTCGGTGCGGCCGCCCACGTAGAGCAGGTGGCTTCCCGTACCGAGCATGCCACCCATCAGCCCGATGCTGACGTCGTCATCGTCCAGTTGTGAGGTCTTCGTGATCTTCCCGGCGGAGATCCGCGCGAGTACGTCCTCGGTCACGGTCGTCCGGACGTGGCGGCCGTAGGGGTTGTAGTACGAGGGCCCGCGCGGGATGCTCGCAAGTATCGCCGACTCTGCGATGGTGAGGTCCTTCGCGTTCTTGCCGAAGTACGTCTGGCTGGCCTGCTGCACGCCGTAGGCGTTCTGGCCGAAGGGGATCCAGTTAAGGTACAGGGCCAGCAGGTCATCGCGGCTGTAGACGGCTTCCATCTGGCAGCCGAGCATCAGCTCCTTCAGCTTCCGGTTGAGGATATTCTCGCGCTGCAGGTTCAGGGCATTGCGTGCCAGCTGGCGAGTGAGCGTGGAGGCTCCGCCCTTGCGTCCGGCGGTGACGAGAGAGCGCACGATGGCCCGTACATCGAGGCAGCCGCGCGTAAAGAACCGCTGGTCCTCGATGGCCACCACGGCGTCTTTCACGTGCTGCGAGATATCCTCCTTCTTGACGATGGTGCGGTTCTGCTCGCCATAGACACGGTAGAGCTCGGTGCCGTTGCGGTCCACGATAGCCGTGCTCTGCGAGGCACGCAGAATCGTCTGGTCGTTGACCACGGGGAGCGTGAACCACAGGAATCCCACGTAGAGGATCACGAGCAGCGTACCCACGCCGCCAGTGCGCAGGATCAGGCGCTTCCATCCCAATTCCTCTTTGATCTCCCAGAACCGCCGCCAGAGCCGTTTCACAACGTGTTCCTGTCCGCCTCCCGCGCCGCCAAGCCACGAGCGGGCAGAGCGTGTGGCCCTTTTGTAGGGCGGACGCACGGAAACGGGCCGTACGGGAGTGCCGGCCCCGCCGTTTCCCGCAATGGGACGCGATTGAAATCCTTCAGGACTCATGCCCACAGGATAGCGGAAAAAAGAGAATAGTGGGGAGTGTCGGAGAAAAATTCCAGAGATAAAAAACCAAATTCCAATCTGGCTTTTGGCATCTTTTTTCTGGTCTCTATCTGCGATCCGGCTGGTTCCATGAGTCATTCTCTGCTACTACTATGCCTCGATGACGTTTCTCCGCCACCTCGCCGCCTTCGCGGTTGCGTCCCTGCCGACGACTGTCTTTGCTCAACCCTTCCAATCGTGCGGCGCCGGAGTAGCCAACCCGTGCCCCGCTGGATTCACCTGCGTGCAGGGGTTCTGCAATCCCATCCGGCACATCACGGTTGCCACGGGCGTCCGCATGCCGCTGCTCACAGCGCTCCAGAAGGCACTGACGTTTCTTGTGGTGAGTATCGAGTTCATCGCGGCGGTGTTGTTTCTTGTCGGGGCGCTGTACCTCGTCACGGCGGGCGGCAATGCTGAGCGCGCGGGCAAGGCCAAGAAGCTGATGGCGGGGTCGCTGATCGGCATGGGAATCGTGCTGGGGTCCTACACGATTTTGCGCACCGTGGTGTACTTCCTGTACGGGGGGTCCTGACGAGAGGGTCGCGTGTTGACGGAAGGGCGACCGGCCTTTTTCTTGCCGTTTATTTTTGAACAGCAGGGTCGGCCTGTTAGTCTTCCAGTGGCTCCTATTTGGTAGCCCTGCATCTCTTTTTTCCGTATACTCCCACCCCATGGCGCACGACGATCCATCGCAGGATACCCTTGAACGGCTGGAGCGGGCTGAACAGCTGAAGCTGGATGGCAAGCATCGTGAGGCCATCGCCATTTTGGAGGAACTGCTCCTGGAAGATCCCGAGAACGTGTCGGCCCTGGAAGAGATTGCAGATAACGAACTGAGCTTGGGCGAATACGCCCGGGCCGAGGCGGCCGCCACGCAGGCCGTGGGTATGGATCCCGAGAGTTACACGGGCGAATACATCCTCGGCTTCCTCCGCTCGCGTACCGAGGAGTGGCCGGCAGCCACCGCTCATTTGCGCAAAGCGAATCAGCTGAAGGGAAACAACGCCGAGATCCTTCGCTGCCTCGGCTGGGCGCTGTTCAACAGCGGCGAGCGGGCGCAGGGGATCGTGACGCTCGAGCGCGCGCTGAACCTGGACCCCGACAGCTCGCTCACGCTCTGCGACCTGGGCGTCTCGTACCTGCAGGTGCAGAACTTCGCCAAGGCGCGCACGCTCTTCCGCCGCGCACTCGACCTGGATCCCGAGAATCCCCGTGCCAAGGAATGCATGGAGGCAGTCGAACGACTGTCGAAGATCGCGGGGCAGGTGGAAGGGGAGAAGAAGTGACCGAATGGTCAGATGGCCGGATGGTCAATTGGCCATCTGGCAACCCGCCATCTTCCAATTTCTGTTGAGCAAGCTCTCTTTCTGGCGCACACCTCATCGTTTCTTTTATACTGGGCACCATGCTTCGTCTGAACGAACGAACGTCATTGCTCGTGAAGCGTGGGATCCGCCGCGGTCTTTTGACGCTCCAGCGCGAACGCGAATTCGGCGTCACCCTGGGGGCGCTCTTCGGCGTGCTGCTCCTGTGCCAGATGCTCGTGGGGGTGACGGTGGGTATTCAGGGACTTCATCGGCTGCTGCGGTCCCAGCTTGATTTGCGCCTCACCATACAGGACACGGCCAGTGACCAGGGCGTGCAGGAGTTCATGACGGCCATCAAGGGCCTGCCCTCGGTGGAGCGGGTGACGTACGTCACCAAAGAGCAGGCGTACGAGCGCGAGGCATCGCGCAATCCCGACCTCATCCATTTTTTGGAAGAATTCAAGATCCAGAATCCCTTCCCCGATACGCTCGCCGTGACTCTGACGTCCCTGGGGGAATACGATGCGTTCAAAGCCTATGTGCAGCAGGAGCAGTGGAAGGAGACTGTGGACCCCTCGTTCCTCTCGCAGTCTACGAATCAGGAGCGGGAGGTGCGCCAGATGATCACGCTGGCAGAAACCGGGCGCGCTCTCGCATTCGGGTTCCTCGCCGTGCTGGCGCTGGTGATGCTCTTCGTGCTGATCGAGCTCACGCGCAGGCGCGCCATGCAGCGGCGCGAGGAACTGCTGGTGGAGCGCCTGGTGGGCGCCCCCGAACTCTCGATGCTCGTGCCCTTCATCACCGAAGCCGCAGCGCTCCTGCTCGCCGCCCTCGTGCTGAGCGGCGTCGGCATGGCGGTGATTCTCTGGTTGCTGCCGCGGGTGCTCCCGGTACTGGCTGCGGGATCGTTCGCGGCGCTCCATGCGCAGGTGACGGGGCTCCTGTGGGTGTGGCTTCCCGTCGTCACTGTTGCCGAAATCGTGATGTTGCTTGGCCTCGCGTGCGCGGGCGCTTATTTAGGAGTGAAGAGGAGGCGGGAGGTGATCATTACCTGATTTCCTCCACCCCCTAGCCCCTCCGGAGTGTATCCGGAGTCAGATCGAAGGCGGGGAGGAGGGGGACCCCTCATCTATGACGTACACATCCGTTTTTTCCATGTATCGTCCTCCTTCTCCCGTGAAGGGGGGTAGGGGGAGGGGCGGTGGGGTATCATCGATTCATGCCCCGTACCCAGACATTCGAGGCCATCGTCCTCAGAACCTACGACGTCGGCGAGGCCGACCGGTACTGCATCCTCTTTACCAAAGAACGCGGACGGCTGGCCGCGCGGGCGCATGGGGTGCGTAAGCTCACGAGCCGCAAAGGGGGGTCGCTCATTCCCTTCACGTGCGTGAACGTGGAATTGCGCGAGAGCGATTCGGGGCTTACCGTCACGTCCGCCGCGGCGACGGGGGACAGGGGCGTCTTCGATTTGCAGGCCTTCACTGCAGCCGCGCAGGGGTTCGAATTGCTGCTCCGGCTGATTCAGGACGAGGAACCCATGCCTGCCGCGTACGCCGCCAGTGCCGCCTTCATCCGCGCGTGCGCCGAGGGGATCCCGCACGCCTCCGTCGCCTACGGCCTCCGCCTGCTGCACCTGCTGGGCCTGCTCCCCGACGAGAAGGAGATCATGACGGTCATGTCCCTCACTGGGCCCGAGCGCGAATACCTGCAGATGGCGCGGGAGGGGTACTTTCTCCGGAATATCGATGTCCAGCACATGGGGAAGCTGGAGCGGATCGTGGAGCGGTTTTCGGAGGAGCACCTGAGTGGCCCTTTGAAAGCGCCGGGGGTGATCAGGGCGATGGAAGTCCCTCGTACGCCCGCGGTTCCACCGCGGGCTACTCGGAATGACAGTGGGGGTTTTTAACAGTGCCTCGATACGACCGTCCTTCGACAGGCTCAGGACGGCTCGGCTTTGCCGAGTAGCCCTTGCTTCGCAAGGGCGTATCGAGGCGTGCTCATACAAAGCAGTTGTCATCCCGAGTAGCTCGTTGCGGAGCAACGAGCGTACGAGGGGGGGGTCACAGGATATCCGGCGTCACCGTCGTGGCAGGATCCGCCGGCGGCATCGCCTCCACTCCCACCTCGTAGAAGAGCGGGCGGGCTTCGTAAATGGAGAGCACCGGTTCGGTCTTCATCTCCTGCCCGGGCATCTGCACCTGGCGGTACCACTTCACGGTCATACCCGCGTGCCGGTCTCCCACTTTACGGCGTTCGCCGGGCGGCAGTTCGGTCGTCATCAGTGTGCGGTCGGGGGGCGCGGCGCGTGTTCCGAGTACGAGCGGTCCCCAGACGTCGGCCGTCCGCGCGTCACGCGTGCCGTAGTAGATGAAGTACGCGTTGCTGTTCTCGCTGTACGTCTGCATGAGAAGCGCGCCTGGCGTATCGTTCGTGAATTTCATATCCGGGTTCGGCGGGTACACCGTGGCATCCGTCCCCTGGGGTCCATAGTAACCCACGGCATAGCTGTGGTTTTTGCGCTGCGCGATGGGCAACCCGTACTCCCAGACGCCACGGTAGGCGGTGGTGCTCACCTGGCACAGGCCCCCGCCGTAATCGGGCTCCGTCCGGTCGCCTTTGATGACGAGCTCCTTGCGGTAACCGGTGCTGCCGTCCACCGGTCCCAGCACCTTGCCGAAGGAAAAGGTCTCGCCCTGCGCGATGAGGTGCCCGTTGAATTTGCTGAGGCCCACGGCAATATTGTGCCTGCGGTTCACGGGGGATCCGGCGAAGTTCGATTCGCCGACCGTCACGACTTCTGTAATACCCATGGCGCGGAGTTCGGGGCTTTCGACCGTCACGGAGGGTTGCGTTTCCGAAACAGGTATCACGATATCGGTCACGTTGTTTCGGAGCGCCGTGAGCGTGCGTGCGGCGAGGACGCCGATGTCTACCTCGCGGCCCGTGAGGCCGACGCCCTCGAATGTGATGCCCGAGCCGGTGCCCCGGATGGTCACGGATCCCGGCGCGCGCCGGAGCGCTGACCCGATCTTCTTCTCGAGCGTCGTGCGGATGGCACCGTCGTTCCAGCCAGCTTTGGTACTGCGCAGGAAGCCGGGTGGCAGGGCGGGGATGTTGTCACCGTCCACGCGCAACGAAGCGGGCGGCACAACCTCTTTCTGGTCGTAGTACCATACTTCCTGCGGTGCCCCCCATCCTGCAACATCGGGATCAATGGTAAAAAGATGGTGCCTGTAGCGGTACGTGATGGGATCGTAGGCGTGCGAAGACTCGGGGAAGAAACCGAGGATGCCCACGAGGACGAAGATGCCGAGGGGGGCGAATCGCAGGCGCATGCGGCGGAGTGTAGGGCCAGGGTTAGGGCCAGGGCCAGAGTTTTTTTGAAGAAAAGTGATACAGTGCGTTCATGGATCTGCAATCGTACGTAGATCGTATTTGCAGGGAGTTCCCCGATTTCCGGGGGAAACAGTTCCGCGTGCCGGAGCAGGGCATGGACCACATCGCGATCATCGCGGGCGACGAATGGGTCGTCAGATTTCCCAAGCTCAAGGAGTACGTCATCCACTTTCCCGAGGAAATCCGTCTGCTCGATTTCCTGCACGCGCACGTGTCGCTGCCGATCCCGCACTATGAGCGTATTGCCGCCGATACGTCTTTCGGTGCATACAAGCTGATTGCAGGCGAGAAATGCACACCTGTGCTTTTTGCATCCCTCCCGGCAGTGGTCCGCGACAAGATCGCGTCCCAGGTCGCGGAGTTCCTCAGTCAGTTGCACGCGATCGACCAGGCGCAGATCGCAAGATGTTCGGTCGCGGATGCCGACGAGCATGGGGCGTTCGAGGAACTGACGAGCGAGTACCGCGCGTTCGTGGAGCCTGCGATCACGGCCGGGGAGCGGAGGGCATGCGAGGCATTTTTCGGAGAATACGAACAGTCCATCGGCACGGCTCCCGTCAGGCGTTTCATCCACGGGGACTTCTGCTGGTGGAACATTCTCATCCGGGACGATCGCACGGAACTCGCCGGTGTCATCGATTTCGGCGACCGGGCCATCGGCGATCCCGCAGCTGATATTGCGGGGCTCTGGATGTATGGCCGTGCTTTCGTGGAGTCTGTCCTCGGCCGGTACACGCTGCCTATCGATGATGGCTTCGAGGAGTTCTTCGGGCGTGACTTTGCGAGCTTGGCCCTTGTCCTTGCGGGGCTGATGGGTCATGCCGGTGATGCCGTGGTTTTTGTAGCGGTAGAACCAGGTTTGGATGGTGCGCCAGCGATGCGGGGCATCGATGCACCCGGCGGGCATTTTTCAACGCTGCCAGTCGGCGGCGGCAACGAAGAGGCGCTACCTAATGGTAACGCCTCAATGCCTGCTCTTGAATTCTCTGCTATTCAGGCCCTCTGGAATACGGACCGAGTAAGAGAAATAGAACGTACCCGACAATTCCGCTTATTCCATACATGATGCCCGACTGCTTCGAATCTGCCCACATGAGAAGTCCAGCAAGGACAATCTGCATACAGAGCAGGACTGATGCTGCAACTAGCCAAGTCCTCCTGGCACGCTGGGACGGATCATCCTTGTCATCAATGATACGCATTGAACGGCTCCCAAAGAATGAATGAGCAGGCATACTGGTCTCCGCAACCAGCGGCCCACTGCATGGGGTCACTGGCCCTAGACCAGGATGGAGAGCTAACCATTCAAGCGATGCAATGTCAATGTGTTACCTATGTCTCTCATCACTAACACGCTGGCATTCGGCGGCAAACTCAGTAATTGCCCTATGGGCTTGCCATTCGAAAATAGATAGCCTAACAACTCGCCGAAAAAGGGGGTTTTCTTGGCCATCTCACCAACAGAGAATCTTCGTCGAATACCGCGGCAGCCGGGAAATACCGTTGGCCCTCTTCGCCTGACATTCGCGACAGCACCTTCCTTTTGGGCGGACGTACACGACATTTCAATTCTCGGCGTCTGCCTCATCGCGGATAAAGAGTTCCAGGCGGGAAGCGCTTTCCTTGTTGAAGCCGGCCCGAACGGCAGGATCCTACAGGACGCACTATCGGCCGAATTGCGCCACGCAACCCAACGAGCGGACGGACACTGGCTGCTCGGCTGTAGCTTCTCGCGATCCTTGACGCTGGTCGATCTTGAGACATTCGGCTGATCCAGGACTGCCAGCAGGAGATCGCCGCCGCCACGCGGTTCTCCCCCGGAGGGGGACGCTGATCGATGCCTGGTGCGCTCGCTGCTCGGGTTTAAAAAAATCGGAATCCGCGAACTGACACATCCGCTCAAGGGGGAGTTCGGAACCGTGCAGGATGCCTATCCGCTTTTCAAAAAAGCGTTGGGGACGAGGTTGTCATGATGCGCATGTCGTCCTTCGACAAGCTCAGGATGACATGTTTTGATTCTCAATACTCAATCTGCATCTGTCCTACTTGCCTGCTTGGCGGTCGATACGATGGAGCGGGGTGATGATCGAGCGCCTTATTCACCAACGCGTCGGCGCGGTAGTTGTCGCTCCGGGGAATATGCTTGAAGACGATATCGGCGAAGCGGAGGGAGCGTTCTTTGATTTCGTCCACGAACGGCTGGAGGGTCGGCATCTTCACCCGGTATTCGCCCATCACCTGCTTCACCACGAGCTCGGAATCCAGATGGCAGATGAGGCGGTTGGGTTGGTACCGTTCGGCCAGCTCAAGCCCTTTGATGAGTGCACGGTACTCGGCGACGTTGTTCGTTTCCACGCCGATGCGCTCGGCGTGCTGCTCGAGTGTGACGCCTTTGGCGGGGTCTTCCAGCACGCACCCGATGGCCGCCTCGCCGGGGTTGCCGCGCGAGCCGCCGTCCGAAAACAGGTGCAGCGTCCCGCCGATCACCTCGGGCAGGTCCTCCGCGCCGGGAGTGACGTTCGTCATCGCCTCCTCGAGCGTATCCACCACGAAACGCTCGCGCTCACGCGCGGCGGGGAACATTTCCTTCAGGCGCCGTTCGAGGGAAGCGGGCAGGCGGAGCATGGATCGCTGCCAGTGTATCAGCAGTTACATTTTCTGCAGAAAGGACAGATAGCCGTTCGGTTTGCCATCAGGCGAAAAAGTGGCCTTCTTCAGGCGGCTGACTTCGTCCCACAGCGGAAGATGCACTTTGCACACGTTCCTCTCGCGCTCTTTTTCCGCATGGAGCGCTTCCTGAAAATGCACGCTCACCAGATCGATTTCCGTACCGTCCTCCCGGCTGTCCAGGTGATGGCTGAACAGGACATCGCGTGTCAATTTCTCCCGGCTGGCATCGGGAGCCGTCGTGGCGTCCAGAAGATATACAGCCCTTTTCCCCCCATGCTTGACGCGGAGAACGGTATCGAGCTCCGTAAGAGTCTTGTCATGGTGTTTCAGTTCACAATTGTACTTGGACGTAAAATGAATATACCGTCCCGCCTTCAGGCGCATGCCATAGATCGATTCCCTGTTGGGTATGCAATGCCCTCTCCTGCCGTCCAGAAGCCGGATGGAATCGCTTGCTGCGGCATTGCCGCAGTGGGAGATGAATTTTGCGATGATTTCGAGCAGTAGCTCCGCGCATGCGCCATTGATCAGCTGTTGATACTTCGCAGCCGAGTCCGCCTTGTTTTTGGCCGTCTCCATCTTGTTCAGATGACGGGCCCACTCGGATTCACCGATGTAATTACGCAGGTAATCCCAATGGCCGTATGTGCGTGCGATATGCTCCAAGAAACGGGAAAAGCCCGCCGTCTCGAGCAAGGAGGGGACATCGACATGTTCATTCCGGTGGGGCGGGTTCCGCGTGGAGATCAGCTCGCCCGGCGCATCAAGCAGCGTATGCATGTGGGGAAATGCGGCCCTCCAGGCATGCAGTGCATCCAGGGGTTCCGGGTTCCGGAGAAGAACACGGATGCCGTCCTTGTTCCGCTGCAGCATCGCGCCGATTTGTTTCTTGATTTTCGGCAGCTGAAGGAATTTTGACACACTGTCCCTGTCCAGACCGTCGGGGATCAGAAAAGTCTCCATAATGATAATATATCATATTATGTATATTCGACAATTTTCAGTTTTCCCTCAGACGTTCAAGGAAAACTAGCGACAATCGCAAGTGCCATCACACCCGCACGCTGCATTCGCCTTATCGCCCGCCGGCAGATCCAGCTTGAACCGTCCTTCCCGGAAGTCGATGGTCGAGCCGCCGATGCGCATCAATGTCATCTCCGATGCGTAGACCTCGATGCCTTTCACGTCAGTATGTTTGAACGTCTTCTCGTCTTTTGCCGGTTTGGTTTTGAATTCCATGCAGAAGCCGCCGTGCTCATCCACGATCACGGCAAGTCCTTTCTCTTTCCGCTTCTCCGTTTTCGCAATGTCCTTGAACGCCTTCGCGGCGGCGGCCGTTACCGTCAACGTGTGCGGACGCGGAGGCATTTCCTTCAGGACGTCATTGAGGTCCTCCACCAGTGCCTCCAGTTCGTCGTCGCCGAAGCCGTGCAGCACACTGCCCTCTGCGAGTGTTTCCTGCATGTTCATGGCGCAGCCGGCGCAGTGGATGCCGTACTCGGCCATCACTTTCTCGGCACCCGGGCACAAGGCGACGATGTCGCTCACTCTCATGTGTTTGGTAACAAGCAATGGTGAGGAAGATTTTTTGATCATGTCTGAAGTATAGGGATGAGTGATTGGCAGAGGGAGTAATGGAGTATCGGAATAATGGAGTAATAGGGCAAGGCAAGTATCACAGTTTTTTGGTTCCTCATATTCCAATACTCCAATATTCCATTATTCTAGTCACGTGTCCCATTGGCTCAAGCGCATCGGCATTCCCGTGCTGACGCTCATCATCGGCTGGAACCTGGGTGCCGCGTACGTCCAGCGGGGTTCCATGCAGCGCGTCCCCGTCGCGGGCGGTCCGGTGTCGGGCAGCGGCACGGTGGCCACCGATCCGGAGCGACAGGTGGATATCAGTCTCCTGTGGCGCGTGTGGGGCTTGCTGCTCAATAACTACATCGATCCGTCCAAGCTGCAGAGCGAGCCCATGCTCTACGGCGCGGTCAGCGGAATGGTGAATGCGGTGGGCGATCCCTACACCGCGTTCATGACGCCGAAGGAGAACACCGATTTCCGCGAAGGCCTCGCAGGCACGCTCAAGGGCATCGGCGCGGAACTGATGATGCGCGACGGGCTCGTGACGGTAGTGACGCCCATCAAGCAGTCGCCGGCAGAACGCGCGGGGCTCCTTCCGGATGATGTCATCGTGGAGGTGGACGGCGCATCGGTGGAAAGCCAGTCGCTCGGAGAAGTGGTCGGCAGAATCCGCGGCCCGGAAGGCACGACGGTGATGCTTTCCATCGCGCGACCGGAGGAGACGGACCTGCTCGATTTCACGATCGTGCGGGAGGAAATTCACATTCCGAGCGTCGAATCGCGCATCATCACCCAGGGCAAGGCGCAGATCGGCTACGTGGCGCTCAATCAGTTCGGCGAAGACAGCGTGCAGGAAGTGCGCAGTGCGCTGCAGGGGTTCAAAAATGCGCAGCTCGCGGGCATCATTTTCGACGTCCGCCAGAATGGAGGCGGATACCTGGACGGCGCGGTGCAGATAGCATCGCTTTTCCTGAAGCAAGGGACGGTGGTGACCGTGGAACAGCGCGGCCAGGCACCGGTACGTCACGAGGTCGATGGTCGGCCGATCTTCCCCGATACGCCCCTCGTCGTGCTCCAGAACCAGGGGTCGGCCAGCGCCTCCGAGATCGTGACCGGGGCGTTGCAGGATAACAAGCGTGCAACCGTCATCGGCATGAAGAGCTTCGGGAAGGGGACGGTGCAGGAAGTCATCGACTTGCCAGATGGCAGCAGCCTGCGCGTGACGGTCGCGCGGTGGCTCACCCCGAACGGCAAGGATCTGGGCAAGGAGGGCGTGCATCCCGATTATGTGGTGGACCGCACGGGTGCGGACATCACTGCCAAGCGCGATCCTCAGTTGGATGCCGCGGTGGCGTGGCTCACGACCGGAACGATTCCCCCCGAGCTGACCGCCTCCGGCAGCACCCTGCGCTAGGAAGTGGGACTCGCTTCTATGAAAATAGAATATTTTTATGTAGTAGCAAGTATTGCCTTCAGAATCGTATAACATGAGCAAACGCGATTTCTAGGCTGTAACAGATGTATCTGTTACGAAACATCACGTCAGAAAGGCCTCCGGAAGAAGTGCTGCCCATGGGGTTGTGCATTGCCCGGATTGTTGCAAGTTTTGTTGCAACATGATACAATTACCTGATTTTTCGCCATCCAGAAAACGAACACGCACACGACACACACATGCTACAGCAACCGCTGACCCCCGAACGGCTTCGGCACTTCCTCCAGACCGCGCGTGCGTGCGGGCTGAGCCCGAGGGCCCGGGAGCACCTGCGGTGGCTGGAGCACTTTGCGGAGAACGGTTGTTCGGTGAGTGTCACATGCAGACATTTCGGTATCCAGCGAATGACGTTCTACCGTGTGTTGCGCCGTTGCGACTTCATCAACCCGTTGTCTCTTGAAGACGGACGCCGCGCATCCTTCGTCCAGTCGACCGCCTCCGAGATTGTTTCCGGCACGCCTGCACAGCCTGCGTCGCACAGCTCCTGTGCGAACCCGGGGCACCAGTGTCTTTTGTGCGGGCTGAAGGCCGTCAATTGGCGGCCCGTGAAGCGGGGGCTGGTGCTGGGGAGCGTGGCGGCAAATTTCGTGCTCATGCTGATGCTCGGGGCCATGTTGTTTTTGGAGAGCGACAAGGCGCCCACGGCAGTGAAGGCTTCCATCCTCGGACCAGAAAAGCAGGTGATCTATTCCCTCGTCCCGCTCCCATGACACCGATGAACATTCATCGGCGCTTCCCGGTGCAGGCGATCGCGCGACTGCTGCTCGCGCTCGTGCTCTGGAGCCTGCTGCCATCGCTGCCGGCGTATGCCGCAACCGGCATCTACAGGCCCATCCACTACCAGGGCAAAGTGGCCCTCAGCAGTGGCACTGCCATTTCGAACGGCACATATAACATGCGCTTCCGCATCTACGATGCCGCGACGAACGGTACGCAGCTCTGGTCCGAGACCTGGGATTCCACCACCACGCAGGTGACCATGACCGGCGGGCTCTTCAGCGTCCAGCTCGGTTCCATCGTCACGATGACGGGCTCCGTCAACTTCAACACCGACAACCTCTATCTCCAGGTTCAGTTCGATCCCGGCAACGACAATACGTACGAAGAGACCTTCTCCCCCCGCCGCAGATTCGCGAGCGTTCCGTATGCGCACAACGCCGATACGCTCGACGGTCTCGATTCCACTGCGTTCCTGCGCAGGGATACGGCCCAGACGCTCTCGGGCGCGCTGACCGTGCAAAGTACCGGCGTGGGCCTGGTCGTAAAAGGAACCGCGTCCGGGGCAGAACTCTTCGCATCCTCCAGACTCTCCACCTCCGGCTCCCTCATCGTACAGGGCACCACTCGCCTCAAGAGTTACACCTCCTGCGGACTTATTACGACCGACAGCAGCGGCAACCTTGGTTGCGGGACCGCGCTTGCTACCTCCACCGGCGCTCTCCAGACCGGCTTCGAT
>CAYTEH010000030.1:0-18369 GCA_964436765.1 uncultured Candidatus Peribacteria bacterium
CCACGGTCATCCTGGTGCCGATCTCCTACAGGGACCACCTGTTTGCGCTTCATTTCGTTTCATGAAAGTGAAGCTCGGGCTGGTATGTCAGAAGTCCATGACTGAATCGATCTCTTCACCGACTTCAGTCGCAAGCGCTTGTAGTACTGCTTGAATCTCTTTATCCGGGGACGTTGGTTTTCTTTTTGAATAACCCACCACGTCATGTTTGCCTTTGATGGTTACTTTTCCTCCCGTTCGGCTTGCGGTCATGAATCCCGTGATGTTGTTTGGGTTCAGAAGCGCGCGAATACTCGCCCTCACCTTTCTCAATTCCGTTGCATTTTCAGGAGTCGTCCCTTCCCGATTTACCCTGTCCACCAAAAGATAGACCAATCTGTTGCGCAGTTTTTGTAATTCCTCAGCAGGTTGTTCTACTTCGGGCCAGTCCACTTTTGCGAGAATTCTGGCTGGATCAATAAATTCAGCGCGCATAATACTATTTTAATTATATATGTAAGTCAGTCAATATTTGCGTGGGAGGGGTTGGGAGGTCCTCCTCCCAATTAAAAAAGTTGCGGGTCTCCCGCTCCAGCTTTCTTGAGTAAAAAAAACGACCTCAACGGTCGTCATAGTATTAACGAGGCACAAAAGCTGGAGCGGGTAACGGGAATCGAACCCGTATCCTCAGCTTGGAAGGCTGATGTACTACCACTGTACGATACCCGCGCATGCATGCATTTTAGCAAATGCTTCTCATATTCGAAACAGTAGCTGATTTGGCAATCTGGATCGATCCAACAAGCCTACGGACCCGTCCATTTATTTTGAGATAGTACGAGGGGATACTGTGCGTGTTGTACGTTTCCCGGTCCCCTGTTTCCTGGTTTTATTTCTGTTTCCCCTTGTTTCCCATGTCTTCTTCTTCGATGCGCATGGCTGCGCGCATGGCAGCAGCCGTTTCAATCGCTCTCCTTGGTGCTCAGTCCACCATGGCAGCGGGATTCTTTAATAACCAGTCGCTGAACCTCTTCAACTTTTCCAACACGAACGTGCTCAGCACCCAGACCGTCACGGGCCTCACCACCACCACGAAGACGCAGACGAGCTTCGGTGGTCCCGCCAACCAGACGGCCACGACCTTTGCCAACACGACGGCAAACGCGACGTCTGCCATCAACGCGACGTCCTCGAACAACACCACTGTCGTCCAGCAATAAATACCCACGGTCGGGTGCGTACACACGGGGGGCTTCGGCCCCCTTTTTTTCGTGCGCAAGGGATAGCCTAGTGCCGGCACCAAACGTATCATCCGCGTGCATTCTTTCCCTATGGCCAATGGCTGCTTCTACCCCCATCACCGTCGAAACCACCGTCAGCGCGCCCGTCGCAACCGTCTGGGCATGCTGGACGACGCCCGCCTGCATCATGCAGTGGAACAGCGCCTCGCCCGACTGGCACACGCCGCATGCGACCAATGACCTGCGCGAGGGCGGTTCCTTCACGGCCCGCATGGAAGCCAAGGACGGGAGCGTGGGATTCGATTTCGGCGGCACGTATTCGACGGTGGTCACGCACAAGCACATCGCGTACGCCATGAGCGACGGCCGGAAGGTCACGATCGACTTTAGTGAACAGGGAGGAAAGACCACGGTGACCGAGACGTTCGATCCCGAAAGCGAGAACCCGGCCGAGATGCAGCGCGCGGGCTGGCAGTCGATCATGGATAGTTTCAGGAAGCACGCGGAGGGGCATGCTCAGCCGTAACACTTAACCCTCGTTGCTATCATCGTCGATTGGTTCATACGGTCTTGCAGACACGGTCACTTTTAGCGCGTTTCCGACTCTTTTCATTTCTTCAAGAACAAGCTCCTGATTTTCGGGTCTGAGCACGCGGTCATTGATTGCATCCAGCCACACGCGAATCTGATTCGCATCCAGATTCTTAAAAGAAATCACAAGGTGGTCCGCCTTTTGAAGGCCCTCAAAATCAAGCTCATCTTCCATAGTGGTATTATACCATTAATTTCGGATTCATAGAATTCACAGTCGTTTCCGATATCAGAGGCATTTATAGCATTTTGAGAATGTTTCGCATCTTTGCCTCACTCGGCTTCCTCCACGGATTGCATGTAAGCACCCGTCCGAGCGCCATCACTGATCCGACGATCAATCCGCGCCTCGTGATCGTCTGCTTCGCATACTCCGAGCACGTCGGTTCGTGGCGGCAGTAACCGTATGTGTAGAGTCCCTTCAGTGGCCCGTGATCGGGGGAGAGCGTGGCTTGGTATCCGCGGAGGACAAGCACTGCAAAACGGCGTGGGAGATGCCAAAGGTCTTGAGCACTAAAATTGTACTTGAACATCAAAACGCGGAAGGAACATTGAACATCGATTGTACGCTCAGTACGCTGCACGGGAAACGTTTCCTCGAGTCCCTATGACGATCGACCTGAACATGCTTGTCACCATCCTCTACGCCATCGTGGGGGTGATGATCATCATCGTGCTGTACCACGCGCTCTTCATCATGTGGGATTTGCGCAAGATCGCGCGTCGATTCGAAGATCTCACATCGCAGGTGGAAACCGTGCTGTTGAAGCCGTTGTCGCTCGCCGACCAGGGGGTCCAGTGGCTCATCGAGTTCATCGAAAGCAAGGCGACGCATCACAAGAAGAAGCATCACAAAGTGATCGATGAGAACGAAGAGAGCGATATCGCCGAGGGCGAGTAATCATCCGTATGAAGAAAAAGCACGCAGCAGCAGGCCCGGAGCAGGAGCT
Organism: uncultured Candidatus Peribacteria bacterium; assembly: GCA_964436765.1. Taxonomy (GTDB): domain Bacteria; phylum Patescibacteriota; class Gracilibacteria; order Peribacterales; family Peribacteraceae; genus CAYTEH01. The sequence continues at coordinate 2,762 of CAYTEH010000030.1, forward strand.
GGCATCCGCTGTGCGGAGCCTCGAACACACCATCGTCCGCATGCCCGAGGAACACGGCATCGTCTTCCACCCCGCCAAGCACCTGCTCTTCACCTACATGAAGGGGATTGCCTACGGTCTCGGCGCCCTTACCGCGGTTGCGCTCATCCTGCCGCTGATTCTCTCGCTCCTGCAGCAGGTGGCGTGGGTTCCCATCGCGGGCGATTTCGTGCACAGGGTCATTGAGCGGCTGGAGCAGAGCCAGGCACGGTGAATGACCAATGACGCAGTGACCAGTGACCAACTGGAATGAATAGCGGCTCAATGACAAATGGCCTTTTTAAAAAATCTTCCTTCAATGCGTCATTGTGTCATTGGTCACTGCGTCATTCCGTCACAGAATGGGCTGCTGATCAATAAACACCCTGATGAAGAACCGCTTCAGCATTTCAACGGACGCCTCCAGCATCTGGTACAGCAGGGCATTGAGGCGGCGGATGCGCGCGTAGATGTCGTTGAGTTTGTAGGCAGAACCGGGCGCGGACGACCGCGACAGCTTGCGTGCCTGGCGCTCGAGTTTGCGGACTTCGCCCTGGATGTGCGTTTCGAGCTTTTTGCGGACGATCTCGAACGGGGGAATGCGCTCAATCGCGAGGTCGCGCGGCGAGACACTCTGGTCGCCCTGCTGGCCTTTGCCTCCTCCCGCGCCGCCACCGCCGCCCAGGTCGCCCGAGATATCTTCGCCCTGGCGCTCGCTGACGCGGGCACTCAGGTTATCGAAGGTTTCGAGCAGCTTGCCCAGTTCCGCGAGCTTCGCGGGCTGGCGCACGATCAATTTGCTCGTTTCCACCGATTTGATCGTGTTCGGGCCTTTCTCTGGCGAGGAAACTGCCATCCCCTCTATTATCGCTTATATTGGCTTAAAAGTCAATTTAAATGAAAAAAATGAGAGAATAGGCGAAAATAAAGTTCGTAGCTGTCATGGTGAGTCCTTCAATACTTCAGGATGAACTCCGTCGAACCATAGACAGCCGCATTGTCTCCTTCGACGGAGTTTATCCTGAGTCGAGTCGAAGGACTCAGGATGACAATGCTTCTGCTATTCTCCGGTCATGGCTGACACCGTATTTCATAAGATACTGGCAAAACAAATTCCCGCATCCGTCGTCTATGAAGATGACGAGGTCCTGGCCTTCAAAGACATCCACCCGAAGGCGACGACCCATCTGCTCTTCATCCCGAAGCACTTCGTGGAATCCATCGCGCACGTCACACCCGAGACGGCGCACATTCCCGGGATGCTGATCCTGAAAGCGCAGAAGTTCGCGGCGGAGAAGGGGATCAGGGGCTACAAACTGACGTTCCACGTGGGCAAGGAAGGCGGGCAGGAGGTGCCGTATCTGCACCTGCATTTTTTGTCTGATCAATCAATGTAGGGGCGATTCGCAAATCGCCCTGGCAATGCATCCACGTACGAAAAAGGCGGACGCAGGGCCCGCCTTTTTATGAATCGACGTATGTCTCCGACGATTTACGAATCGCCGCTGGGAGTTATGCCGTGTACCCCGCCGCTTCCGCCTCTTCCTTCGTGGCGAAGGTCACGCGGTTCTCGTCCGCGATTTTGCCGGCCGCAGCGCTGTCCGCTGCGTAGTATTTCTTGCCTGTTTTGGAGGCAACGTAGCCGGAGGCCGATTCCTCGTCGGAATCGTCATCGTCGCCGGCCGTCACGGCTGCGGCTTCCTCGGCCTCGCGCTCGCGCTTGAGCCGCTCCATGGTTTCCTTGTCGATCGGCTTCAGGGCCTTGATGGAGAGACCGATGCGACGCTCGTCGACGTCGATGTTGATGACCTGGGCCTTCACCTTCTCGCCGATTTTGAGCGCTTCGCCCGGATCAGTGATCTTGTGGTGTGCGAGCTCGGAGAGGTGCACGAGACCGTTGATATCCTTCTCAAGCTTGATGAACGCTCCGTAGTCGGCAAAACGCACCACGGTGCCCTCCACCTCGCGGCCAACCGGGTACCGTTCGGCGATCTCCTCCCACGGGTCTTTCGTGAGCTGCTTGATCGAGAGGCTCAGCTTCTCGCCGTCGACGCCGATGACCTTCACCTTCACTTTGTCGCCCACCTCGGCGAATTCGGCGGGGTTCTTGACGTGACCCCAGGCGATTTCGGAGATGTGCACGAGGCCCTCCAGGCCGTCGAAGGCCACGAAGAGGCCGAATTTGACGATGCCGCTGACGAGGCCTTCCTTCACGTCGCCCACCTTGAGGCTCTCGAGCGACTTGGCGCGCTCCTCGGCCATGGCTTCGCGTTCCGAGACGACGATTTTGCCCGCATCTTCATCCATCGTGATGATTTTCACCGTGAACGTGTGGCCGATGAACTTGCTCAGGCGCGAGATGATCTCGGAGACATCGGCATTGTTGACGCGCGGGTAGTTGCTGGGTGCAAGCTGGCTCACCGGGAGGAAGGTGCGGATGCCGTCGATGTTCGAGAGCAGACCGCCCTTGTTTGCCTCCTGGGCCGTGAACTTCATGGTCGAATCGTTCTCCACCATCCTGTGGAAGCGGTCCCAGGCCTTCTGCTGGCTGGCCATGCGGAGCGACAGCACGATCATACCTTCATCGTTTTCCTCTTCCAGAACCAACGCGGAAACCGGCTCGCCCACGCGGAGATCCTTGAACGTGTTGAAGGAATCGCGGAGCTCGCGGCCCGAGACGATGCCGGTGGCGACGCCGCCGATATCCAGCAGGAGCTTGTTCTTGCCGCGGAAGACCACCGTGCCTTCCACAAGCTGCCCCGGCTGCACTCTGAGCACCTCGGGGGAATCCTTGAGAAGTTCGTCCATCACGGGGTTCGTTTTCCTGCGTGTTGCCGTTTTTGCCATAAAAAAGATGGGGTGCGAGAGGGAAGAATAGAGGTGCAGGCTTTCTGCCTGCGATGAGACCAATCCCCGCACGAGCGACTGATCGTGGCTGATTCTACACGAGAAATGTGATCGTGCAACACCTCCACCCCTGCCCCTCCCCCATCCCTCTCCGCTCGGCGGATCTGGAAGGGAGAGGGGAATTACATCAAAATAATGATTATTTGTGGTTTCCCCCTCTCCCGACGCCGCAGCGTTGGGGGAGGGCCGGTGAGGGGGTTCACAGCACCGTCTTATCCATCTTCAGCTCCGCGATGTCCTTCGGCATCTTCTGCTCCTGGCTGGTTTTGGGGTTGTAGATGCCGTAGTAGAGCTCAATCAGCTTCTGGGTATCGAGCCGCGTGCAGTGGAGGCCGATGTTCTCGAGGCCGCTTGTGACGAGCATGACGCGGTCCTTGAGCTCGTGGCTCGATGCCGCGAACTGGCGGCCGCGTTCCAGGGCGCGGGAGGTGGTGTCGTCGATGGAAATCCAGCTGAGGAATTTTTCCACCAGCGTCTTCTGGCGGGTGGAGGCATCGAGCGGCACCACGACGTAGAATTTCTTCTGCATGATGTCGGCCACCTCCACGAGGCGATCGATGAAGTCGGCGTAGGCGAGCGTCTGGCGCTTCAGCAGGTCGTTCTGCTGCTTGTCGGCGATGTCGCGCAGCTGGAGCAGGTAGGGGTCGATATTGATGCGCGAGGAGCGGATGACGATCTGGACGGGGAAGTTGAGCGTGTTTACGAACGACTCGTACCCCGAAATGATGCCCTGCTGCTCGGTTTCGCTCTTCAGGTTGAAGTTGAGGGCTTCGACCTCCAGGATGGCCCGGAAGCCGCCGTTTTTCAGCAGCACGGTATCCTGGCGGATCTCGCCGATGGGCAGGTAGCGTTGCGTGGAGGTGATGGCGGTCTTCTTCCGCTGGCGCACGGTGCTTTTGATGGGGTTTTTCATTGATGACGGGGAGTGAAGATGTCCCGGAATACCGAGAGATCCGAGAGAGGGGGGCTCTTGAGTGCGCCACCGGCCTTTTTGCCGTCAACGGCGATGCGCGAGGGGTCTACCGGCAACGCGAGCGGTTTCTCGTCCGTCGTGTCGTCGGCAGGCGTCGCTGTTCCCCGTGAAGACTCCTCCGCGGCTGCAGGCTCCTTTGCCACCGGGCTCTCCGGCACGGGCGTCTGCTCGATTGCCGCAAGCGGGCGATCGATCAGTTTGCTCAGTTCCTCGATCTTGAGCTGGCTCTTCTGCTCCGCAATTTTTTTCTGACGTTCTTTCTCCTCTTCCTCCGGGGTTTTGATGAGCGACGAGAAGCGGATGTTGATGGAAATGCCCTGGCGCGGCGAGAACGTGCGCACGGGCGATTTGTACGAGCGTTCCATCATCAGGAAGACAATGCGCATGAGCGTGAGGCCGTTGATCTTGATGAGCGCGAATGCGCATGCGATCACGAACGGCAACCAGCACGCGGCGGTGAGTAAGACGTTCATCTGCCCCACCGATTTCTGCACCATCGCCATGATGACATAGCTGACGCCGCCCCCGCCGGTCATCACGAGGATCTGCCGGAGGGTCAGCGGACCCACCACCTGGTCTTCGATGTAGACGTTCTGTGGGATTTTGATGGGTTCTGCGGGCATGGGTTTGGGTTCGGTGAAATCCAACCATTATAGCAGAAAACCGTCATGCGCGGAAGTAGGGGCGCTGCATGCAACGCCCCTACAGATCGCCAAATTGCGGTGGTTTACGCCCTGCTCAGTTCCTCCTGCGCCGTGTCGACGGGTTGCACCGACTTGTCGCCATGGAGGAATTCGAGCTGGTCTTTGCCCTTCAGAACCACTTTGATGGTGTCGCCCTCGTGGTAGACGCCCTTGAGGATGTGCTCGGCGATCTCGGCCTCCAGGCGTTCCTGGATGGTGCGCCGCACGGGGCGGGCGCCGTACTCGGGGTCGAAGCCCTCTTCGGCGAGGAGCGCCACGGCCTTCTGGTCCACGTCCAGGCTGTATCCCTGTTCCTTGAGGCGGTCGGCCAGCAGATCGATGTGCATCTTCACGATCTTGCGGATGTGCTGCTGGTTGAGCGCGTTGAAGACGATGATGTGGTCGACGCGGTTGAGGAACTCGGGGCGCAGGTGGTCTTTGAGTTCGGCGACGACCTCTTTGCACTTCTCCTCGTACGCGGCCTCCTCGGTGCGCGCCTCGTCTTCCAGCTTGAAGCCGATGCGGGCAGCCTGCTTGGTCAATTTATCGGCGCCGATGTTCGAGGTCATCACGATGATGGTGTTGGTGAAGTCCACCTGCTTGCCCTGCGCGTCGGTCAGGACGCCGTCTTCGAGAATCTGCAACAGGACGTTGAAGAACTCGGGGTGTGCCTTCTCGATTTCATCGAACAGCACCACCGAATAGGGCTTGCGGCGCACCTGTTCGGTCAATTGTCCGCCCTCCTCGTAGCCCACGTAGCCGGCCGTGGCGCCCACGAGGCGGCTGACGTTGTGGCGTTCCATGAATTCGGACATGTCGATCTTGATGAGCGCATCCTCGCGGTTGAACACTTCTTTGGCGATGGTGCGCACGAGCTCCGTCTTGCCGACGCCCGTGGGACCCAGAAACAGGAACGAACCGATGGGACGGCGCGCATCGCCGATGCCGACGCGTGAGCGGCGGATGGCGCGGGCGACCTTTTTGAGCGCATCGTCCTGGCCGATGATGGATTTGCGCAGCACCTGCTCCATATTGGTGAGGCGCTTGGCTTCGGTCTTCATCAGTTTGGTCACGGGGATGCCCGTCATGCGGCCGATCACCTGGGCAATGTCGTCTTCGGTGATCTGGATCGGAGTCCGGCGGTCGCCGTCCTGCGCCGAGCGCATCTGGTCGAGCTTCTGGCGGAGGTCCTGCTGGTCCTGCTTCATGCGCAGCGCCAGGTGGTACTTCTGCTCGCGCACCGCCTGCTGCTGCTTCTGGAGCAGCTGCTCGAGCTTGTCCTCCATCTTCTTGATATCGGGGGCTTCGGTGGAGTGGAGCAGGCTCTTGCCCGCGGCGGCTTCATCGAGCACGTCGATCGCCTTGTCCGGCAGATAGCGCTCGGTGATGTAGCGCTTGCTGAGATTCACTGCTGCCTCGATTGCTGCATCGGTGATGGTCAGATGATGGAAGCTCTCGAAGCTCTCCTTCACGCCCTGCAGGATCTGGATGGAATCGGGGACGGTTGGTTCGTTCACCATGATCGACTGGAACCGGCGCTCAAGAGCGCGGTCTTTTTCGATCGTCCGGTATTCGTCGAGCGTCGTCGCGCCGATGACGCGGAGCGTTCCGCGCGAGAGGGCGGGCTTCAGGATATTGGCGGCGTCCAGGGATCCCTCGGCTGCTCCGGCGCCCACGACCGTGTGGATTTCGTCGATGAACAGGATGATGGAGTTCTCGCTCTTCTGGGCCTCCTTGATGATGTCGTCGAAGCGCTGCTCGAACTCGCCGCGGTATTTGGTGCCGGCCACGAGCGAACCCATGTTGAGCACCAGGAGGCGCTTGTTGAGCAGGGAAGAGGGGACGGTCCCCGCGGCGATGCGCTGGGCCAGGCCCTCCACGATGGCGGTCTTGCCGACCCCCGGCTCGCCGATGAGCACGGGGTTGTTCTTGGTCTTGCGGTTGAGGATGCGCACCATGCGCTCGATCTCCTCGTCGCGTCCGATGATGGGATCGACTTTCTTCTCCTTCACCTTTGCGATGAGGTCATCGGTGAAGTAATCGAGGACCGGCGTCTTGCTCTTGCTGCCATCGCCCTTGCGGCGCTTCATGCCGCCTCCCTCGCCATCGGGGCCGCCGGCGGGCGCTCCGCCCTGCGGCTGCATGCCGACGATGACACCCTGCAGGCCCTGGAAAAAGGCCTCCAGCGACTGCTCCATGTTGCGGTTCTGGCTCTTGAACTGGTTGATCTGTCCAAACATCTCCTCGACGCGCAGCTTCAAATCCTCCGGTTCCACCTGCATGTTCTCGAGCAGGATGGTGGCGGCGTTCTTGCCCGTGGAAACGAGCGAGTGCAGCAGGTGCTCCGTCCCCACGTTCGCGTGGCGGAACTTGTGCGCCGTGACGACGCTTTGTTCAATCACCGTGTGGAGGAACGTCGAGAGGCCGTGCTTCACGTGCTGGCCTTCGATGTGCGGATTCGCCATCGCCTTCAGGAGAATGCGGACGTTCTCCTGCGTCACGCCGGCTCCGGTGAAGATCGAGAACCCGAGGGATTTCGGGATGCTCAGGAGTCCCAGGAGCAGGTGCTCCGTGCCGATGTACGGGCTTTTCATGTTCTTCGCTTCCTGCTCCGCGATCTGCAGGGCTAGCTTGGCATTGGGCGTAAAGCGGTCAAACGGATGCATGTGCTGGGAGATAAAGAAGTGAAACGATCATCTGGCTTATCACTCTAAGCAGCCGAGTGATAATTGTCCAGAAGTATCAGATAATTATATCGACAATTGCGGGCAAAGTCTCTTGTTGAAAAGCCCGGAAAAAGCGCGGGATTGCAAAATGACAAGTCACGTTTACTACTCGGCTCGTTTCTGGTTTTTCGTTTCAAACGAGCAACAAAAAACCAGTAAACCAGCAAACTTCTTTCATTCCTTGTGCCCCCTCGCCTCCTTCACGACCCCTCGGTTATGCCATGCCCGCCAGTCCTCGAGGAACAGCGCGATGATGGTGGTGAGCGGGATCGCGAGGATCACCCCCAAAATCGGGTGGATGATCCACGGGAAGCTGATACCCGTGAGCATTGCGAACATGATGGCGATGGGGGAGAGGCCCACGGCCCTGCGCATGATGAGCGGCACCAGGAGGTTATTTTCGCACCACTGGATCACGTAGTAGACCGCGGCGATCACGCAGCCCCAGAAGAACCCGTGCTGGGTCATGGCGATGAGGACGGCCGGCACCGCTGCAATGAGGGGGCCGACGACGGGGATGAACTCAGTGAAGCCGGCGAGAATGCCTAGCGTCAGCGCGTAATCGACCCGGAGGATGCGCAGCGCCAGGAAGACCATGAAGCCGATGCTTGCACACAGGATGAGCTGCCCGCGGATCCACTGGCTCAGTTTCCACTGTATTGCCTCGGATTTGTCGTGCACATAGGAGCGGTACCCCCATGGCAGGAAGCCGCGGAGCCATGCGAGGATGCGTTCCTTTTCCAGCTGCATGAAGAACGCGAGCACGAGGATCAGGATCATGCTGACGAAGAATTCCACCACGGATCCCGCAAGCTGGTAGGCGAACGCAAAGGAACCCTGGGCGGTGGTGGAGAGCGTCTGGCTTGCCTGCTTGAGCGCGTCGGTGAGCTGGCCGATTTCCAGGTTCTGGAGGCCGTTCTGGAGGAACTGGGTGAGTCGCACGTTCACGTCTTCGCTGAGGAACGGGAACGAGATGTGCGGGGTTTTCAAAAAGCTCTCGGCCTGCGCGCCGATGAAGAGCGCAATACGCTGCAATTGCTCTGCAAGAATGGGGATGAGCGAGACCAGCAGGAAGACGAACAGGAACAGGGCCACGAAGTAATGAATCAGAACGGCGACGCCGCGCGGCACACGGAAGCGCTGCAGCGCCTGCACACCGGGATCAATGATGGTGGCCACGAATACTGCCAGGAGCAGCAGCACGATCTTGTCGCGCAGGTAGTAGAGCAGGAAGACCCCCAGGATGATGGCGAGGATCGCGAACGCGGCCTTCACGACGCTGCGGATGGAGAGGTGCACGGTGAGGACAGGGAGTTCTTCCTCCACCGGCAGCGGCTCCATGTTCTTTTCCGGCTCTGTACGCTTGGTCTGTATCTCGCGGGCGCGCTGGAGCAGTTTCTGCGCTTTTTCGCCGATGATGCGGAGAGACGTGAAGCTGACCGACGGTTCTTTTTTGGATGCCATAGCGGGGTTATGCGAAGAGAGCAGAAATGACGGTATCGACGAGGAGGTACGAGAGCGTACAGAGTACAAGCCCCATGATTGCGTTCTTGATGCGGGTTTTGGGGGCCTGCGTATCGTTCTGGAGGCCCGAGAACGCCCATTCAAAACCTGCCCAGATGATCATGACGAGGCAGATGGTGCCCATCATGCCGAAGAGCAGGCGGATGATGTACGCCACGTAGATGGGGACGCAGTGGTAGTGGAGGTCGCCGTTGAGGAAATTGCAGTTGGGGACGACCACGCCGTTGATGACCATCACCCCGTCCCGGGGGATCAGGTATGGCTCGGCCATCGGATCGTACGGCGCGGCAAATGCGATGGTGGGGACCGCCAGGAGGAGAGCGATGAAGCGACGCACGGCAGGCATTATGACATTGATCGGGGCAAAGCGGACGATTTTTTGTCGATAGATAGCGGAAAATGTGATATTTTGGGTGCCGTCCACCCTTTGACAAGCTCCCCCCTCCGCCTTCGGGCTACGGCGGGGCAGGCAGGGTGGGTGCCTCTCTCTTACGAATCAATGACTCCTTTTTCTTGGGCATCGGCGCATAGACCAATCGTGGCCTTGGCACCCATGGCAGGCGTCACCGATGCGTCGTACCGGCAGTTCATCAAGAAGATCGCCCCGGAAACGGTGGTGTATACGGAGTTCCTGAGCACCGACGCCATCGCGTACGGCGCGAAAAAGATCATCCAGGAGCTTGCGTTTGACCCCTCCATCGAGCGCCCGTTCATCGTGCAGGTGTTCGGCAAGGAGCCGGAACATTTCCTGACGGCTGCAAAGCTAATTGAGGAGGCCGGCGCCGACGGCATCGATATCAACATGGGGTGCCCGGCCGCCCGCGTCGTCTCCTCGTGCCACGGGTCCGCGCTCATCCGCGATCCGGACCTGGCGGCACGGCTGGTGGAGGCCGCCGTGAAAGCGGTGAAGATTCCGGTGAGCGTGAAGACGCGGCTGGGGTGGGAGTCGCACGAGACGCTCATTCCGTTCTGCAAACGACTGATCGATGCAGGCGCCGCCGCGCTGGCAATCCACGGCCGGCGTTACCACGACAAGTTCACCGGCAAAGCGAACTGGGAACCCATCTATGCTCTCAAAGACGCGGTCAGCGTCCCCGTGCTCGGCAATGGCGACATCGCGAGCGCGCAGGATGCCATCGATAAAATAGGCAATCTCGACGGTGTCATGATCGGTCGCGGGACGTTCGGGAATCCGTGGTTGATGCGGGATGTGATCGCCGCGCTCCGGCGCGGAATGACCAATGACCAATTCGTACCAACAGTTTCATCGATGTCATTCCCCGATAAAATCCCGTTCATTCTGGAGCACTGCGAACTGGCGGTGAAGGTGAAAGGGGAGCGCACGGGCATGCTCGAGATGCGCAGGCATCTCAGTAGTTACGTGAAGGGATTCGACGGCGCGGCGGAGCTCCGGTCAAAGCTCGTGCGGGTCGAACGATTGGAGGAAGTGAAGGCGCTCCTGCGGGCGTAGGTCAGGGCACGTCTGCCACGATCAGCAGGCGGTTGTCCTTCTTTGCATTGAGGCCCATGGCGCGCCGCGCATCACAGTTCTTCATGTTGGTTTCGACCAGCTGCCAGAGTGTCGATAGTACCTGCGACGCGGTGCCCTGCCGGGCCAGATTGATGATCTCGTCGCCCACGTTCTCGGTGACTCCGTCGCTCATCCACAGGAGGCGGTCGCCCGATGTCGCTTCGAGCGTTGTTTTCGTCGGCTTGCACAGGTCCGCTGAAATGAAATTTTGGAGGACATGGCGGTAGCGGCTCTTCCGCGATTCTTCGAGGGTCAGCGTTCCCAGCCTGTACAAGGCAGCAGCAACGTTTTCGTCGTCCGATTCGTCCCACTGCACCGGCCCCTGTTCTCCGTTGAGGAGCCCCCGCAGGCGGAGGCGCACGCGCTTCACGTCACCGGCCTGGACGTTCTCGAGGTGCCGCACGCCGCCTTGTCCCGTGATCTTCGACCCGTTGATGGCCACGCCCGCCGCCTGCTCGTGGTTTGCGCGCGGGATAATCTCTTTGGCGTATGTGAGCGCTTCGTCCATGTTTTCAGGGTGCTTCAGAAGGCTGAGGACAACCGCCTCGGCAGCAGCTTCCCCGTCGTCCGTGCCCCCCATGCCGTCGAGTCCCATGATGATATCGGCACCGCTCGTGTAATCGTGGGTGATGATCACGCGGTCTTCGTTCACTCCGTTCTTGTATCCGAAACCGGCGTCACATGCGGCCGCCACGACGAGGCCGCCGGGCGTGACAAAGTGGGGGATGTAGGAGGGTTCGTCGGGACCTCCCAAGAGGAGTGGCTTCATGGCGCTACGATAGATGAAGGGGCCGGTGAGTCAATTATTCTTCACTTTCCGCTCCATATGCAAGGACGGCGGAGACACCTGCGTGGCGCCACTGACTCAGTTCAATAGATCCTCGACATCCATATTTCGGGCCCGTAGTGCACTTCGCAGCTTTGTCAGGCTTCTATGTTTGATTTTCGATACCAGCCTGGGATCCAATGCCATTTCCGCTGCTATGTCCGCGCGATTTGGGCTTCGCTCTTCGAAAAAGTATGACTGCAGCACTTGTTGCTCCCGGGGCGTCATGCTTTCTTCGAGTCCATACATCCGGAGAAAGTCTCCGATGGATGCGCATCGATTGGCGATTCTCTTGTCACACAGGGCGTCATCCGTGCTTTTTTCCAGATCGTGGATACTTACCCTGTTTCTCGGACCGGCTTTTAGATCCGGGCGCGTTAACCGTTGTACCAGGGCATTGCGGATCGCCCTGGTGGCATAGGTATTGAAGCGGACCGCGAACCAGGGATTATATTTTTGCGCGGCGTTCATCAGTGCATCTTCGGCGACATCCCTGTGCTCGTCTTGCGCCGCCGGCGACAGATGCATCGCGTTCATCACTCCATATATCAATTTGTAGTTGCCCTGCACCATCGCATTCCGGGCCGTCTCATACCTGTCTTTCCACAGTGCGGTTTTCCCGGCGCCCTGCGTCCGATCCCGCTGTGCCATCGCCCATTGATGCCCCGCATAGTGCATGGCTTTCGACCATTGCTCCGTTGCAGCCTGGCGCATGAAACCGTTCGCCGGCGCGGGCCCCGGTTCCTCATATGTTGTGCCTGTGTCGAAGGTGGGATGCCACACGTAGGTCAGGTCCGTCGTACCGATCTGCCGGACGGCGGTGGTTGTCGTCTTCATGGACTCCTGCGCCAGTGCTTTGTTGCAGGCGATCGTCGCGCTTTCCACCATGGATTCTGCCGATCGCGTCAGTACTGGACTCATGTGAAAATGAGTGTGGCATTGGCAATATGCATCGTCAAAGTTTTCGCATGCACACGTCGCTATTTCGCAGTTACTCCCTCTGAAACAACTTGAGCGTTGCAGACTTCGTGGTGTCTGCCAGGCGGGGGAGCGGACGCGTGACGACGCCCGCGACGGTCGCAGTCCTCAGCTGCCGATCTGCCGAGATGTCTCTGTCGGCGCCCGGACGTGCAGCCGACACACCCTTCACTCCGCTCTTGTTCCCGGTCGGGAATGGGAGAATATCCAGTGTTGCACTCTCTGCATGCATGGCTGCCTGGGAATCAGAGCTGCACCTTGATGCCGGGGCCCATGGTGGGGCTGACCCAGACGCTCGCGATGTAATCGCCCTTGATGCCGGTGGGGCGGGCTTCCTTGATGGCGTTGATGACGGCCTCGAGGTTCTCGGCAAGCTTCTTGCCACCGAAGGACATCTTGCCGAAGACGGTGTGGATGATGCCCTGCTTGTCCATTTTGCACTCGATGCGGCCCTTCTTGAGCTCCTCGATCGCCTTGGCGACTTTATCGGTGACCGTGCCCGCTTTCGGGGAGGGCATCAGGCCCTTCTGACCGAGGGTCTTGGCGATCTTGCCGAGGTCTTTCATCATGCGGGGGACGGCCACGGCGATGTCGAAATCGATCGTGCCACCCTCGATCTGCTTCACGAGGTCTTCGTTGCCCGCGAGGTCGGCGCCGGCCTTCTTGGCTTCGTCGATCATGTCATCGGGGACGAACGCGGCGATGCGGACTTTCTTCCCCGTGCCGTGCGGGAGGTTCACCGTGGTGCGCACGAGCTGATCGGCCTGGGTCGTGTCGGCGTTGATGCGCACGTGCAGCTCTGCGGAACCGTCGAATTTCGAGGTGGTGAGCTGAGTGAGGAGCTCGGCCGCCTCAGCGATGGGGTAGCTGGCTTTGGTCACAAGCGCCTTCTTCTCGGCGTACTTCTTGCCCATTTTGCGGGCGAGCGGACTCTGTTTGCTGGTCATAAAAAATTGGGGAACGTGGTCCTGACGCGCTACACGAACGGTAGAGCTCCCACGGGATGGCGATTATGACCGAAGGGGAAGCAAAATGCAAGGTTGGCCAAACCGACGAAAGGTCTAAGTTTAAAGTTTAAGGGAAGGTCGAAATTCTAATATCTAAGTCTTAAGTCTTTCTGCTTTTTATCTTCACTTAAACTTTAAGCTTACTCCTTGAAATCATAGTCGTTACTTCTTCTTTCCAACCTTCCTTGCGATCAATTTCTTCGAATGACTTGCCGGGGGAGCTGCGTCTTGCGGGACTGACGGAGGCATCCTTGTGCAGTACGCCAGCAACGATCCGTACAGAAACAGGATCAGCGGCATGATCCATCCTGTCTGCATGAAGAGTTCGCGCATCAGCAGCATCGTCAGGAAAAAGGACAAGGCCGAGACGAGCATGAGCACGTAGCCTGCAAGCTTGAATCCGAACCAGAACACCGTCTGTACCACCCTGCGCGACATGGGCTCGATGCGGCTGCTCATGCTTTCGTGCCACAGGAACGTAAACCCTCCTGCCGCAAAGAGGATGAGGAGTGCGAGGTAGATCTCGGCTGTGAAACGCTCCGTCCCTGTCGTGAGACGTTCAGTCACCGCGTACAGCGCCGGAAGTCCGCCAAGCGACATGAGCACGATGCCCACGGCCTGCAGCAGATAGCAGTACACGGCCTTCCCGACTGCAAACGGGCGTGCGCTCGCCGAAAGCAGGCTGGGGATGAAGAGCAGTGCAAAGATCTGGATGATGACGAGCGGCCCGATGATGGCATACACGATGCCACTGAAACCGAGCCCCAGGAACGGGATGAACATGACGAGATGGTGTGGAAACTGGGGGAGTTTACGCATCACAAAACGTTTATGCACGCTAAAGGAGTTGCGTATGCAATGACCAATGACGCAGTGACCAATGACCAACGGAATGAACAATGGCCAACGTGGAATGAAAAAGCTGTTTTCAAAAATCATTTTCCATTAAAACAATGGTCATTTCCCTGGTCATTGCGTCATTGGTCACTGGTCACTGGTCATTCAACCGTGACCCCCATGCTCCTCGCCGTGCCCGCGATGATGTTCATGGCCATGTCGACGTCGGTGGCGTTGAGGTCGGGGAGTTTCTTCTCGGCGATCTTCTTGAGCTGCGCCTTGTTGATCTTGCCCACCTTCTTCTTGTTCGGTTCGCCGCTGCCCGTGCCCTTGTCGAGACCCAAACCCGCTTCCATCTTGATGAGCGTGGAGGCGGCCGGCTGCTTCACGACGAAGGCGAAGCTGCGGTCGTCGTACACCGTGATCTGCACCGGGAGCTCCTGGCCCATGCGGTCCTTGGTCTGCGCGTTGAACTTCGTGCAAAAACCGTTGATATCCACGCCAGCCTGACCCAGGGCGGGGCCCAGTGGGGGGGACGGGTTGGCCTGTCCGCCGCGCGCTTTCACTTTGATGACTTTCTTGATGGTCTTTGCCATAGCCGGGAGAGTGTAAAGAAAGGCAGGAAGGGGGTCAATGGCAGTTTTGACAAGGCCAAAGAAATGACCGATGACCAATGACGCAATGACCAAGAAAGGAGTTTCTTTTAATTAATCAATGTCCATTTGCCATTCCTGTTGGTCATTGGTCACTGTGTCATTAGTCATTCCGTCAGCGCATCCATCACCTCCTGAATCTGCACCTCGGCGCCGTCGGGCATGTGGAACTCGAAGAGCCGCTGGCGGACGCGCACGAACAGAACCCGTTCCTCGTGAATGGCGGGATCTTTGAAGCTCAGCACGTCGCGCACGGGTTTGCCCTCGCGTTCCTGCACTTCGTCCACCAGGTCGCGCATCTGCGAGGAGAAGGAGGTGCGGAGCGCGTCCTTGAGGGCCGAAAGGTAGATTTTCACGTCTGCAGTCTCGGTCCAGGCGAAGAAGCCGAGCCGGTCGTTCTGGTGCAGGATGACGCGCTTCTCCACTTTTCCGGCGTCGGGGACGATCTGTTCCAGGATGCTTTCCTCATTCGTGGTCTCGGTGACGATGCTCATGGCGCTGAGGATGTCGAGGACGGCCGCGCCCCTCCTGCCAGCAACACCGGTGCCGGGAGTGTCGGGTGTCTCCTGCTCCGTCCGTTTCGATGCGGGCATCGCGTTGATGCCGCCCGTGAGGAGCGCATCGGTGGTACCGAGTACGAGGAGTACGCAGAGGAAGCCGAGGGAGGTGAAGATCTTTCTTGAAGCGGACATGGCGATGATTGTAGCTCACGAAAGCATAAAGGGACAAAAGGAACAAATGAGACAGAGGCAAGGCGCAAAAGGGTACAGAGGCACTCCTTTGTTCCTTCTAACACGTTTCCTCTGTTCCTTTTGTTCCTTCTGTCGCCTTTTGTGGTACTCTTTTCTCCTCCTACCATGGCATTGAAACGCATGACTCCTCCGGCTCCAGTCACCGCTCCGGTGCCGACCGCCGCCGACACGCCTGCGTTCGAGCAGTCGCTCC
>CAYTEH010000031.1:0-14287 GCA_964436765.1 uncultured Candidatus Peribacteria bacterium
CTATGGACAACATAGAAGTGCAGAAGCAGTGCATCGAGCTGCTTACCAAGTTCGGCAATCCCAGTTTCATCGTCTTCGGCTGGCAGAAGGAGGGCGAGAAGTTCGGCGTGACATACGCCACGCACAAGATGCCCTCGAACGTCGCGGTGAAAGGCATGCTTTGGGCCGCTCATGACTACGCGAACAAGCATATCTGACGTGTACTTCCGCTTGTGAAGTGACCGCGATGATGCTGCTGCGTATCGCGCCGGTGTAAGAAATGTTGCTAGGATGCATCGTACGGGTGATGTTTCCCCCGTCATCCAATGAAGAGTGAACATATGTCACACGGCCTGCAGGCCGCAACCTTGGCGACCACGCTGTTCCTGCTCTTGAGCATGTCGTGGCCCGGCGAGGCTGCCGTGCAGCCTGGCGACGACTCGCAGGTTTTCAGCTCCGCGTCCTACCAGGATTCCCCGCGCTGGCGGACGGCGCTCCGGCTGCAGCGGAGGCTCAGGGAACACTACGGTGCCCGCGTGCAGGCACAGCAGCTCGTGAAGGCCATCGACGAGAGCAGGGAGCTCTTCAAGCGCACGGTTACGGTGAATATCCGTTCCGATGACGGCGCTCCGTTCATCCCCTGGACCATCTCGCTGCATGAACATGCCTACTGGCTGAAGGCAGAGGTCGGCCCGGCGTTCACGTTCCGTCTCGATCGTGAGCGCATCGCGGCCTCGTTGGCGAACTCCCCTCCCCCGTCGCTTCTTCCTCCCGTTCCATCCGTCATCACCTCGGTGCACGATGACCGCGGCATCCTGAAGGCCGACACGGACGCGGCGGCGCGTGCGGGATACGTGCTCGATGCCCAGAGTGCAGCGGAGGCAATCGCGAGCGCGTTCGAAACCGGCGCGCGGACGATCTTCGCAGATGCCACGTATACGCAGCCGCCTCTCGGCAATGCATCGGGACTGGATCTGGGTGAACTTGCGCTCCTGGCAAGCGGCACGTCGGATTTTGCGGGGTCGGGCTTTGGTCGCAAGCATAATGTTCAGAAGGGCCTGGAGGAGAAGCTGCACAATGTGATCGTTCCGGCCGGAGCCACGTTCTCGTTTAATGATGCGATGCACGGCATGAACGATCCGGGCTGGGAGATCGGGCTCGGTATTTTCAACGCGTCGGAACTCCGGCCCATCCGGGGCGGCGGCGTCTGCCAGGTGGCCACGACCCTGTACCGTTCATTGCTGCAGGCAGGTCTCCCCGTCACCGAACGCGCCCCGCACAGCTTGTTCGTCCATTATTACGAGCAGTACGGGGTGGGCATCGATGCAACCGTGTACCCCGGCGAGCAGGATCTTGCGTTCATCAACGATACGGGTCACCCCCTCGTCATCCAGTCCTACGCGGAGGGAGAGAGGGCGTTCGTCAATGTTTTCGGAACGTCCGATGGGCGCGCAGTCACGCTTGCAGGTCCGTATTTCGCCCAGAACGATCCCGGTTCGCTCCCTGGCCTCAGCCGCAGGCTCCTGCGCAATGAAATCGCGTGGGTGCAGACAGTGACGCATCCCGATGGACAAAGTGAGGAACACATAGTCCTGTCGCGGTATAAGTCCCTGCCCGCGGGTCTGGCTTCTACCCATGCCGGGGCGCTGGCCATGCGCTGATTGTGTCTACAATGATCTCTCGTCTTCCGGGTGACCAGGTTGCAGCGGCACCGCAAATCAGCGGGCTGTCTCCTTGTCCTTTGCGTCCAAATGCGTCATCATTTGATGCGTACATGAGAACAGTTTCCTTCTTCGCCAGTGCCTGTGCTGCCCTGTTTCTGGTTTCGGCATGCAGCACCGCCGAGCCCGTTGTCCCTCCTCCCGACGAACCGCCGGCGCAGGATACCACCGACGTACCCATGCAATTTGATGGCATCGTGCAGCAGGCAGGCATCAGCATTTACATGGAGGGGTCACACTGGCTTTCGACCGATACGGGCGAAACAGTTCTTCTGGAGAGCACCACGGTGGACCTCGATCGTTACATCGGTGCCCGCGTACGCGTCTCCGGCGTCGCGCGCGCCACGGTGGAGGCGGGTGCTACGATCCTCATCGTTGATTCGGTGACGGTCCTCGAGTCTCCATCCGTGTCGTCTGCCCCGCTTCTTGAGCCCGTTGAAGAGGACATCGCATCTTCATCGTCGAGCGAGGCGTCCTCCCCGCTCATCGTGGCTTCATCTTCTTCTTCATCGAAGCCCCGCCCGCCCGCTCCCAAGTCGTCGTCTTCCAAAGCGGCATCGAGCAAGGCGTCCTCGAGCACGGTGGCGGAGGCACCCCCACCCGCTCCTTCCGGCTCCATGAGCGAGCAGGTAGCCGCCATGGCGAAGGCCGTGGTGAGCGCGTCCACCTTCACGCAGCCGTTCTGCTCTCGCCACTCGGGTTTCTGCGTTCCATTGCACAAGAGCTGGTACTACAACTCCTTCGGTGCCACGAGTTCGTTCCTGTGGCACGTGGAGGTGAGTTCCGAGGATGTCGAGAACCTGGGTGATGGCGTGCTCATCATCAACCTGGTGCAGGGCGAGCTCGATGCGTCCATTGGCGATTCCAGCGTGCGTGAGGAGGGTACCTTCGTCATCGGGTACAGGGCCTGGACGAACGGGCGGCACTTCGAGATCACCGCGCCGTCGGAGCTGCGCGCAGCCGTTGCCTTCATGACCGAGAATCTCTCCGTCTACCAGCCCGACATGCAGGATGGCGCCTCGTCCGTATCCAGTGCGTCGTCCCCTGCCGGGTCGTCTTCATCCCGCCCCTGAATTTTCATGTCCCTGCTCCGCTTCCTGCGTCGGCGCGGTCACGGAGCGGAGAGCGCGTGGACGCTGCTGGGCGACGATACGTCTCCGGAGCGCTCAAGCAAGGAGTTCTACCCTCTTGTGGATACGCTTCGTCTCTACGCCGGCTGGCTGCTGGCGTGGTACTTCGTCATCTATGCGTTCGGCGCGTACCAGTTCACCAGGGGCATGTTCGACTGGGATCTGCTCGAGCAGCTGTTCCTCTCGACTCTCATTCTGCAGTTCTCATGCCTGGCATTTCTGTTTCTGCTGTTGAGCCAGATTCATCGCGTGCTGGGCCGCGGCATCGTCAAAGGCGTGCTCCTCACGATTGCGGGAGTCGCGATGTTCGTTCTGTTCAGGGCGAATATATAGAGTCATGGTTCGAGGCTCGGCGTTGCGACGCCTTGCGCCTCACCATGACATTCGGAGGTGAGCAGTATTGTCATGGTGAGGTGCGCCGCAGCGCCTCGAACCATGACACTAAAGACCGAGCTGCTTCCTGATTGCATCCGCCTGGTTCTGCTCCTCCTGCTTCGCGTTCTTCTGGACCATGAAGCTCTGCAGGTCTTTCCAGTCCTCGGCGTGCTTCTGTTCCAGCTTCATCAGCTGCAGCAGGTGCTTGGGGCTGAGTTCGCTGAATTTGCGCTTCTCGTCTTCGAGGATTTTCTGGAGCTCGTCGATCTGGAACTGGCTGAGTTTGGGGATGGCTTGGATGATGCGCCACTTCTCGTCGCGCGTGAGCGAAATGCTGCCGCGGAGGAGCGTCAGGAACTTCGTCTGGTCGAATTGCGTCTCGGGGTGCGCGGGCACTTCGATCTTGTCGTTCGTGAGTGACGCGGTGATGGAGCCGAAGCGGTACGTTTTTACCTCGCCGAGGATGCGGATGTCTTCGTCGTCGTAGCCCATCTCCTTCGTGGCCGTCACGCCCGGGGGCGGAGGCGGTGGACCGGAATCCTGCGGGATGGCAGCATCGTCACCCTGGCCTGCACCAGCTGCTCCTCCGCCGGCAGCACCGGCAGGGGGCTTCGGCGGTGCGGGGGGAGCCGCAAACACCTGTGTCGGATCAAGACCTCCCGTGGGGACGGGGTCTCCGGGGCGCGGGGGCGGTGGGGGGGTCGGGTCGGCCATACAAAACGCTGGAAAAGCCCCATAATTCTAGCACTCTGCGTTTGTTTGACAATGCAATCTGGGCGTAGGATACCTCAAAATGTCGATTCCTGACGCCCGCAGCTACATCCGCAGGAGTTGAAGCTCTTCGTTATACCGCGCGATATTGCCGTAGGAAATGTGCGGCGTGGTCGCATTTTCAAACAGTGCGGGCAGCGCCGTCTTCTCCCAATGCCCAAGGACCTGTTTGCAGAGTGCCGAAATGACGTTGTCTCCGTCTCTGCTTTTTGCATATTTGGCGGGACAGCCGTAGCTGATAATGCAGCTTCTGATGCAGCGTGTGAATTTCCCTCGCAGATTCAGTATCATTTGTTGGCGCTGATTGGGGACGATGTCGAAGCACTTCGGGTCAAACTCCTCCCTTTTTGACTGATGCTTCCCGTGCACGGCAATGTCCGGCAGGGAAATCTCGCGTTTTATTTTCTCAAAAGACGCTATGTCGAGACTCGATGCCGCGTGCAGAAAGGGGGGGACGGACCTCCAGATCAGTCCGTTGAACTTTTGCCGCGCGTCATCGATGTCTCCGGCCGTTGCGAGCAGATCAGATTCCCTGAAGTGAATCATGCCGATTTTCAGCAGGTCACCGATGATATTCAATTCACCATGCACCGCGCGCGCGAACATCTCGTCCGGAAAGTATCGCTGCGCTCTCTCCTCTTTCAGCCTGCCGAGCACCTGATCAAAATTCATCCCGCCGCGTGCAGCATGTTTTTTGACGGATTCTTCGTACGCTTTGGTCAGTTTTTTGGCGAAGGGGGGGCTGGCGTCGCTGCTTTCTTCATAGTGTTTCCATACCTGTTCTATGGAACGGGCCGATATGACCGTGTTTGCCAGCGTGGGGTCATCTGACGCGAGCGTTCTGTGGAGCACGTCGCGATCCCCGTTCCGTACACGGTCCACGATTGCGCCGATGCCTGCATGTATTCCGTCGACGTCGCTCCCCAGGATGGAGCCGAGCTTCTCGCGAAGGTCTTTCTTCTTTTTCTGCCCGCGCTTGATTGCCAGGTTGATCACCTGCCAGACGGGATGGATTTCCCGGGATGTTTCCGTGGTATTCATAGTGGGGTAATAAAGAAAAACCCCCGCGTTTCCGCGAGGGTTGGAGTGCTTGGGAAGTTCAGATCAGCAACCGCACCCGCCTCGCAGAGGGGACATCATCATGCTCATCATCATGGAGGCGGCGATGTATCGCTGATTCATGTGCGGGCAGTGTAAGAGTTCTTTCCGTCCTGTCAAATTCTTGGGGATTGGGAGAATGGAATATTTGAGTATTGGACTAATAGAGTAATAGAAATGGCAGAAACTACTTCACATGTCTGGCCCCATTATTCCACTATTCCATTACTCCAATACTCTATACCGGCGCCATCGTCGTCCGCGCCGTATCGAAACTTCCCTTCGATTCCATTCCGAGCGCTTTCTCCGCCGCCTTGCGTGCGCGCGCGATCAGTTCGGGGCTCAGGATGCCGCTGCCCTGCAGGTCGGGGATGCCGCTCTGGCGGAGCCCGAAGATTTCACCCGGGCCGCGGATCTTCAGGTCGATCTCGGCGAGCTCGAAGCCCGAGTCGTGCTTCTCCATCGCCTTGAGCCGCGGCGAGTACGCCTGCTCCTGCTGCGTGGTGAAGAGGAAACAGTAACTCTTGTGGTCGCCACGGCCCACTCTGCCCCGCAGCTGATGCAGCTGCGCGAGGCCGAAGCGCTCGGAGCCCTCGATGATGATGATCGTGGAGTTCGGCACGTCGATGCCAACTTCGATGACGGATGTCGAGACGAGGATGTGGTGCTTCTTCTCGCGGAAGGCACTCATGATCTCCTGCTTTTCGGCCGGCGTGAGCTTGCCGTGGAGCATTGCGATGTTGCGGCGCGGGAACGCTTCGCGCAGGCGCATCACTTCCGTCTTCACGTTGCGCACTTCATCCAGGTTCTCGCTCTCCTGGATGAGCGGGCAGATGACGAACGCCTGGCGGCCGGCATCGAGCTCGTGGTCGATGAACAGCTCCACCGTCCTGCGTTCGCTCGGGGGCACCACTTTGGTGTGGATCGGCTGGCGGCGGCCGGGTTTTTCCAAGAGCACCGAGAGGTCGTGGTCGCCGTACGCCGTCAGCGCCAGCGTGCGCGGGATGGGAGTGGCCGTCATCGAGAGGAAGTGCGGGCTCCCCTTCTCTCTCAGTCTCTCACGTTGCATCACGCCGAAGCGGTGCTGTTCATCCACGATTACGAGGCGCAGGTCCTTGAAGCGCACGGTTTCCTCGATCAACGCATGCGTGCCGATGACGATGTCGATGGTCCCCGAGGCGAGGCTGCGTTTGATCTCGTTTGCCTCGGAGCCGGGAGTCGATCCCGTGAGGAGCTGCACGTGCGGAAGTCGGAAGAATTTTTTGAGGGTGGACATTCCTGATGGGCCGCGGGCCGACCCTTCGGCATTGCTCAGGGCAGGCGGCCCGCTCTGTTGTATGTATGTGTGGAAGTTCACGAGAAGTTTCGTTATCCCCTCGGCATGCTGACGTGCGAGCACCTCGGTGGGCACCATCAGCGCGCACTGGCCGCCGTGCCGCACCACGTTCGCCATCACGGCCACCGCGACGAGCGTTTTGCCCGAGCCCACGTCCCCTTCCAGCAGGCGCGACATCGGCTGGGTCTTTTCCATGTCGCGGAGGATCTCGTAGATCGCCACTTTCTGGCTCCCCGTGGGCGTGAACTTGAGCGATGCGAACAGCGCGCGGATCAGCTCGATGTCCATGGGGGTCTTGAGCCGCTCCTGCCCCCTCCCCTGCCAGTCTTTCTTGCGCTCGAGCGCTTCCACCTGGAGTCCGTACATTTTCTCGAATAAAAACCGGTCGAATGCTTTCTGCACGTCTTCGGGCTTGTCGGGAAAGTGCAGGGCCATGACGGCGTCAGCGCGACTCATGAGCTTTTCTTCTTTGATGACGTCCATCGGAAGCGTCTCGCGCAGGAGCGGGATCGCGCTTTTGACGATCGCCATTTTTTCGCGGATCCAGCGGGTGCTGATCACCTCGTTTTGCTGGTAGACGGCAACCAGCTTGCCGCCGTGCAGCAGCGGCTTGCCGCCTTTTTCGAACTGCGGACTTTGGAGCTGCAGTCGCGATCCGTTCGTCACGAGCTTGCCCGTGAGCACCACTTCCTCGCCCTCCGTGAGCATTCTCTTGATGTGCGGCTGGTTGAACCAGATCGCGTCTGCCGTATCGCCCTCGGTATCGATGAAGCGCGCCGTCACGAGCTGCTTCCCGTGCCGCGTGCGGATCAGTTTCACCTTGTCCACCACGCCGCGGATGGTCACCTTCGTATCGATCTCCGAGCTCATGAGCGTCCCCATCTGCGTGAGGTCTTCATGCGCGCGCGGCAGGTACAGGATCAGATCCTCCACCGTGCGGATCTCCATCTTTTTGAGTGCGTCGATGTACGCGTCAGTCGTCTTGAGGAGCCGCGGAGTGAGCGTCGCTTGGAGATCCACGTGGATGATTGTACACCACGTAAAGCCGCTGCGCGGCCACGTGGCTTTCGCTTGTCTCTCCTTTCACGAATCATATGAAGGACACATGGGACGTCAGTACAATCATTCCGAATCGAGCAATACGTGGCCCAAAGAGTAAGTGCATTTCGCGTTAAAATCTGATATACTATCTCATATGGCTGATTTCATTACCGCCATCAACACACATCAGACTCTTTCCATTGAAGCCCAGAAGCAGGCCGGCAAGGCCGCGGGCGATGATATGGATGAGCAGCACAAAACGTTTCTCGCAAAGCTCATAGCCATGATCGATGCGAAGGAGATCGACGTCCGGGTGCCGCAGTCGTTCCTGAACCAGGCGGTGTATGATTCGCTCGACGAGCTGTCTCGTGGCAAGATCGACCTCTCGCTCATCAACATGGCCGACCAGGTCCGAGGCATCGAATGGTTCTTCCGCAGCAAGACGACTCCGAACGCGTCGCCCGAGCTCCAGACGATGATCGAGCACCTGTGGCAGATGAAAAGCCGCGTGGAAATCCAGTATGGCGATGTTCTCAAATTCTGAATCTCCCATGTCAGTCTCCCCCATTGAAATCCCCGGCGAGAAACCATCACAAACCCCGCGCGAAGCGGCGAGGAACACGGTCAAACAGAAGCTCGAGGGCCAGAAGGCGCAGCTGACGCCCGATACGACCGGACTCGAAAAGACGATCGACATGCGAGAGGAAGCAACGGCCAAGACCAGCGGTATGCTTGCGAAGCTGCGCGCACAAATGGAGGCAGCGCAGAAGCAGGGCCCCGAGTCCGCCATCAACCGCCCGACGGCGTAATCCAGGCGATGCGCGCGTCCCCTTTCCACCACGTCATCTGCCTTTTTGCATACTGACGTGTTTTTGCGCCGATGACGTTGGCGAGCATTTCGACATCGACCTGGTTGTTGCATATCGCCCGCATGATCTCGCGGTATCCGTGGCTCTTCATCCCCGGGTCTTCCGGTGAATAGCCTTTGCGGACCAGCTCGCGCACTTCGGCGATCCAGCCGCCCGTGAGAAGCTCTGCGGTGCGCTTGTTGATGCGCGTGACCAGTTCCTCCCGCGGCCGGTCGATGCCGATGATGAAGAGATCATAGGGGCAATCGGATGACTGGCGGAGTTCAGACGGTTTCTTGCCGCCAAGCTCGTGCAGTTCCAGCGCGCGGATCACGTAGGGCTTGTTTTGACGGGGAATGCCCTGCGCGGTATCGGGATCAATCTCAGAAAGCCGTGCATGGAGCGTCACTCCCCCGTCGGTGTCATATTCCTTCTCGAGCTGTTCGCGAAGCGCCGGGTCCGATGCCACGGGAAACGAGAGGCCGTCGATGACGGCGCTGATGTAGAGCATCGAACCGCCTACCAGCATCGGTATTTTTTTTCGAGCATGGATGTCATCGATCGTCTTCATCGCCACGTCCCGGTACCACGCGGCGGTCACTTCCTCCTTCGGGTCCAGCACGTCGATGAGGTGATGCGGAATCCCCTGCATCTCGTCACGCGTGATTTTCGCCGTGCCGATATCAAGATGACGATAAAGCTGACGTGAATCTGCATTCACGATTTCGACCATTGTCATGGCGAGTCCTTCGGCCTTGCTCAGGACAGGCTCCGTCGAGCCATGGCGCAAATCGGCGTTGATGATCTCCGCATCGCCGATGTCCTTCGCAAGGGCGATGGAAAAGTCAGTTTTTCCGGATGCCGTCGGCCCGAGGACAACGACCAGCGGACGCTTCGACGAAGAAATGAATTCCAGAAGCCGTTTATGAAAATGTAAATCAATCATGACAATACTTGATCATGCATCAGAACACACTATGTGCATACTGCCGCAGAAGGCGGAAAAACGGTATCATATTCATGAACAGACATCCCGTTATTCTCTTATTCTGTTATTCCCTTACTCCCCGACCATGCACCCCCTCATCCAGTCCGTCGCTTCCAAAATCTCCCGCGGCGCGACGCCCATGAACTTCATCGTGCCGACGGTGATCGAGAAGACCCAGTTCGGCGAGAGAGTCTACGACATCTACTCGCGCCTGATGGAGGAGCGCATCGTGTTCCTCGGTACGCAGATCGCCGACGACATCGCAAACTCTGTCATCGCGCAGCTCCTCTTCCTGGAGAAGGAAGATGCCAAAAAAGACATCACGCTGTACGTGAACTCGCCCGGCGGCCAGGTGACGAGCACCATGGCCATGTACGACACCATGCAGTACGTGCAGCCCGATATTTCGACGGTCTGCTTGGGCATGGCGGCTTCCGGCGGCGCCATCATTTTGATGGGCGGTGCCAAGGGCAAGCGCTTCGCGCTCACGCACAGCGAAATCATGATCCACCAGCCGCTCGGCGGCACCGAGGGTCAGGCCACCGACATCGCTATTCATGCGGAGCACATCATTAACACGAAGAACCTCTTGAACGAGCTTATCGCCCAGCACACCGGCAAGAAGGTGGAGCAGGTGAAGTTGGATACCGAGCGCGACAAGTTCCTCAGTGCCAAGGAAGCGCTGGCGTACGGGCTTATCGACCGCATCGTGACGAAGACGAAGCCGGTTAAATAGGGTTTGGGTCAGGATTAGGGTTAGGGTTCAGGAAGCTCACGTTTGATGATTTTTGCTGGTATCCTAGCTCTAGCCCAAACCCTAACCCTTTCGCATGTTCGACCTCCTCAAAACCACCCCCCTCGGCCGCCGCGGACGCCTTACGACGCCGCATGGCGTGATCGAATCCCCTTTCTTCATGCCGGTTGGGACCGCGGGCGCAATGAAAGGACTCACATTTGAGGATCTCGAGACGCTCGGAGCGCAGATCCTGCTCTGCAACACCTATCACCTGCACCTGCAGCCCGGGGAGAAGATCGTCGAAGAAGCGGGCGGCTTGCACGGGTTCACCGGATGGAAGAAGCCGATCCTCACCGATTCCGGCGGGTTCCAGGTGTTCTCGCTCCGGGGCATCAACAAAATCGTCGATCACGGCGTGCACTTCAAATCGCATTTGAACGGAGATGCGCTCTTCATCGGCCCCGAAGAATCGATCACAATCCAGCACGCGCTCGGCGCCGATATCATCATGTGCTTCGATCACTGCCCGCCATCGACCGCGCCGAGAGATGAACAGATTGCGGCGGTGGATAGGACGCTTCGGTGGGCCGCCGAGTGCAAGAGAGTGCATGAGTCACTGAAGCGACAAAAGGAACAAAAGAGACAAAGGTCTGAAACTTCTGTCACTTCTATTCCCTCTGCTCCTTTGCTTTTCGCCATTGTGCAGGGAGGACTTGAGCGCGACCTCCGCGAGAAGTGTGCTGCTGAGCTGGTCGCGATCGGCTTCGATGGCTACGCGGTGGGCGGCTTGGCCGTGGGCGAAACGCAGGACGAGATGTACGGGATCCTCGATGTCGTCTGTCCCCTGCTCCCTGAGGTCAAACCCCGGTACCTGATGGGAGTGGGCAAAATCGAACAGCTCAAGGCTGCCATTGCCAAGGGCATCGATATGTTCGACTGCGTGGCGCCCATGCGCGAGGCGCGGCACGGGACGGTGTACATGAGCAATGGCGACACGCTCCGGATGCTCACGCAAAAATACACGCACGATCATTCGGTCATCGACCCCGATTCTCCCTCCCCTTTGAGCAGGACGCATCTCAAAAGCTATCTCCGCCACCTGCTGCACGTGGGCGAACGCTACGGTGAAACCATCGCGTGCATGCAGAACCTGGGGGTCACACTCAAGATGGTTCGCGATCTGAGGAATACTATGGATAAGCACTGAAACGTGCCATCACACGTCTTTACAGACTGATGCCCGTGATCTCGATCTCCGTGTAGCCCTGCTTGTGGCCCTTCACGCGGCGGTAGCGCTTGCGGCGCATGAACTTCTGGATGCGGACTTTCTCGCCCCTTCCGTGGCCGACAATCTTGGCAGCAACACTTGCGCCTTTCACGAGCGGGGCGCCGATGCGCACGTCCTCGCCGTCGGCGATGAGGAGAACTTTTTCAAACTTGAGCGCTTTGCCCGCGTCGCCGTCCTGGGACGGGACCTTGAGTTTCATGCCCTTTTCGACTTTCTCCTGCGTGCCGGCGATATCGACGATTGCGAACATTGGGAGTCTCGCGTTGCCGAACGGCTTTTACGCGACCGGGAGAGTGTAGGTAAACCAGCAGTTTTGAGCAAGGGCAAATGGTCCTTCTGGCGCAGCTGCCGTGGCCGGGGGTAGCATACGGGCGTTTCCCCACGTTTAATGAAGAAGGATGCCTCTTTCGCGTTTGAATGGGCGTATGCGCTGGCGACGCTCTGCTTCGGCTTCGGCCTTTTTTTGGATGGCTGGGCACATAATCACTTGGAGTCGAGCCTGGAGAGCTTCTTCACGCCCTGGCACGCGGTGTTTTACGCTGGGTACACGTTCTCCGCGCTGGCCATGTTTGGGTGGATCCTCTCTCGCAGGCGTGGCGGTTCCTTTTTCCAGGCCGTCCCTGTGGGTCACGGGCTCTCCGTTGTCGGCATTGTGCTTTTCGCGCTCGGGGGAGTTGCCGACATGAACTGGCACCTGATCTTCGGAATCGAAGCCGATATCGAGGCGCTCCTCAGCCCCAGTCACCTGTTGCTCGCTGCAGGCATGCTGCTGATGGTGACGGGCGGCATGCGGCATCACTTTGCGACGAGGGCACCCGGGTTGCGTCAGCACTTCGTCTCGGCATTCCCGTTGATCGCGTCCATGACGTTGATCGTGGCGGTGCTCACCTTCATGACCCAGTTTTTGCATCACACGCAGATCGCGGCGTTCGGCGACCTCCCCAGCGATACCGTTGGCGCACAGGCGAAATCGCTCTCGTCCATGTTGATTTTCTCGATCGTGCTCACCGGGACGGTGTCGGCAGCGCTCCGCCAAACACGCCGGCTCCCCTTCGGCACGCTTACCTTTATGATGACGGCGGTGGTCTCGGCGCTGGCCCTGATGCAATACGGGACCGAGTGCATTCCGGCGGCGCTTCTCGCGGGACTCGCATGTGACCTGTACCTGGAATTCACGAAGCCTTCCGTCGCGCGCTGGCGGCTGCTCCTCTTTTTGCTGCCGACGCTCTATTACGGGCTCATGTTCCTGATGCTCATCGCGGTGCGCGGCACCTGGTGGAGCGTGCACATGTGGACGGGGGCGGTTGTCTACGGCGGGTTCGCGGGGTTGTTGGTCGGGGCGGTAGCCTGGCCGGTGACCAAAAAGGGCTAGGGCTAGGGTTAGGGTTAGGGCTAGGAATGAAACAATGATCACGTGTTGTCGTATGTCATACCTAGTCCTAGCCCTGGTCCTTTTGCTCACGTAACTGTGATAGGCTGAGCGTATGGAAAATGTGAATGCGCGCACCGAAACAGCTACCTTCGCCGCCGGTTGCTTCTGGGGCGTGGAGGACGTATTCATGGGCCTGAAAGGCGTCATTGCGACCGAAGTCGGCTACACGGGCGGGACGACGGAGAATCCGACGTACAAAGACGTCTGCAATAAAAATACGGGGCATGCGGAAGCGCTGAAGATCACATTCGATCCGTCGGCGATTTCGTACAATGAGCTGCTCGATTTCTTCTGGCGCATGCACGACCCCACCACGTTCAACCGTCAGGGGCCCGATGTCGGATCACAGTACCGGAGCGCCATCTTCACGCATTCCGAGGAACAGGCGCGCGCCGCAGCGGAGTCCAAGGCGAAGGCGCAGGCGCGTTTCCCCAAGAAGATCGTCACGGTCATCGAGCCGGCGCCGGTGTTCTACCCCGCGGAGGAATACCATCAGAAATATTTCCAGAAGAACGGGGGCGGATCCTGTCATATCATTCGTTAAAAAGGCCTTGTGAACATTTTCTGGAACCGGATGGGGTTAGGATTAGGGCTAGGAAAAGCTTAAAAACCGGGTTTGATGTAATTCAAATCCTAGCCCTAGCCCGAACCCTAGCCCTTTCGCGAGTAATTAATGATCACGCCGTTGCTCAGCGCCCCGTTCGGCATGATGATCTGCATGCCGTTCTCGCCCGTGAGCATCGTGTAGAAGATCTCGATGCGTTCAACTCTTCCCCTCTTCGTCAGCGCTTCGATGTCGTCGCCCACTTTGAAGGGTTTGAAGAACAGAATCAGGATGCCGCCGGCGAGGTTGGCAAGGCTGCCTTGCAGCGACATGCCCACCGCGAGCGTGGTCGCGCCGAGGAAGGCGATAAAGGACGTGGTCTGCACTCCCACCATCGCAGCCACCGAGAGCAGAATCATGATTTTCAGGACGATGCCGATGGCGCTCTGGAAGAAAATCGAGACCGTCGTATCGACATGGCGCACGCGCATCATCCGTTCCGCGGCCATCACCGCGAATCCCACAAGCCGGAAGCCGATCCAGAGCGTGATGAGCGCGAGGAGCACGCGCGGCAGGTATCCGAGGAGCATGGTCCCGAACGGCGCGGCAAGTTCGGCGATTTTCTGCTGGGTGAACATCAGGCTGTGCGGAATGGAAGCCAAAAGAGTATACTAAAATCCTTCTCTCGTTGCACGCATGTTTTCGCTGGTTATCGCGCTATTCATCGCTGGTCTTCTGACGATTCTCCTGCCCTGCATTCTTCCGCTCGTGCCGATCGTCCTGGGCGTCAGTGTTGCGGGCCAGAACAGATGGAGGCCGCTCGTGCTCATCACCGGCATGCTGCTGAGCTTCGTGGGTTCGATCTTCATCCTGAACGTGGTACTGGCGCAGTTCATAGAGCTTTCAACGTACATCCACATCGCGTCCTACTACCTGCTGCTCTTGTTCGGGCTCGGATTCCTGTTCCATAGCCGCTGGCTGCAGCGGGCGGGCGCCATCG
>CAYTEH010000031.1:14387-16423 GCA_964436765.1 uncultured Candidatus Peribacteria bacterium
TTCGGGCTCGGATTCCTGTTCCATAGCCGCTGGCTGCAGCGGGCGGGCGCCATCGCCGGAGGGTTCTTCTTTTGGGAGAAGGGCATCGTTCCCGTCGCTCTCGCGATGGTTGCCGGGGTGATCGCGATGGAAATCGGAGGGCGCGTCGCAGCAAAAATCCAGGAGCTGGGAGCGAACGTCCAGACGTCCGTCAGGGGCGAATTCGGAGACCGGACGTTGCTTTCATCCTTCATCATCGGTCTCACAATGGGGCTCGTGTGGGCACCGTGCGCCGGCCCCGCACTCGGCTTCGTGTTGGTGCTTGTCCAGCGCGAACCCGGATTCACCGCACTTCTGTATTTGATCGCGTACGCGGCCGGCGCCGCCATTCCCCTGCTCCTTATCGGCTACGGCGGTCAGTATGCGGTGCGGTCGGCGCGCGCGGTGAGCCACCACAGCGGCTTCATCAAGCAGGTTGCGGGTGTGTTTCTGATCCTCACCGCTATCGCGCTCTCGTTCAACGCATCGCAGAAGCTGCAGGTATGGTTCGCGGAGAACACCGGCTTCGGCTCGTTTGCGGATAGTCTGGAGAAGTCGCTTTTCGGGTACGGAGCGGATGAAATGCGGGCGCCGACGGGCGACCGACTGCCCGTGCTTGGGAGTGCGCCCGAGGAGTTCGTGAGGCCCGGACAATGGTTCAACAGCACGCCTGTGAAGCTTTCCGATCTTCGGGGCAAAGTCGTGCTCATCGACTTCTGGACCTACAGCTGCATCAACTGCATCCGCACGCTCCCGTACATCGAGGCGTACTGGAACAATTACAAGGACCAACCGTTTGTGCTCATCGGCGTGCATACGCCCGAGTTTGTGTTCGAGAAGAGCCCAAAGAACGTACAGATGGCCATCGACGAGCACGGGCTCACGTATCCGGTGGTGCAAGACAACGACTTCGGTACCTGGGAGGCGTTCGATAACCATTACTGGCCCGCGAAGTATCTGATCGATGCGCAGGGCAATATTCGTTACAGGCACTTCGGCGAAGGCTCGTACGAGGAGACGGCGCAGGCAATCGAGAGCCTGCTCGCCGAGATCGGCGCCGATACCGGCTCGGGCATCACACTGCCCGCCGAGACGCCGGCGTACGGGAAGCCGGTGACGCGCGAGACGTACCTGGGCCCACGCAGCTGGAACGCGCTCGGCAATGCGAAGGGCGCGCCGTCGGATGACTCTGTCACGTACCGGGTACCGACGGAGCTGACACTCCATTCGTACTATCTTGGCGGCACGTGGCAGGTTGCCGATGACGAACGTCAGGTACTGCACAGCGACGAGGGGGAAATTCGCATACGCGCGCAGGGAGGTGAAGTGAATCTTGTGCTCGGCCTCGAGGATGGCGCGGCGCCGGTGAAAGCGGACGTGATCGTCGACGGAAAACAGTTCAAATCCTTCATCATCGACCGGCATGATCTCTATAATTTATATAAGGGTGAATACGGCGAGCATGATGTGAGCCTGAAAATCCACGGCAAAGGAGTCGCGGGGTACGCTTATACGTTCGGATCATAAGTATTTTGGGCACGAAGAAGCCGCTGACAGAGTGTCAGCGGCTCTCCGCTCATTCGTCGTTCTCTTCTCGCTGATTGAAGAATTTTATTCTCCAGACCTGTAACACAGTTTCAATTTTGAAGCCGACAATGATCCCGACTGGAATGCATACTGCTGCACTCGTTGCAGTTTCATTATCAAACGCGTACTGGATGCCCCATGCAGCAGCAGAGGCCACTGCAATTGCGGCTATCCATAGGACATGGGCTTTTGACAATTGCTGAAGCGCAATCCAATTGCGACGGTCAATATAGTTTTCCCAACCATCGCGAAATTCGGGGATCCATCTGCGGATGCAGGCCACAGTCAGGACTGCGGCCACGATCATGATTACAACATACAGAGTGGCCATCAAATTTTCTTCGGTCATGAGATTCTCCTTTATGGAATTGGGAATGAGCGGTCAGGTATCATACCCCTTGTATGAGCAAAGATCACATTGAGAAGATCGT
>CAYTEH010000032.1:0-16418 GCA_964436765.1 uncultured Candidatus Peribacteria bacterium
TCACGTAATCATATTTTTGAGGCAGCCATCGCAAAGCAGCCTCGACGCACCGACCAAATTCATTTAGTTGCATCGTTCCATCGACAATTTCGCCTAAGGTGCATTCCCTCTGGGCGGTACAAATAGTTACATAATACATCCCAGGATCTGCATAATCCCGGTTTGGCAACCGTATCGATTTCCGATGATGTTTCTGCCAGTAATCCGGATAGATGCGCCGCATACATTCACCCTAAACGCAGCTGAGGGAGCCCGCAGCACGACATGGGAGCGAATTTTGCCCCTTTCCGTATTTTTCCTCATGCCAAAGCCATAAAAGAAGTTCCATTCATATAAAGAACAGGTCTTTGTTTTTATAACGGAAGCTGTCGAAGCGTCCTGCCAGCTGTTACTGGATCCATAGGCTGAGCATTGCCATTTTCAATCTTCTTAAGGGCTGCCTTCAAGGCATCTCCCTGCACTTTTGCTAATCCGGAGGAAACCTCTGTCGCCCCTTCCGGCATGCTTGGTTGTGCCATCTCATATGACACGCTAGGAGCTGAACCTACCTGAAACTGATGTGTCCACGGCTCTACTACCCCAACCAAATCACCATCCACACCCGAGACATACGAAGCGTGCACTTCTCCCAGGATGGTTGCAGTGTCAGAGTGAATATCAGTCTGCATTGTAGGAATTGTACTCATGCTGATAACAAGACTTTTCATTTCATTGGGACTGAGAATGGCTGCAAATCTTTTTGCGACATCAGGAAATTGTTTCAATGTATTTTCAGTTTGACGATACGGATCTTCCGCTTCATAGCCCCGATCATGTCCATAAGCAGGCTCACCTGCAAAAATCTTGTCAGGGTCTTCCTTTTTCCTGTCATTCTCCTCTTTTTTAGATCTCTCGTTTCTGCGAACAATGAGGTCGTCATACCGCATGACGTGCGCATGATTTATATCCGGTTTCTGAACGTGTTCATGTTCATGCGCATTCGGCTCGGCATGGAACCCTTCTGCAAAGTTATTCATATATGTTTGATGGAATTTATATTATTATAACATAATATATGATTATGAGCAATATACCCTGTCCCGCCACTTATTTCTTCCCTGTAGCTGCATCTTTAGGCCCCTGCCCCGAGGCAGCCTTCGGCGTCCCCTTCTCCTTCGCCGACATCATGGTTTTGCTGGGCGGGGGGACGCCGCCGGACGCCTCCAGTTTCTTCTGCAAATCGGCCATCTTCGCGTTGTCGTCCTTCGTGAGGGCTTCCCCCAGGAACTGCTTTTTGCGGAGTGCGTTGAAGTCGTTCAGCCACATCTCGCGGTCGCGCCATTTGCGGTAGTCCTCCAGGCTCATGCCCTTGGCCTTGGCTTTCTTCTTCTCCTCGTCCTCCTTCTCCTTCGATTTGGAGGCAGATTTGGCATTCGCACGGGCATCGCGACCGCTCTGGACCCATTTGCCGATCTTCTCTTCGACTGTCTTGCGCTCTTCGGCGTACCGCTCGCGGCTGAGGCGCTTGATGATATTGATGCGCTTTTCATCCTGCTCGAACTCCGGCGGCGGGAGCATGCTCACCGAGAACGGCTTGCTGGGGATGCCTTTGATCATCAGGCGCAGGTACGCGTGGTACTTGGGAAGACTCAGGATGTCCTTGGGGCTCACCATCTCCTCAAACTGCAAGCTCAGCGGCTCGGCATCGTCGCTGCCCACCTGGAAGCAGACCATGGAGCCCACGTTGCCGAACACGGCGTCGCGGAGCGCCGTGGACTTGTCGCCGATCAGAAGCTGGTTCACGTACTGGTGCGCCATCGTGAGATTCAGGCGGTATTTGCGCGCCTCGCTGAGGATGGTGGCGAACGATTCGGTGGCGAAGTTCTGGAACTCGTCCACGTACAGGTAGAAGTCTCTTCGCTCCTTCTCGGGAATATCGGCACGGCTCATGGCATCCAGCTGGAATTTGGTCACAAACATCGAGCCAAGGAATGCCGAGTTGTCCTCGCCCAGCTTCCCCTTGCTCAGGTTCATGAGGATGATCTTCCCGGTGTCCATCGCGTGGCGCACGTCCACTTTGCTTGTCACCTGCCCGATGATGTTGCGGATGAGCGGGGTGCTGAGAAGCTGCCCGATCTTGTTCTGGATCGCGGCGAGCGCTTCGGTCTGGTACTTCTCGGACCACGAGGTGAACTCGTCCTGCCAGAAGCTTTTGACCACGTGATCCTGCACGTGCTCGAGGATTTTCGAGCGGAACAGCGGATCGCTGAACATGCGCATGATGCCGAGCATCGACTGATTTCCGGCTTCGGTAAGCGCCAAAAGGGTGTTGCGGAGGATGTACTCCATGCGTCCCGAGAACGCTTCGGGCCAGAGCTTTTTGAAGACGGACATCAGGCCCGATACCACGAGAGCCCGCTCCTCGGCGTCCTTGCACTGGAGCATGTTGAAGGCCATGGGGAATTCTTTGTCGGCGGGATCGAAGAGAATCACGTCATTCGACCGTTCCTTGGGAATGAACCGCAGGCACGCCTCGATCAGGTCGCCGTGCGGGTCGATCACCGCGATGCCCTTCCCCGCGTGGATGTCACTGAAGATCATGTTCTCCAGCAGCGTCGATTTGCCCATGCCGGTTTTGCCGATCACGTAAATGTGGCGCCGCCGGTCGTCGGGCTTGATGCCGAATTTGCGCCGTTCACCGCGAAAGACGGCCTCGCCGAGGACGGTGAGATCCTCGTCACTTTTCTCTTTTCTCTTGTCACTTTTCTCCGATTGCGCCAACGGATCCTCTGCAAGCGGTAAGTCAACCGGTGGTTCGAGCTTCCGGCTCATCACCCAGTCGATGTTCGGGGTTTTCACGAGGATGTTCGGCACGTGCCAGAGCGTGGCCACTTCCTCGGCGGAGAGGACGTACGGTCGGATGCGGAAGCCGCCGGGCAGCTGCACATGGACTTTCGATGGCAGCGGATAGAAGCCGTTGCTCAGGGGCAGCGTGAACTGACGGAAGCTGCCGCTGACCTCCTCCAGCTTGTACTCGGCATCTTCCCTGTGCTCCGCCTGCGCGATCACGCTCACGCGGACGTTGACGCTGAAGAGCAGGTGGTTCAGTTTATCGACCGCGCCGCTCATTTTGTCCTCGCGTTCGTGGCTGCGCATGCTCACCTTCTTTTCCTCCTCGTCGTCGCTCTCCTCGATGACGTCCCCTGTGACCATCGAGACCTTGTACTTGGAGTTGAACCACGTGCGGAAGCCGCCCATCGCGAAATCGAGCGGCCAGTAGGCCAGGCCGCGCCATCCCTGGGAGAGGTGCGCGCGCGAAAAGAGGCGCCGGTACGCGCTCCAGTGCTTGGGAATACCCTTGGCCAGCAGCGGCAGGAACTTGAGCGCCCCCTTGCGGAAATGCTTGCCCATCGGCCTGATGACGATCTGCACGTGTGCGCGCATCCCGGGCTTGGGGTACCGGACGAGCGCCGACGTGATGCCCGCGATGGTATCCACCGCCTGCCGGGAGGCGAGGTCGATGTACTGCGGATGGCGTTTGATAGGGAAGAGTTCGCTGTCGGTCAAATCCAGATCCTGGCTCACCACGATTTCACCCTCACCCGGCTCGAAGAGATCGAGGGGGGCCGTGTCGATTTCGCTGTCGGCATACTGGCCGTAGAGCTGGCTTTCGATGAGCGGTGCGGCCTTTCTGGCCGCCCTCACAAACAACCCTATCTTCCCCTCGGCATAACCGATCTCGAGGCTGATGGGGACCTTCCCCTTCAGCGAATGGACGGACGTGAGCACCGTCTCCATAGTCAGCGGCCCGCGCGAGGCCTGCTTTTCCTCAGGATCGGGCAGGGCGGGTCGGATGCGGAGGAGGATCTGATCTGTAGAGGGCATCAATGGGAACGCAACAGGTCGGCGACGAGTTCGAGCGCCACGGTATTGTACGCGTAATCCATCCGCATGGGACCGAGGACGCCGATCATCCCCTTGCGGTCGCGCACCTGATAGGCCGTGACGATCAAACTGCAGCTCTGGATCTGCTTGAACACGTGCTCGTCGCCGATGTAGTACCGTGTTTGTTCATCGACCTCGACAGCTGCGAGGAGTTCATTGAGGCGTTCTTCGAGGACTTCCACGACGCCCGTCGCGAGGCCTGGGTTCTCCAAAAATTCGGGCTGACGGAGAATGTTCGCGAGACCCAGGTAATAGACGCCCGGCTTATGCGGCACGGTGGCGAATGCGACGTTCGGGATCATCTGCGCGAGGAGCGCCACCGCTTCGTACGCTTTTTCCTGATCCTTGCGCTGGAAATACTGTTCTTTGAGCCCCAGGAATTTCTTCCGCACAATCTTCTCCTGCGGTCCCGGGTCCATGAACTCCTTCACGTACGCGCGGTAGCCCTTGGTGGTGGGAATGCGCCCGGCACTGATGTGCGGTTGCTCGAGAAAACCTTCATCGCAAAGCAGACGCATCTCGTTCCTGATGGTGGCTCCGGACACCGAAAAACCGGCGGCCTCCAGTAGGTTCTTGGACCCGACGGGAACCGCAGTCTGGATGAACTGGTCGATGATCGCGGCCAGGAGCTTGGATTGGCGGGAGTCCATGACGAAGGGAAGTATAGCACTCTGGGCTGGGGAGTGCTATTTGGCCTTGGGATCGACACAACCACCGATCTTACCCATAAGAACGCCAAATACGACTCCCGTCAGCATCATGCCGAGCAGATTCCTCCGATGAGTCACATTGGCAGTCGGTGACACGCCAAATGTTTCCGGAGGCATCGGCAGATGCCGGTATTCCTGTGCACGTATATCTATATCCGGCTCCGGCAAAGGAGGCTCCCCTTCCCTGATACCGTCACTGCTTTCTCCCATAAGAAAGAGAGGAACGATTACTCCCCCTTCTTCTTGGATGCGGCCTGGATCTTGCGGAAGCGTTCCACACGGCCACCACGCGCGGCTTCAGCCTGCTTGCCGGTATACACCGAATGGCAGTTGCGGCAGTTTTCGACGCTCTGCTCCTGGATCGTGCTCGGGATCATGAACACCGACTTGCAGTTCACACACGTGCATTTGGCGTCCTGGAAGACCTGTGGGTGGATGCCTGACTTCATAGCTGGAGGATTGTACAGAATTTCAGACCAAGCGCAAGCCATTGAAACTCATGACTTTACGGCTGCTTTCGTTACTTCGTAACTTCGTTTCTTCGTAATCCTGCTGCACGGATAGACGAAGTAACGAAGTTACGAATATACGTTCTTATTCGGCTCCCACCTCCTTTTCGAGCTTCTTCGACCGCCGCTTTGCAGCGCGCTCCGCCTTCTGCTCGATTTCACTCAGCTGCTCCTTTTCGGCCTCCAGCGCCTCCACTTCCGTGCTCTGCTCCTCCAAGGCCGCCTGAAGCACCGCTTCCTCGGCTTCCTTGTCCTGGAGCACGACGCTCATCGTGGCGACCTTATCGCCTCCGTTGAGGCGCATGACGATCACGCCCTGGGTGGCGCGGCCGCGGGAGGGAATTTCTTTCAGTTCCATGCGCACCATCTGGCCCTGCTTGCTGACGCAGAGCAGGTCCCCCTCCTCGCCTTCGTTGAGCACGTGAGCGCCGATGATATCGCCGGTCTTCGCGGTGAGCTGCGCGGCCTTCACGCCGCTGCCGCCACGACCCTGTAACCGATATTGATCGACGGGCGTCATCTTGCCGAGGCCGTTCTCCATCACCACGAGAAGCTTGCTCTGGGGGTTTGTGATCACCGCTGCCTCGACGACCTCGTCGCCCTGGCCAAGGAGGATGCCGCGCACTCCAGCCGCCGCGCGGCCCATCGAGCGGACGTCGGTCTCCTTGAAACGAATGGCCTTGCCCTTGCGGGAGAGGAGGAACACCTCGTTGGCGCCGCTCGTGGCGCACACCCACTTGAGTTCGTCGCCGGGCGGAAGCTTCTGCGCGATCAAGCCCGAGCGCCGGATGTTTTCGAATTCCGTGACCGCCGTGCGCTTCACAGTGCCTTTGTTCGTAGCCATGAAGAGCTCTTTGACCCCGCTCAGATCGGCCTTGAGCATGGCCGTGACCCGCTCGCCGGGCTGCAGCTGCAGCAGGTTCACGATCGCCTGGCCCTTCGCGACACGGCCCGCCTGGGGCAGCTCGAACGTCGGGAAACGGAAGACGCGGCCTGTGTTGGTGAAGTAGAGCACATCATCGTGGTTCATCACGTGCAGGAGCGACATCACTTCGTCATCCTCCTTCATCGTCATGCCCTTGATGCCCTTGCCACCGCGATGCTGTGCGCGGAACTGCATGGGGCTGAGGCGCTTCACGTAGCCCGTCCGCGTGAGCGTGACGATCATGGGAGCGTTCGGGATGGTGTCCTTGGCGCTGAATTCCCCGATCGCGTGCGGCACGATGGCCGTGCGACGGGTGTCGCCGTACGCCTTTTTGATCTCGAGCGTCTCCTCCTTGATGATCTTGTCGATGCGGTGCTTGTCTTTAAGGATCGCCTCGCACTCGGCAATGAAGGCAAGCTTCTCGGCCAGCTCGTCCTCAATCTTCTTCCGCTCGAGACCGGCGAGGGTCTGGAGGCGCATCTGGAGAATGGCGTC
Source organism: uncultured Candidatus Peribacteria bacterium (assembly GCA_964436765.1). GTDB lineage: Bacteria > Patescibacteriota > Gracilibacteria > Peribacterales > Peribacteraceae > CAYTEH01. The sequence continues at coordinate 6,564 of CAYTEH010000032.1, forward strand.
GGCCTGCAGCTCGCTCAGCTTGAACTTCTTCACGAGATTCTCTTTGGCGATCTCCTTGGTTTCGCTCTTGCGGATGGTCTCGATGACCGCATCGATGTGATCGAGCGCCTTCTTGAGACCCTCAAGGATGTGGGCACGCTCCTTGGCGCGGTCGCGGTCGAAGGTGACGCGGCGCTTGATGACCACCCTGCGGTGGCCGATGAAGATCTGGAGGAGTTCCTGCAGGTTCAAAAGGCGCGGCTGGATGCCGTCCCCGAGGGCGATCATGTTGTAGCCGAAGCTGCTCTGGAGCTCGGTGTGCTTGAAGAGCAGGTTCAGAACTTTCTGCGGGTACGAGTCCTTCTTGAGCTCGATGATGATACGGATACCCTCGCGATCCGATTCGTCGCGGATGTCGCTGATGCCCTGGATGACCTTGTCGGTCACCAGCTGGGCCATCTTCTCGATCATGGTCGACTTATTGACCTGGTACGGGATTTCGCTGATGCGGATCTGGTAGCGGCCGTCGCGCACTTCCTCGATTTCGGCTTTGCCTCTGACCGCGATGGTGCCGCGGCCCGTGAGGTACGCCTGCTTGATGGCTTCCTTGTCGTACACGATGCCGCCGGTGGGGAAATCGGGGCCCTGGACGAACTTGAGGAGGTCTTCCACCGTCGCATCGTCCTTCTCGAGTAAATAGAGGGTGGCATCGAGCAGTTCGCCAATATTATGGGGCGGGATGTTCGTGGCCATGCCCACTGCGATACCCACGGTGCCGTTTAAGAGGAGGTTCGGGATCTTGCTGGGGAGCACGCTCGGCTCTTTGCGGGATGCATCGTAGTTGGCGACGAAATCAACCGTGTCTTTTTCGATATCGAAGAGAACCTCATCCGTGACCTTCTCCATTTTGGCCTCGGTGTAACGCATGGCCGCCGCGCCGTCGCCGTCGATCGAGCCGAAGTTTCCCTGGCCGTCGATGAGCGGATAGCGCATGGAGAATTCCTGCGCCATGCGCACGAGCGCCTCGTACACCGAACTGTCGCCGTGCGGGTGGTACTTACCAAGCACGTCACCAACCACGAGCGCGCACTTGCGGTAGCGGGCTGCGGAACGAAGACCGATCTCGTGCATCGAATAGAGGATGCGGCGGTGCACGGGCTTCAGGCCGTCACGGGCGTCGGGCAGCGCGCGGCTGACGATGACGCTCATGGCGTAGTTCAGGTAGCTCTCCTCCATTTCGGCCACGATGGGCCGCGGCGCGATGCGCCCGATGTTACTGAGTGTCTCGCCGCCGCCCGAGAGGGGCTGCTGGGGATCCTGGGCGGGGGGTGTTTGGTCGTTCTTGGCAGACATTTAAAAGCTGGGGGAGATCAGACGGATGATACAGAAATCTGTGCGGGAAAAAAGGGCTATGGGTCACATATTTGGTACAGGAAGGCCACTTTTAGACATCAAAACATGACATTGGCAAGCAGGGAAATCTCATCAAAAATCGCCGCCACGGGGTGCGTGGCGGCAAAAAGATCTGTCATTGTTTCGTGGTTTGATCCGGCCAGCAGGATAGCCAGATCATAAAAATGCAGAAGGCACCGGGAACAGCGATACATGCCATGATCGTCAGATCAACGATCAGGGTTAATTTTCGCTGCTCATCGAGCCCGGGAACCGGGTCAAATGCGAAGGGCACGTGCATCTCCTTTCTGACAAAAAACAGATCGTCTGCTTTCCGGAACACGCGTTCCGTGCGAAAGCAGTGCAGGAGCGTAGCAGAAATCCCGTCTTTTCCGCTACGATGTCGGCATGCTGTCCATCGTCGCGACTCCCATTGGCCCTTCGACGATCTCAGGACCAATCGCAGATATTTCCTCCTCCAAACGCTGATGTTATCCATTGTTGCAACTCCGATTGGCAACCTCGGTGACATCACCCTCCGCGCCATCGAGACGCTCAAAAAGTGCGATGCCATCGTGTGCGAGGACACGCGCGTGACGGGGAACCTGCTTGTACAACTTCAGATCCCCAAAAAAGAACTGATCAGCTTCCACGGATACACCGACACCTCGAAGGCTGGCTGGCTGGTCGACCGATTGAAGCGCAACGAGCATCTGGTCCTCGTCAGTGACGCAGGGACGCCGGGCATCAGCGATCCCGGGTACGCCGTCGTCTCGAAGGCCGTCGAAGCCGGCATCACGATCGAAGTCGTGCCCGGACCTTCCGCGTTCCTTGCGGCCTTAAGCGGCAGCGGCCTGCCCGTGCATGAATTCACCTATCTCGGGTTCCTGCCCCTCAAGAAAGGACGGAAGACGCTCATTGCATCGTTCAAAGACGAAGAGAGGACCATCGTCTTCTATGAATCGGTGCACAGGATCGAACGGACGCTGACGGAGATCGCAGAGGCACTGAAGGAGCAACCGGAGAGAAAAGTGGTGATCGGCCGCGAGCTGACAAAGATGCACGAGGAATTTGTGCGGACGACCGTGGCGGGCCTCGCAGGCGCAGCGAAGACGATCACGCAGAAAGGAGAGTTCGTGGTAGTCATCGGGGGCCGCTGACCATCACAGCCAGAATCCGCACGCCATGAAGCGCTGCATGCGCGCGGTCGCCACCGCCGGCTGCAAGAGCACGTAGTACTGGCGCATCGCGGGCGGCATGAACATCCACGGCACATGCGTGTTGGCGTAGCTCATGTAGGACATGAAGATACTCACGAAGGTCATGTGTGCCATGGCGCAGAATCCCCCGCCTCCCCCCCCGCCCCCGAACCCGAAGCCGGGACCGCCGACGCCCGGCCCACCTCCGCCGAAGCCAAAACCCGGGCCACCACCGCCCGGGCCTCCCCCACCACCACCCGGTACTGCCGGGAAGCACACGCCACGGGGCGGAACAGGCCCGGGAGGGATTCCCGGACTGAACGTGGTGCACGTGGAATTGCTGAACGTAATACTGGGATCAAAGACAAGCTTGCCCGCGCCTGCGGTTCCCGGACCGGCGTTGGGTTGCTGCGGATTCAACGCCTGGTACCCGTTGTAGTCCGCCGGCACGTAGTAGTACGTACCATCATCAGTGAATTTAAGAGGCCTATTCGTACAACTGCGGTTGGCCGCAGCTGCGCCGTTGGCTGGATTATTGCCCCGGTACACGCATTTGTAACTCTGCTTCATGCAGGTGGTCTGCCCCACCATGCCCAATGCCACCTCGCCTTCGGAGAGGCAGGAGACTTTCCTGAACGCACCCGCGCCCGCCCCCTCGCTGGCCATCTCGTAGATGAAACGGTTCGTGCCTGCACCACAGGGGGATGCCTGCCAGGTCGCCACAAGGGGCGGAAGGATGCTGGCGGCGGAAGGATTGCACATGGCACGTGCGGCCGTGATATCGCAGCACTTCACGGGCTTGCGCGCGTAGAGCTTGCACCGGTTCTCGGTATCGGCACGCGTGCGGTCGCCCGGACGCGGCGCGAACACGGCATCCATCTCGTTCCCATCCGCAGCGTTCAGCATCCGGACGGCAATGTCGTGCCGGGCATCCTCGATGGCAAAACGGAGATTGGAGAACTCCGATGAATTCAGGCCCTCGCTGTACAGGCGTGTTGCCGGACTGTCGACGAGATCATCGCGGTTTGGCCTGCGCAGCACATCCTTGTTGATGATCCTGCGCGTCAGATACGGCATGGGACCCGTGGGAGCGTTCACGATCTGCCCGGGATTGCCGGCAGGCTGTGCCAACAGGTACGCGATGACCGCATCGACGTCATCGCTTGTAAAATGATACGGGCGGGCGGCGGCACCAATCGTGTGGCTCCCAAGGCTCTCGTTCGGTCCCAGTCGGTCGGAGATGAGCACCCCGGACGGGAAGTTTCTGAGCACCCGACGCTCGCCGTCGTCCGTATTCAGAAGCTCGAACCGCTCATTCGGTGCGAGCGTTGTTGTGGCGGTAGCGGGAATCTCCACCTCCGCGCGCGTGTTGATGTTCACTTTGAAGATCTTTTCGTCCGGATCCCTGCCCGCCCCCAACGGAAGCACTTCCCATTCGTCACCCGTCTCGGAGTTCCGCACGGTGAGCATCGAGTAGATCGGCAACGTCCTGCGTGACCGTCCGAAGGGCCCGGCTATTTTGGGGGCGTTATTGATATCGTCGAACGCTGCACGTACGGCTGTACGCAGGCGCTCCTCCCGGTCACCTATGACATTCTCCTGCGCCCATTGCATCTGATCCCGCGTGAAGCGCGGAAGAGCTGTCGCACTGGTCACGCACGCCGGAAGACCGTTCGGCGTATCCACCAGGTAGTATGTGGGGATGGCCTGGCATGTTCCAGAGACGCATTCGTTCCCGCAATCGCAGGGACGGTCGTTGACCCCGGTTCGGCATGCGCCGCCGCGTGCGCCCGGGCGTGGGGCCGCCTGGGCGGTGAACAGCAGATCACCGGCCAGGGCTGCATCGTCGCCATCTTCCGCACACTCGGGCTCCGCCTCGTTATCGCGCTGGGGCAGGTACTGATACGCGTACGCTGCTGCATAATCCACATCGGTGCCATTCAGGTCTGCCAGCTCCTGCTCGCGCTCGAAATGCGCCCAAAAACAATCGGCGCAGGCGTGGCACTGCGGATCGGCGGCATCGATGTAGCCGTCCAGTTCGGCGTCGTCTTCGTCATCCTCGCCGTTACTGCACTGGGTGAGCGTGCAATCGGCTTTGAAGACGCGCACCGTCTCCTCCGGGCCGCAGGCCGAGGCGGACGCGACCGTCCTCCTGCTGCCGTCGAATTGCTCGCACGCGATGGCGTTGGGGCCGGGACATGAGGAATCTGAACTAACCGACGAAGCGGATACCCCCGACTCTTCCGTACACGCCGCAGAACAGCCATCCCCGTCGTTGGCATTGCCATCGTCACAGACTTCACCAGGATCCATGATGCCATTGCCGCACACAGGCATAACGGCGGACTCACACACACAATCCGTCGAAAGGCACATGGATCCGAGCGGGCACGTATCTTTGTTGCCCATGCCCACATCGCAACTTTCCCCCGCATCGACGATGCCGTTGCCACAGGACGACCCTGTTGAGCCCGATGCATCACCCGAGCAGCCGCAGTAGTACAGTCTCCCCCAGTCCCCCTCGCTGCTGAATGTGCCGCATGTCTGCCCCGCGGGGCAGGAGGTACCCGTGGAACACGATAGCGCCGTCGGTGATAGGGCGGACCCCTGCGATCCGCAGATCACGGCACCGGCGCTGACGGATGTCCCTTTCACCAGCGCCAGACCGGTTCCCGGATCCGGCCACAGTGCCTGACCCGCGAGCATCGCCAGCACAATCAAAAACCCCGTCACGAGTCCGTGTGCCAACGACAGCGAGCGAAGCCGCATTGGCGGTGACGGTACCACAACCGACTTGGCGAATGCATTGCAAAAATCAGAAGGAACTATGAAATCTGAAGATCAAAGTTCAAAAGTGTTTCAAGCTTCGTTCTTCAGTCTTGAGTTTTCCCGTCAGGGCAATACGCTCGCAGGATCCACGTGCACGCCGTTCTTGATCACTTCGAAGTGAAGGTGTGCGCCCGTCGTCATGGGCCCGGCGCCGTGCGTGCCCGGCTTGCCCCCGGAAAGGCCGATCACCTGACCTTGATGCACCTCCTGCCCGGTGACGACGCTGAAGGCGGACAGGTGGCCGTAGAGCGTGGCGTACCCGCCGCGGTGCCCGATGAGGATGTACGAGAACCCGCGCGCCCCGCCGTCACGCGCGAGGAAGACGATGCCGTCGGCCGCGGCCGCGACCTCGGTTCCCTGCGGCACGGCGATGTCCTGCCCGCGGTGCGGCACGCCGAAGTACGAGAGGTACGAGGCGTCCTGGAACCCGGCGGTGCGGACGCCCGTGACGGGCCAGACAAAATCCGCGGATGCCGCATGCTCGCTGTACCTGCCAGGCTGGGCTGTCCGCAGACCTTTCTGAATCAGTTCGCGTTCGGCGCGGGCGCGCAGGCGCCCTTCGATCTGCGCCATTTCCCCCTGCATGCGAAGAATATCCTCCTGCACCTGTGCCGTCTCCCGCAGGATCTCGGCCATCTCCTCCTCGCTCGCCTGCAGCTGGACCTGCGCGGCAAGATGCAATCGTTCGGCAGCGTGGTACGCGCGCAGCGTCTTCTCGCGCTCGGCCTCGAGCGCGCTCAGCTCCTTCCCGAGGGCGCCCGCCGTCCCGTGGAGCACCGCCTGCGAGAACACCGACGTCTCACGGGCCTGCAGAAGCGAGGTGATGAGCTGTGTCTGGGCGCGAGAGAGCGCGTCGTTCCTGAGCTGGTCGGCGATCTCGTCCCCCATCGATTCGCCCAAGATGCGGCGCGAGAAGAGCCGGGCTGGCGAGCCGCCGGCGTCGGCCACGATGATCTGCACGAACCCCTCGCGCATGAACCGCGAGAGCCGGTCCCGCTCGCCGTGCATGCGGGTGACGGAACGGATCTCGGTGGCCACGAGCGTGTCCGCCTCGGCATCCGTCTGCCTGATCTTCGCCTTCAGGGCCGCGACCGCCAGGCGCAATTCTCTCTTCTTTTTATTGAGCGCCTGCAGCTGCCTGGTGGTGGCCTCGACTGTCTTCTGCGCCTTGTCGGCGCGCAGGCCGAACGTCGCCGACTCGCGGTACCCGTCCCGCGCCTGTTCGATCGCCTGCAAGAACCGTTCCTGCGTTCCTGCCGGCACCAGTGACGCGAGCACCGAACCGCCCACGGCGAACGCCACTGCGATGAGCAGTGCGGCCGTGACGGCGAGCAGTCGGTTGAGGGTGTGCATTTCAAGACAGTATAGCGGAAAACCGGTATTTTTGGAACTCCCGAATTCGCCCCTGCTATACTCGACCCCTATGATCGCTCACCTCCGTGGCGGCGTGCACAAGTTGGACCTCGGAGAGGTCACGGTGGACGTAGCCGGCGTGGGCTACAAGGTGAGTGTGCCACTCGACGTGTGGGAGAAGCTCGAGGAAGGGCAAAACCGGATGCTCTGGATCTCCACGTACGTTCGGGAGGACCGGTTCGACCTGTACGGGTTCGCCGATGCAGCCGGGCGCACGATGTTCGAGGAATTCCTCAAACTCCCGGGGGTGGGACCCAAAACCGCACTGGAGCTGTGCGCGGTGCCGCGGTCGCTCTTCGCGCAGGCCATCGCGCAGGAAGATCACCGGTTACTCACCTCGATCAAAGGCATTGGCAAAAAGACGGCCGAGAAGCTGCTTGTGGAATTGAAGGCGCTCGATGAAAAACGCCCCGGCATGTTCGCCGATGCCGGCACCAAAGGCGCCTTCGACCAGGATGCGATTTCCGCCCTCACCGCGCTCGGCTACGACCAGCAGACCGTGATGCACGCGCTCAAGGAACTGTCGCCCAACCTGACCTCGACCGAAGAGAAAGTCGCCGCTGCGCTCCGGTCCCTCTGACGCCGCGGGCCGAACGGCCGCTCTCTGGTTATTATGACTTCCTAACCCCAACCCCAACCCTAACCCTAACCCTAACCCCAACCCTAACCCCAACCCTAACCCTCGCCCTCGCCCTCCGCATGCTCCAGCTAGACATCACCTCCGCACTCGCCAAAGCCATTACCCCCTCCAAGGGAATTCCGGACCAGGAATTTGCGGCGCTGCGGACAGGCATGAAAAAGTACATTGAGAAATGGCTGCTTGAGCGCGAGCAGGGCCAGCATGGATGGTCCATGAACCCGTACGACAAGCAGACCGCCACGCGCGTCACCGAGACGGCCATGGTCCTGAAAGGAAAAGGCATTAAAACGGTGGTGTGGGTGGGCATCGGCGGATCGGGCCTGGGGCCCCGGGTGCTGGCGGAAGTGTTCGGACGCAACGACGGCGTGGAGTTCATCGTGGTCGATACCATCGACCCGTCCGTGCTCGGAGTCCTCCTGCACGAGCTCGACTGGCGATCGACGCTCCTCGTGGTCGTGAGCAAGTCGGGCGAGACGCTCGAAACCATGAGCGCCTTCTTCCTCTTTTTCGAAAAGCTCCGCAGCCAGAAGAAGATCGTCCTCGCGGACCGCGTGCTCGCCATCACCGATCCCGAAAAGGGATCCCTGCATGATTTCTGCATGGAAAACGGGATCCCCATGCTCCCCCACCCTGCGGATGTCGGAGGTCGCTACTCGATCTTCACGCCTGTGGGGCTCTTTGCACTGGCACTGCTCGACGGTGACGTTGCTGCGTTTCTGCGGGGCGCCAAAGACATGGATACCCTGTGCCAGAAGACGACGCTGGAAGACAACCCCGCGGCGCAGTTGGCTGCCGTACAGTGGATTCTGGATTCCAAGCGCAACTACCCGGTGCGCGTCATCATGCCCTACTCCACGCGGCTGCAATCATTCGGACGCTGGAACCAGCAACTGATCGCCGAAAGCCTGGGAAAGAACGAGACCGGAAACCCCATCCCCACGGCGAGTATCGGCACGCAGGACCAGCACTCGCTCCTGCAGCAGTGGATGGCCGGACCCCGCAAGCAGTGGCACATCTTTATACGAGAGCTGGAGAAACCCCGCGTCAGCGTCCCCGAGGAACTACCGGGCGCCTTCTCGTACATGGCCGGCAAGACCTTCGGCCAACTCCTCGACGCCTGCTACGAAGGGACCGCAGGGGCGCTCACCGATATGAAACGCCCGCACGTCACCCTCTCGCTCCCGCGCCTGGACGAGGCGAATCTTGGGCAGCTCTTCTATCTGTTTCTGACGGAAGTGGTGCTGCTGGGAAAGCTCTACAGGATAGATCCGTACGGGCAGCCGGCCGTCGAGATAGGGAAAAACATCACGAGAGGGATTCTGGGGAGAGGTCGTGAGTAATAAAAATTTGAAGAATGAAGATCAAAGATCGAAACATGGAATTTCTTTTTTCAATCTTTGACCTTTGATCTTCGACCTTACTCTTCGTTATACTTCATTCCCGTTCCCCTACTCTCCGATGCCCACACCCGTTTCCGACGCCGATTTTGAGAAGGAAGTCCTCAAGTCCCCCGTTCCCGTCGTGGTCGACTTCTGGGCCCCCTGGTGCGGCCCCTGCAAGGTGATGCTGCCCATCCTGGAAGAGCTCGCCGCCGACTACGGCGACAAGGCCAAATTCGTCAAAATGAACGTCGACGAAAACCCCGAGGTGCCGGGGCGCTACAACGTGATGAGCATCCCCACGTTTCTCATCATCAAGAACGGCGACATCGCAGGCAGCTTCATCGGCGCCAAGTCGAAGGAAGACGCCCGCAAAGTGATCGATACCGCACTCGCTGCATGAGCGGCTCCACCTTCGTCAGTCTCCTCGGCATCGTTGGCTCCTTCTTCCTCATTGTGAAGCGCGAGATGGTGGGCGACATGATCGGTGAGGCGGAATGGATGCGCAAAGTAGGCGGTGTGCACTACTTCATTGTCTTCTTCGCGATCTTCGTGTTCTTCTGGAGCCTGGCTGCCCTCACGGGAACGCTCGATATCCTCTTTGGCCCAATCAAAAACCTGATTCCAGGCATGGGAGGAAGCGCGCAGCAGAGCCCGGAATCGTATTTTTAATGGCTTGCCAACCGTAGCCAGGAGGTCGTGCGCAAAAAGCCCACCTCCGCTCGCTTCGGCGAGGCTACGGCGGGCAACCTCCTGCGGAGGTTGGTGGAGCTGAGGGGAGTCCCTTCGTCTCCTCGCGCTCCGCGCACGTCGCTCAGGGTAAACTTCTCCTCCCCCGATCGCAGAAAAGGAATTCTGCAAGCAGAGATGTCGTACAAGAATTCTGGTGGAGCTGAGGGGAGTCGAACCCCTGGCATCCTGCTTGCAAAGCAGGCGCTCTGACCACTGAGCTACAGCCCCACTACAAAGCAGTATATCGATGCCAACAGGCTGTGTCTTGCGAATATTCATCCATGGCTCAAAT
>CAYTEH010000033.1:0-4749 GCA_964436765.1 uncultured Candidatus Peribacteria bacterium
GCTCTGCTCGATCATTGACTGCAGTTTTTTTCTGTTCATGGGGTTTGTGTGAAGAAATCCGTTCATTATAGCAAAAATGGGGGTTTTTTACAATAAGGGTTGAAAAGGGGACAGGTTCTGCCCTTCTTGCGGGGTACGCGGGTAGAAAGCCCGCACTAGGGTGATGGTTATCCTTTTTCTTCCCCATGCATTTTTTTTCCGCTATCGTTCCTCCAATCATTCTCCTCTTTCTATGAACATCCAGCACTTCGAGAAAGGACTGCACTACAGCGACAAGGACCTGATGGTCTTTGCCAAGAAAATCGGCAAACTTGCCACCTACTGCAAACGTCTGAAAAACGAAGATTCCATGATCCGCATCGAGGCCGAGCGGCGTGATACGAAAAAGGACCGCGACCAGGTGAAGGTGATGCTCACGGTGGAGCTGCCGGGTGCCGAGTTGCGCGCCGAGTCGCGCCGTCCGAAGGTCCTCGACGCCCTCGAGCGGGCCATTGAGAAAATCGAGCCGCAGATCAAGCGCTACAAGGAGAAGCACACCGGCCGCAACCGGGCGCACATGCTTTCCCGCAGGAGCAGGGAATGAGGCTGGCCCGCATTGTTTCCGGCGCAGCCCTTTGCGCAGCACTCATGATGGCGCATATTCCGGCTTTTGCGCAGGGGGCGGGCACGCAGCGTTCGCAGCAGCTCACGGCCACCATCATCGGTCCGGCCGATATCGCAGCGGGCCGCACCGTGATTCTCGATGCATCTGCCAGCCGCATCGTGGGCAACAATATCCAATATTTCTGGTACGTGAACGGGGGGCAGGCGCCCATCAGCACGACGGTCGATGCCATCTACACGCCCGATTCGGTCGGCGAGATCCGGTTCAGGCTCGTGGTGCGCGCGGTGGTGAACGGCGAACAGCGGGAAGATGAGGAAGAGCATGTCGTCACGGTGTATCGACGCAAGGTGCTGCTTGTTGCCGATGCCAACGTGCCCCAGCGCGAGATTGAGCGTCTGCAGGCGGCTGCGGCCTCGGGTTCCACGTATCTCCGCGTGCTCCGCTCGTCCTTTTCGGCGGTGGACCGGCAGGGGGAGGATGCCCTCACGGCGCTGCTCACGCAGCACGGTTCTGCTCTGCAGGATGCCGAAACGGTGATCCTGTGGATCGACGGCCTCCCGACGCCCGGCGTCCACGCGCTGCTGCAGGTGACGCAGGGGGACCTGAAGCTGAAAAACGACATGCAGAATCAGACGCTTCTGCTTCCCACCGTGCTCCGTCTCCAGACGGTGGCGCGCACCGTGAAAGGCCCCCTGGACGCGCTCGTGCCGGAGCGCGCCTTCGTCCTGAGACCATCGCTGCTGCCGCTGCTGTTTTCCTCCCGCAACGACGACGCGTTCTTGCAGAACGCACGGGGCATTCCGTCGGATGATCTGCAGATCCTGGACGTTTCGGCCGTGCGGATTCCGGGGTGGTACCTGCTCACGCGCCTCGTGAATGTCATGCTCGGCCTGGGCGTCTCCACGCAGACGATCCTGCTCCTGCTTGCGCTGCCCGTGATCGCGATGATTCTCGCCATCATGCGTCAGGTGGTGGGCATCAGCACGTTCGGTCTCTTCACGCCCGCCATCATCACCTTGAGCTTCCTCGTGCTCGGCTGGGTGATCGGCGTGCTGTTCCTGCTCTTCATCCTCATGACGGGCTATGCCTCGCGCACGCTGCTCAAGCGCCTGCCCATTCTCTACATCCCCAAACTCGCCATCATCCTGGGCATCGGTGCCATTACTCTGCTGCTGCTTGTGGCCATCGGTACGTCGTTCGGCGTTCTCCTGAGCCACGACACGGTCTTCGTGCTCCTCATCATGAGCACGCTCGTCGAGAGCTTCCTCAACGTGAAATCGGAGCAGGGGATGCGGTCGGCGCTCCTGGCCGTAGGCCAGACGATCGTCGCGGCGCTCTTCTGCATCCTCATCATCCAGTGGGCGTCCTTCCGCGCGCTGCTCCTGGCGTATCCCGAAATCATCCTGCTCACGTTCCTGGTGAACATCGTGATCGGGCGTTTCACGGGTCTGCGCATCACGGAATACTTCCGGTTCAGGGAGGTATTCAAGGCGCTGGAAGGTCAGGAGTAAGGGCGTAGGCCCCTGCGACCAACGTTTATGTTCCCTTTACTCAAACACGGCATCCTCGGCCTCAACGCACGCAATCTTCTCTATTTGCGTCCCTACAACCCCCGCAAAGCGGTGGCGTTCGCCGATAACAAGCTGAAGACCAAGGCGTACCTCTCGGCGCGCGGTATCCCCACCGCCAAAATCTACGCCCGCATCGAGACCCGGCAACAGATGCGCAATTTCGACTTCTCGACGTTGCCGGACGAATGCGTGCTCAAGCCGAACTATGGGTACGGAGGGGAGGGGATCCTCATTCTCAAGGGTCGCAAGAAGGGGCAGTTCCTGGAGCAGGGGAAGACGCCCATTTCGGACCAGCGGCTGCGCGAGCACATCGAAGACATCCTCGATGGCGAGTTCTCGGTGAACGGACGGCAGGACACCGCGTTCTTCGAGAAGATCCTCGTGGCGCACCCCGGGTTCGCGCCGTTCCGTCCCGCCGGCCTGCCCGACGTCCGCCTGGTGGTTTTCAATCTTGTGCCGGTGATGGCGATGATCCGCGTGCCTACCATGCAGAGCCGCGGCAAGGCGAATGTGCACATGGGCGGCCTTGGCATCGGCATCGATATTGCCAAAGGCGTCACCACCCATGCGTTCCAGTATTCGTCCCTGCTGACCGAATTGCCGCACGGAGGGGATCCCTCCGGCATTCCCATTCCATACTGGGAAGAAATGCTCCTGACCGCATCGCGCATCCAGTACATCACGAACATCGGGTATCTGGCCGTGGATCTCACCGTGGACGAGGAGCAGGGCCCGGTGCTGCTGGAGGTCAATGCCCGCGCGGGCCTGATGGTGCAGGTGGCCAACCTCGCGCCGCTCCGGTCACGCCTGGAGCGCGTGAAAGGCCTGACGGTCAGTTCTCCCGAGAAGGGCGTGCGCATCGCGCAGGAGCTGTTTGGCGAGAAAGTGAAGCGCTCGGCAGAGTCGGATCGCGATGATCTGAAGCCCCGTCTGGGCCTCCGCGAGACCATCACGCTCATTGCCCGCGGCATCACCGTGGAGGTTCCCGCGGTCATGAATCCTGCGTCCTCGGAATTCACCACGTTTGAGCCGGAATTGCTCCGTGAGCTCGAAAACAAGGGGGCAGCCGAGCCCACCGAGGATGACGATGCCGAGGAAGGCCAGTTGTACCGGGTCAAATTCTCGCTCGGCGGCAGGAAGATCCAGACACTTGTTCACGCCGGGTCGGTTCCGTTCAAGAGCGCGCGCGCAGCCATCGGGCGGCGCGATCTGCTCGGCTTCATCATCGATCCGTCGAAAGAGCCCGAGGAGACGTCGCTTGTGCAGCCCAGGGTCAAAACCGACGTGCGCGCGCTCGACCGCATCATCCAGCAGGCCGATGAGGACCTCATGCTCCTTAAGTACCTGAAGCCCGTGAACCTGGAAGAGGAGCGCAGGATTCTGCAGGGCGACCGGCTCTACAGCCCGTGGTTTGAGTATCCATCGTTGCCCGAAGACATCGATGAGCTTGAAAAAAAGCTCGGCAAGCTGACCCTCGACGATTCGCCTCTTGGCATTCTGCTCAAGAAAAAGCGGAATGAATTGCTTCTGCGCATCGCGCTCTTCCGCGCGCGCGGTCAGAGCGCTGCCTTCACGAAGGCGTCATGTGCGCTCTTCGGTGCTCCCAGTGCAGACTTGCTGCAGACCGCAGAGCAGTTCCTGCGAACCCGCGTTGCCTGCGACATGCCCATGCCCCCCGGCGACATGCTCTCTGCCAGCGAGGCGGCGGAACGGTTTTTGGCTGCCCTCGAGAGCTACGGACTCCACGACTGGCAGGTGACCGTGCGTGGTGCCATGGTGGCCGATTGCGCGGTGGGGTGGAAGCGTCTGTACGTGCGCGAGGGTGCGCGCTTCAGCCCCATGCACGTGGAATCGCTCATCGCGCACGAGATCGAAACGCATATCCTCACGGCCGAAAACGGCGACCATCAGCCCTACGACCTGTTCCGGCGCGGGTTTGCGCACTATCTCGATACGCAGGAAGGGCTTGCGACCTACAACCAGAACCGCGTGCTCTCGCCCTACCACGAGAAGCGCTACGGCCCTGCCCGCGGCGTGCTGGCCGTGGCCTACTCGCTCCGGCATTCGTTTACCGATACGCGCCGGTACCTGGAAGAGGCCCTGGAATACACGCCCCAGAAGGCGCTCACCAAGGCCATCGAGCTCAAGCGCGGACTGCACGATGCCTCGGACCCGGGGGGCTTCACCAAGGGAATCGTTTACTACCGCGGGCAGCTGGAGATCGAGCGGTTCGTGAAGGAGGGGGGCGATCTGAAGCGCCTGTATATCGGTAAAATCGCGCTCGAGGACCTGCATCTGGCGGAGCAGATCGACGGCGTGAAGGCGCCTCTTCTCATTCCCGGGTTTCTGCGCGAGAAGCCGGTCGAGAAGAAGGACAGGAAGAAGAAAGAGTGATGTGGCTCGAGACGCCCTGCACCTTTTGCGAAAGGTGACGGGGCTCCTCGCCATGACAAACGCGCAGCAGAACACGGGCTCGAGGCTCGGTTCGATCGCCGAGCACCTCGCCAAGGTTTCATTAAAACGCTGGTTGTCATGGTGAGGAGCGCCGCACGACCGAACAATGTCATGGTGAGG
>CAYTEH010000033.1:4849-6671 GCA_964436765.1 uncultured Candidatus Peribacteria bacterium
GCACGACCGAACAATGTCATGGTGAGGTGCGCCGCGGCGCCTCGAACCATGACGATTATTTCTTCGCCGCCTTCTCCTTGCCTTCCTTCTGAGCTGCCTCTGCGGGCTTGTCGGGTCCTTCCGTCTGTCCCGGGATGGGTCCGCCGCCTGCCGGGGCAGCCGCAGCGGCTGCGGCAGCAACCTCTTCCGGCGTGGGCGTGGCAACCACTTCCTCGGCGCGCTGTTCCTGCACCGACATCAGCACGGTTTCGGGGGCTTCCATCACTTTCACTCCCTTGGGGAGCTTCAGTTCCTTCACCGTAAGCACGTCGTTGAGCGTGGCGAGGGAAGCAATGCTGATGCTGAGACTGTGCGGAAGATCGGCGGGGAGGCAGCGTACGCGGACGGTGTCGTGCGCCGTCACGAGGATGGCGCTCAGCTCCTTCACGGCGGGCGATTCGCCTTCGAAGATCAGCGGGACCGGAGCCTCGATTTCCTTCTTCATGTCCACGGCGTAGAAGTCGGCATGGGTTTCACGATCGGTGATGGGATGGAACGTCACCTCCTTGAAAAGCACAGGCACTTTCTTGCCGGCAACATCGAGTTCCACGAGCGTGCTTGCCCCTGCCTTGTTGAAGGTCTTGTGGAGGGCTGCAGCCTCGATTTCCACGTGCAAATTGCCATCGACGCTGCCGTACACCACTGCCGGAACGCGTCCAGCGTTGCGGACCTTTTTGGCTTTCACGCCAAGGTCGCGGGCCGATGCCTGAAGGGTGAGCATGTCCATGGGCGACGAAGAATACGTGAGAACAGGGGTGGGGTCAACACAAGAATGTGAGGCGTATGGAGAGGAAAGAGATACGTGACAAGAGAAAAATTGCCGTAGAAATCGAAATCTAAGTCACTTTTCCCTGTCCTCTTTTAACTTTTAGCTCCGTGCCGCCATTTCCAGAAGTATTTCATGCCGCTCCATGCATGACTGCGGACTGTCTTTTTCGTGATCAGAGCCAGCATTCCTCCTTCACTCAACCGGCTTTTCCGGTCGGTGCCCTGGGCTTCCGGGAAATACACGACGCGTTTTCCGGCCTCCCAGACGCGGCGACAGAGATCGGTATCTTCGAAGAACAGGAAGAACCGCTC
This sequence comes from uncultured Candidatus Peribacteria bacterium, assembly GCA_964436765.1. Taxonomy (GTDB): domain Bacteria; phylum Patescibacteriota; class Gracilibacteria; order Peribacterales; family Peribacteraceae; genus CAYTEH01. Next base: position 5,969 of record CAYTEH010000033.1, read on the forward strand.
GTCGAAGCCTCCTATCTGCCGGCACAGCTCCCGCGGCATCATCAGGCACCCGCCTACCACCCAGTCGGTGTCGCCGGTGACGGAAGGGTCGCGGTCCCACTGCAGGTATCGCCGCATGCGTTGTTTGAAGAAACGGCGGAGGACGGTTCGCTTGATGATCACATCCATCACGCCCGGAAAGCTCCGGTAGGAATCGCGCACGGTACCGTCACTGAAGCGCAACGTGGGTCCCAAAATCCCGATGGATGGGTCCTGCTCCATGGCATTGACCATAGTCTCCACGGCGTCGGGATTGAGGAGCTTCGCGGGGTTATTCAGAAGCAGATAGCGTCCGTGCGCATATCGGATGCCCCTGTTGTACCCCGCGCCGAAGCCGTCGTTTGTTGCGGTCTCGATGATCTTCACGCGCGGATACTTTCGCACCTGGTTCCGCAGATAGCCGATGGAGTCATCGTCGGAGTGATTATCGATGATGAGGATCTCCATCCGGTCTGCAATCGTCTGCTTGAGGAGGGCTTCGGCGCACGTCCAGGCTTCCCGGCCGGAGCGGAAGTTGAGGATCAATGCTGAAACAAGCGGTTGCGACATGCAAAAGAGTGTAGCAGTGGTTTTTCGTTCCTCGTTATTGGTTTTTCGTTTTCAAAAACCAGAAACTACAAACCAGAAACCAATAACGCCGATCAGGATCCGGTAGATCCCAAAC
>CAYTEH010000033.1:6771-15207 GCA_964436765.1 uncultured Candidatus Peribacteria bacterium
AGGCCGATGACGGCCGTCGGCAGGAACGCGGCAAGGACCTTCAGGAGGACGGTCTTTTGAGTGATCAACGAGCGCCAGTAGAGGATGATCACCGCCGCGATGGCGCCTGTCTGGATGGCGATTTCGAAGGATTTGAGCGTCTCCGTCTGCGGCAGGCGCAGCAGGTTCGAGGCCAGGATTAAATGCGCCGTGGATGACACCGGCAGGAATTCGGTGAGGCCTTCGACGATTCCCAGGATGACGGCGTGGATCAGGGTCATTGGCATCAGTGAATCACAACGGAAAGACTGAAGATAGAAGAAAAAAGAACCAGGAGGTGGATCCTGGTTCTCTTTTTCAATCTTGCTTCTTCGATCTTCAGCTTTGTTTCAATACCGCCTTGTCCACGCTCAGGCTGCCTGCGCCGAACGCCATGGTGACGATGCATCCTGCAAAGATCATGAGGTCGAACTCCCAGCCCGCACCGCGGCTGCCGGCAAATGTGCCGAAGAGGTCGAACGCGCCCTGGCCGAAGCCGGTCATTTTCATGTACATCGCGCCCAGCATGATGATGGCGAGGCCGAGTCCTGCCCAGCGGGTGAGTACTCCCAGGATCATTGCCGCGCCTCCCAGGGGCTCCGCAATGGCGAGGATGTTAAAGAGCATGCTGTCGCCAAGCGGCCACTTCATCCAGCCGTGGTACAGGAAAATCGCTCCGATCGAGAGACGGAGGATGAGGAGCGCCCAGTCGCGCATGGAATCGCACTTGTGCAACATAAGAAAGAAAGGAGGAAAAGGATGGCAAGAGTATAAATGGTGGAAAAACTATTGCATGTGAGGAAGGCGCTTCATGCAAGTTCAAAGATCGAAGCATGAAGATCAAAAAGTGTTCACACTTCGGCCTTCATTTTTTTTCAAAGCATTCTTTCAGCAAACACAACACCGCAGCTTCCCCGAACGTGAGCCCCTGGCGGCTCTTTGCATGCTTTTGCTGCTTCTTCCACAGGACCGGGAGCGTCATGTTCAGGTACGAATCGAGAATGAAAGGATGGATGTAGCACTTGCGGCAGACGGCGGGCGTGTTGCCGAGCTGCGACGAGACTTCCTTGATCGCGCACACCACGTTTTTCTTCGCTTCGCGTGCGCTCTTGCACGGCGGAAAGCCTTCCAGCGTCAGTGCGGCGTGCACGGTGCCCGCCCAGGTACGGAAATCCTTGGCCGTGAATTGTTCCCCCGTGACGGCCTGCAGGTAGGCGTTCACGTCGTCCGATTTGATATCGTGCCGCTGGCCGAAATCGTCCACGTACTGGAACAGATCCTGTCCGGGCAGATCGCGGCACTGCTTCACAAGCGTGGCCATCCGCTTGTCGGTCACCTCCAGGTCGTGCACTTTGCCGCTCTTGCCACGGAAGTGGAATTTGACCGTGGCGCCGGTCACCGTCGCATGGCCGTCTCGCATCGTCGTAAGGCCGTACGACCCGTTTTCCTTGGCGTATTCGTCGTTGCCGATGCGGATATGCGTTTCGTCCATCAGCCGCACGATCAACGCCAGCACCTTTTGCTTCGAGAGTCCGGGGGACGCGAGATCGCGTGCGACGCGCACGCGGATGCGGGGGAGCGATGCCCCGAACAAGATCATATTGTGGTACTTGGTGAGGTCCCGTGCAGCGCGCCAGAGCGGGTGGTAGCGATATTGTTTGCGGCCCCGCGCGTCGATGCCCGTCGCCTGCACATGTCCGTTGGAGTGCGCGCAAATCCAGACGTCCCTCCATGCGGGCGGCAGCACGAGCGCGCGGATGCGCGCGAGCGTGGCCCTGTCCTTCACCACGGTTCCTTTGGAGTCCGTGAAGCGGAAGGTGTTGCCTTTTTTCACCCGCCGGAAGCCTGGTTCGAGGTCGCTGCTGCAGCGCAGGCCCACCGTTCTGGCGGTGTCCCGCGATGCCGGCTTGAGCGTGCGTGCCGTCCTGCCAGCGGTTGAATCGAGCGAACGTTCCAGCGCGCGCAGTTTCTTCCGGGCTGCGGGCGTGGCCGATGACAGCGTGACGATAGGCATGTGTGTGGTATGGGTCTGTCTTAAACAATATTATACCATAATTTTAATGTATTGTTAATTAGCGATTCTGGGCTTCCGGATGCCACATACATTGTGCAAACGCACAATCTTTGCTACACTGCTTTGATGCCCACGCCGAACCTCCGCACAGCCGGCTTCTTCGCTGCTGCGTCCATTCTCGTTGCAATTCCGCTCTATTTCGCCCTGCCGCTCTTCGGCAGCACCGGCCGGGTGAACGAGAATCCGCTCGCGGCAACCGACTGCGGGAATGGCGTGATCGAGGCGTCGGAGCAATGTGACGACGGCAATGCCCTCATCCTCGACGGGTGCGTCGGGTGCATGGTCGAGCGCGGGTACCGCTGCACCGGCGAGCCGAGTGCATGCCTCCGGCAGTTCTCGGGCGACGGGTGCGGCAACGGCATCATCAGCCGCAGCGAGGAGTGCGACGACGGCAACGCGCGCGACGGCGACGGCTGCTCGCGCATCTGCCTGCGCGAAGAAGGGGCGCAGTCACCCGCGTCCGTCCCGCCAGCGGCTGCAACCGTCATTGCGGCCCCGCTGGCTGCATCCGTGACGTCTCCCGTCACCAAGACAGTCATCCTTGAGCCTGATCCCGAGCTGATCTCCGCATCGTCCTCTTCCGTCACGCCCGTGCCCAATAATCCCCGTCGTGGGCGTCACAGTGGACCCACCTCCGCGTCCGTCATCGATGTGCCTCTCGCATACCCGGTACCCGAAAAGGCCGGGTGCGGGGACGGCTTGATCATCGACGACGAGGAGTGCGACGACGGCAACGCGCGCGACGGCGACGGGTGCGGCGCGACGTGCGCTGTCGAACACGGCTATCAGTGCCGCGACTGGCCGAGCAAGTGCGAGCTCGTGTGCGGTGACGGCGTGGTCGGGCCGCCCGAAACATGTGATGACAGGAACGCCGTCGACGGCGACGGCTGCTCGGCTTTGTGCAGGGAGGAATTGGGGTATGAGTGTGACGGAGAGCCGAGCATGTGCGAGTATCGCTGAATCACCGGACTTACATCCCGCGCGCGATCTGCATCACGAAGTAGACGCTGATGATGATCAGGCATCCGAACAGGACCACGAGCGTCGCGACGATCATGGTGAGCACCATGTGCGCGCGGTGGAGGATGCGCTCGATCTGCGCACCGAAGCGCATGGAACCGAACGCATTCATCATCGATTTGCGGAGAGCCATGGGGAGGAGGAGAAAAGAAGCATGCATCATCCTGTATGACGCATCGCACGCCTTTCCGTTACGGCAGCCGGTGATCAGCGCTTTCCTGTGGCTCTGCCGTGCTGTTGGTGGATGACATCGCTGCTGCAGAGCATCATCATAGAACGTACGACTGCCTCCTGTAACAGGGAAAACCAGGTTGATTCGGTGTTTGAGACCTACGTCATTTTCGCTATACTCCGCGCACGTTCTTTCATGGATCCCCCTATTCACGAGAATACACAAGCTGTCCCGAAGGCAGGCTCCGCCTGCCTGGAGGGACACCTTGTAGGGAAGGGTGGGTCCGTGGGAGGGACACCGTAGGTGGCCCTTCCACGAAATACGGCCCCATCGTCTAGCGGTTAGGACAGCGGGTTTTCAATCCGTTAATCGGGGTTCGACTCCCCGTGGGGCTGCCAATTGTCTAAATAAAAGAAAAATGCTATAATATACTCAACATGACACACACACTCATCCATCGTCTCCTCACCTGTGCCTCGGCCGGTTTTGTGCTGGCGGGCATTTTGACACTTGGTACAACGACGGTTGAGCTTGTGCAGGCGGACCTGACGGGGCACGGGACGCTCGTGACGGAGCTGCATCCATCGCCCTCCGCCGAGGTCGTCTACGGCATCGCTGCCGCGCAGGCGGGCGCAGATGTTCAACTCGCATTGGGCATGCTCTTCGTGCTTGCCGGCATGGGGTTCTACGCGCTCTCGGTGGTTCGCAGTCAACCGATCAGGGGCATGCGCACGCACCTCCGGCGCCGGAAGCTCGGACCAAATAAGTCGCTCCGGACGCTCAGGGTGCGGTCGGCGTGACCCTCATCCGGCGCTTCGCGCCACCGCGCCCCTCACTCGGTCTCTCCCCCTGAAGGGGGAGAGAAGCAGAAGAGGCTTTTTTCTACGAAAAAAGCGGTCTGTAGAAGACCGCTCTTCTCTCTAACGTGGTGAGTGCTTAGCAGCAGCCACCGCAACCGGGTCCACCGTTCATAAGAGGTTGGGGTAGGAAATAAGACGGGCGAAGTTTAACACTTGCATAGTTAAGTATCAAGCACTCAGTGTTGACGAGTGCCAATTTTATTTCTTCGGTCCCGGCGGGGCCATAAACTCCTGTTTCTTGCCCAAGGCATCCCGATGGTACTTCCCGAATTCCTTCTCCAGCTTGAGCAAAACCTCGTTTTTGACGACAGGGCCTTCCGTGCACATGCGGATCCCGAGCGGGTCGATGACGCAGTTGCCGCAGATGCCGTAGCCGCACTTCATGTAGCGCTCCATCGAGAGCTGCGCAGGGACGTCGTATGCGGCTGTGATCTCGCTGATCTTCTTCAGCATCATCTCGGGGCCGCAGCCAAACACCTGGTCCACCGGATGGCATTCTTTCTTTTTGGCGGATGTTGAATCATGCGGGCAGCTTGCGAGGAGCTTCTCCAGGATATCGGTATTGAATCCCTTGTAGCCCACTGAGCCGTCGTTCGTCGCGATGTGGAGCGACACGTGGGGGAGAGCCTCCAGTTCTTTGACGTAGAGCAGGTGTTCCTTCCCGCGCGCGCCGACGATCACCTCCAGCGTGCAGCCGTGCCCCACCGTCTCTTTGGCGACGAAATACATGGGCGCTGCCCCGTATCCTCCCGCCACCAGCACGATGTGCTGGCCCGGTTCCCACTCGTAGAACGTTCCGAACGGACCTCTCAAGCCCGCAAGATCGCCCACCTGAAGCTTCGCGAACTCGTTCGTCATGTCGCCGACGGCGAAGAACGTGATCTTGGTGGTGGCCCCGTCGTCGTACGCCACGCTCATGGGGACTTCGTCCACCCCCGGCATCCACACCATCACGAACTGCCCCGGCTTGGCGCCGAGCGATCCATCGAACGTGAACGTACGCACCATGTCGGTTTCCTGCTTGATCGCCTTGATGCGGTACGTGCGCGGGAGCCGGCTCTGGAGCTGGATGGCCATATCAGGAAACGAGAGAGGGGAGCGTGCCGTTTTTGTTGAAATACGCGAGGGTCGTATGCATGCCCCCGATCAGATCCCGGATATCCCACACGCCTTCGTTCGTGCACCACATCTGCATCTCGTCGCAGATCTTTTTGAACACATCCAGACCGCGGTCACAGACGGCGGTACCCACACCGATCAGGCTCGCGCCCGCGAGGAGCATCTCGATCGCATCTTCGCCGGTGTACACGCCGCCGGTGCCGATAATGGGCAGTTTGCCTCCGGTCGCCTTATAGACGTCGGCAATGCACTTAATGGCGATCGGCTTGATGCCGGGGCCCGAGAGCCCTCCGACTTTATTGGCCAGGATGGGCATCCTGCTCCGCAAATCGATCGCCATGCCGGGGCCCACCGTATTGATGACCGTGAAGCCGTCGGCACCGGCTTTGGCGCAGGCCTGGGCGATGAGGCCGATATTCTCGACGTTCGGGGAGAGCTTGATGAACACGGGCGTCTTCTTGCTCACTTTTTTCACGGCCTTCGTCACAGCCGCGGCATCGGGCGCGCTGCACGCGAAGGGCCGGCCGAATTCATCCTCGATATTGGGGCAGCTGATGTTCACTTCGAGGAAGTCAGGTTTGAGCGGCAAAATCGCCTCGGCGGTCAGGCCATAGTTTTCGACGCTTTCGGCGATGATGTTGGCGATCAGCGGCACCGGCTGCTTCTTCATGAAATCGCCAATCTCCTCCTTTGCCTTTTCGGGCCCCGCATCGGGAACGCCCACGGCGTTCAGCGTCCAGTGCTCCGTCGAAATGATCGTCGGGTTCGGGTGGCCCTTGTGTTCCCGCAGCCACAGCGACTTGGTGGTGATGCCCCCTGCGCCGTTCTGTGCGACCAGCTTCCAGCTGCTGGAGGTGATTCCCATGATTCCCGACGCGAGAACCGTGGGGTTCTCGAACTCGACGCCGAGGACGGTGTGGGAGAGGTTCATTGAGCAGAGCATACCGTTTATGGGAGCGGTACTCAAAATGACCGAGACTGCAAACTGCAAAGAAATGGATCAAGCATCAATACAAAAACGCGAAATGCGAATGCTCAATCGCCCAAACGAGATATCAGTCCTGTTTCTTACGGCTAGCGCCGGAACGTTTCAGGATGGTGCTGAAGATGCGAACGAACTGGTCAGCTTCGTCATAGAGATAACGGCGCTCTTCCCTAAGGTCAGCTCGTTCTTCGGGTATATATAATAACCGAAGCCATAATCTGCTTTCTTTCGATTCTTTCAGTGAAATTCTGATTCTCATCACGAAGTCTGCCTTACCAAGCGATTCATTTGCTTCTATGTAGTTGGCTCCGACGGATCCGGATGACCGTATCACTCGCTCCGTATCGTTTTTACTGTTGGATCCTTTGGGTAATTTTCGAACGAATGCACGGACTCGTTCCCCAAAGGCAGCAGTTCGCTCTTCAAGAGCGTACGGTCGCCGCAATGCAGCAGTATTTGGATCATTCATGTTTATAGTTTCACAGCGCCTTTTATCCTGGTCATTTGAAAATTTCTTTGTAGTTTGTAGTGTAGGTAATTTTTGGCATCAGCAAGCCGCAAAAGACGTTCTGGTACTCCATGGAACGCCATTGTTCTATTTTCCGACTATTGCGCTCATCCACGCCGCAAACAGAGGATGGGGGCGGTGCGGCCTGCTCTTGAATTCGGGATGGAACTGGCTGCCCAGCATGAAGGGATGGTCTTTGAGTTCCACAATCTCAGCGAGGCCGGTCTTCTCCCAGATGCCCGAGAAGATGAGTCCGTTCTTCTCCAATTTTTCCTTGAATGCTTTGTTGAACTCGTAGCGGTGGCGGTGGCGCTCGCTGATGTTCTTTTCCCCGTATGCCGCATATGCCTTGGTGCCTGGCTTGAGCGTGCACTCGTATGCACCCAGGCGGAGCGTCCCGCCCTTGTCCTTGTCCTTGTGCTGCCCGGGCAGGAAGTGCACCACGTGCTTCTCCTTCCCCAGCTTGCCGTCCTCGTCGAACTCCTCGCTGGTCAGCGTGGGATCACCCAGCGTCGCGCGTGCGAATTCGATCGTCATGATCTGCGCGCCGAGGCACAGGCCCAGGTATGGGGTCTTCGTCGTGCGCGCGTAATGGGCGGCCGCGATCTTTCCCTCGATGCCGCGGGTGCCGAACCCCCCGGGCACCACGATGCCGTCGCACGACTTGAGCAGCTTCCAGGCATCCGCATCCTTCTTCTCCAGCTTCTCGGAATCCACCCAGACGATCTCGGCGCGGCGCTTCTCGAAGACCGCGGCGGATTTGACCGATTCGATCACGCTCAGGTAGGCGTCATCCAGCTGCGTGTACTTGCCGACCATGGCGATCTTCACGGCGGTTTTGGCGGCCTCATGGCGTTCCTGGCCCTTCTCCCATTCCTTCATGTTCGGCTTCACTTTCAGGTCCAGCTTCTCGCCGATGATCTCCGCCATGCCGTACTTGTGAAAATTCACGGGCACGTCGTAGATCGAGCTCACGGTGGGGGCGGGGATCACGGCTTTTCGCTCGATGCCGCAGAAGTGGCTGATCTTATCGAGCAGGTCCGCGGGGATTTTGAAGTCCGCGCGCGCCAGGATCATGTCGGGCTGCAGGCCGATGCGGCGGAGTTCGCGCACCGAGAGCTGCGTCGGCTTGGTCTTGAGCTCCTTGCTGGCGGCGAGGTAGGGGAGGAGCGTCAGGTGCACGTGGAACACGCGGCTGCTCCCGAGCTCGGCGCGCATCTGGCGCACGGCCTCCAGGAACGGCTCGCCCTCGATGTCGCCAACCGTCCCGCCAATTTCCACCAGCATGATATCGGCGCCGCTTTTGTCGGCGGCCTCGTGCATGCGGTTCTTGATGGCGTTCGTGATGTGCGGCACCACCTGGATGGTCTTCCCCAGGAACGCGCCATGCCGCTCTTTGCCGATGACCTCCTGGTAAATCTGGCCAGTGGTCACGGTGCTGAGCTTGCTCATCGGTTCGTCGATGAACCGTTCGTAGTGGCCAAGATCCAAATCGGTCTCGGCTCCATCATCGGTCACGTACACCTCGCCGTGCTGGAACGGGCTCATGGTGCCCGGGTCCACGTTCAAATAGGGATCAAGCTTCTGGACGAACACCTTGAACCCGCACGCTTTCATAATCGCTCCAATCGAACTCACGGCAATTCCTTTTCCCAGGGAGCTGCACACCCCGCCCGTCAC
>CAYTEH010000034.1:0-11141 GCA_964436765.1 uncultured Candidatus Peribacteria bacterium
GCCCGCCGTAGCCCGGAGGCGGAGGTGGGAGCTAATCGCCCGTGTTGTGAAAGATAGAATAGTGATTAACCCCTGCCTGCCCGCCGTAGCCCGGAGGCGGAGGTGGGAGCTAATCGCCCGTGTTGTGAAAGATGGACTCCGACTTCGCCGCACGGGCAAAAGCGGAACGGATGCGATCCGTGCGTGAAAGGGTACCGGTTTACCGCTCTCCTTTCAAGCTCCCGACTTCTTCCTTCATTCCCCTCGCCCAAGCCGTAAAAGCATCAATATTCAGCGGATACAGCATTTCTTCCCCATCCCGGACGATGCTGCTCACAACCTGCGTTTCAGGATTGAACGAGAAACGATAGATGTGCTCGCTCGAGGCATCGCTGAAGACGATGCCGGTGACATCCACCTGATGGGCCATGACGGCCGTCACGGCCGTCTGCATCGAGAACACGGCGCCGGCTTTCGTGAGCAGTTGACGCGTTTTTGCCTCAAGGACCACTTTCTCGCGAACCCCGAGCGGTTCCGGAGCGGAAACAACTGACGGGACGCTGCTCTCCGACGAAGACGATGCCGCCTCCAAGATAGGGTCGGTCAGCGGAAGTGCAGACACCTGCCGCAGCTCTTCCAGCGCGGCAAGGGACGTACCCGCAGGCGCGTTGCCGGTAAGCGCATTGAGCGCCGCAAGGGCGGAAGCGAAGCGTTCGGGGTACCCCTGGCGCTGCATGCGTGCGAGGTGGGTCGCAACGAACGGTACCGTCTGCTCGAAGAAGACATGTGCATCGGACCCCTCGGCAAGGACTGCCGATGCGAACGGCGTCCAGCGTGCAAGCACGCCCTGGGGCATCTGTTCGGCGGCGGTATCGGTGAGGAGCATGGCGTGCGTGAGCGCCGACTGGACCGCAGCGTCGTCCGTGGCGGGATCGAGCGCAATCCACGCCGCAGCTCGGAGCTGGGGATGAACGTACGCGAGCAGACGCTCAGCGGGATCGGTGACAAGCGGTAGAAAGCGAAGGAGTGCACTCGGGACGCTCACGGTGGAGGAGACGAGGTCCGACGCGCGTTCCGACAGGGACGCCGTTCCTTCCAGCGAGGCCATGAGCGTCTCGGTGACTGACTCGGGCGCGAGCAAGCCCTGCCTGCCCTGCTTGATGATTGCATTGACCGTAGCAGCTGCCCACTCCTGCCTGGCTCGCTCCTGCGCATCCTCGCTGATCAGAATAGGACCAGGCTGAAAAGGCAGGATGACCTGAGCCTGTGATTCACTCTCCGACGATGCAGGCTTCGCCTTCTCCAGGTCCTGCAGGCTCTGCAGGACGAAATCCTTGGGCAGTTGGCGCATGGCGGGAATCAGTCCCGCCATAGCCTGGGGCCCGGCTGGAAACGCCGACCAGGTGCCCTGGTAGCCCGTGGGGACGATCACATACGCGCCAGCCACGCGCAGAACCGCCGGTGCGGTGATGGCTGCGATCGTGGTACGGTCGCCCGAACGGTTGAGCGACAGCGATCCGTTGAAGGAGGTCACGGCCAGATCCGGCCCGATCGTCACGTGCGAGAACCCGCGTGAGGCGAGGAGCAAGCTCCCATCCGTCATGGTGATACCGCCCGGAGCAATCGTCATGCTGCCTTCGCCGAAGGTGCCGTAATGACCATCGGGAGTGATAAACGGAACAGGCTCGTGCGCCGTGACCGTCTGATCAGCCACCGACGCGGTCATGAACGCCGGCTGCCCCTGCCCCGTGACGAACGCGACGCCCAGAACGAGCGCCGCAACGGGCAGTGCGACGAAGTGACGGTGATGCAGGTTCTTGATGTGCATTTTTCCTTATAGTATAGCAGAAATCACCCCTTCTGAGTACCGAGGGAAACTTGACGATTGATCAAATTTTGTTGAAGTTTGAGTGTATTCTGCCTCTATGCGCATCCTCGGAGTCGATCCAGGGCTGGCCACGGTGGGATTGGGGTACGTCGATTGCACCTCGACGCACGATATCCGCGCGGGTGAATGGCTGACGATCGAGACGCCCGCAGGAATGCCGTTCGCAGAGCGGCTGGCCGAGATCGAACATGATTTGAGCGAGTACATCGCGCAGATTAAGCCTGATCTCGCCGTCGTCGAAAAACTCTTCTTCGCCACGAACCAGAAGACCGCATTGGATGTAGCGCATGCCAGAGGCGTGATCCTCCTGACCCTGCAGAAGGCCGGACTCACGGTGATGGAGCCCACTCCCCTGCAGCTGAAATCAGCACTGACAGGCGACGGCGGCGCGGATAAACGCCAGGTGCAGGACATGCTCAAGATGCTCCTGAACTTACCCGTGATCCCGCAGCCGGACGACGCGGCAGATGCTCTTGGGTTAGCCGTGTACGGAGCAATGATGTCTCCCGCACATATCACAGCTGGCATGAAGGGCTAGGGTTTGGGTTAGGGCCAGGAAATTCAAATGCCTAACCCGAACCCCATCCCCAACCCTAATCTCGCTTCCCTCTCGGTTTCGCCACGAACACCTTCAGAGAGCCCGCGTTGCCTGCGCGCACCGCGCTATCCACTTTATCCAGGAAGTGCTTCAGATCCTCCGCGTAGCGGATCGAGGGGAAGATGATCTCGTTCTTCGCGTCCGCTGTCCCGTAGCGGATCCTGAGCGGCCGGGCCAGAAACACGACATCGAGCGGACTGCGGTGCCCCACCTCGCTCTCCTGATACTGGGCCCATTTGATGGTGACGAGGGGCGCATGGAACAGCGCGTACGGACTGGCGATCAGAATGCGCTCCGTCGTGACGCGGAAGAGCCCGCGCTTCCATCCGCGGTACCGCAACCATAGCATCCCGACCACGGGCAGGAGTGCCGGAATCAGCCACGCGAAGGGCGGAAATGCGACCTGAGCGAAGAACACGAGCGCGAAGAGCAGGACGCTGACAATGGCCGCCACGACCAACCCCTCGCCGCACCCGCGCAGCAGCGTCCGCATGAGGGCGGCCTTGGACGCGTGCAGGCTGCAGAGCAGTTGTTCGCCGGTGTGGAGGTGTGAGAGGGCGTCCATGGGTTAGGGTTTGGGTCAGGGTTGGGGATGAAAATATGATGAAACGACCCCTGTGCCATATGCGATTCTACCCCTAATCCAAACCGTAACCCTAACCCTTTACTATCGACGTATTCTCTTCCACTCTCCCCCCTTCCACTTTCCATATCGCACCCTCCGCCCCCGGCGGAACCCCCGTCGCCGTCATCAGCACCTGGTGGCCCTTGAACGCGCTCATCACGCAGCGCTGGTGGCGATCATCGAGCTCGGAGAAGATGTCATCGAGCAGAATGAGCGGCTTTTCGCCTTTGCGGAGCTCGATGTACGAGGTTTCGAGGAACAGGAGTGCCAGGACCGCCACGCGTTGCTGGCCACGGGACGCAAATGTCTGGAGCGGGCGGCCGCTGACCGCGAGCGACCAGTCGTCGCGGTGGGGACCGGTGGTCGTCGACTGGAGAATCACGTCGCGCTGGGCATTGCGATTGAGCAACTCGATCATGTCGTCGCGGATGGCCTCGCGCTCGCGGCAGGTGCCGCTGCGGATATAGTGCATGCGCACCTCTTTCCAGTCTTCGCCAAGCGCCCGCGCCTCTTCTTCCAGCGTCAGGTTGAATGTTTCCATCAATTCAAGCCGGAGGAGGGTCACCATGCTCCCGCGGTCGGCCAGGCCCTCGTCCCACGTGGTCAAATCTTCCACCGACCCTTCGCCGTCGCGGATTCCCCGGAGCAGCGCGTTCCGCTGCTTCAGGTACTTCTGGTACTCCATGAGCGCGGTGAAGTACTCGCCCGAGACCTGGCAGAGGATCTGGTCCAGGTACCGTCGCCGCTCGGCAGGTGATCCCGTGAAGAGGCCAAGGTCCTGCGGCAGGAAGAGGACCACCGGCATCTGGCCCACCATGGCCGAGAGCTGCACTTTGACGCCGTTGATGAAGCACGCTTTCTGCCTGCGCGGGCTCGTCTGGCTGACGACTTCCAGCTCCTTCATTTCCCCGGCGTCCGTCTGCACCGTGCCGGTGACGCGGTAGAACTCGGTCCCCCACTGGATCACATCCTGCTCCTCACCCGCGAGGAAGGATTTGGTGAACGCGAGGACCGAGACCGACTCCAGGATATTGGTCTTCCCCGCGCCGTTTTCCCCAATAAAGAGCTGCAGGTCCTCCGCGGGGAGATCCAGCTGCAAATCGGCGTAATTGCGGAATTGCGTGAGGTGAAGGGAAGTGAGGCGCACTGAGGGCTAGGATTAGGAATAGGGTACTAGAATACTTGTTTCCTAGCCCTGGCCCTAATCCTAGACCTTCATAAGGACCAGAGCCTCCTCATACAGCCCCTTCATCAACTCCAAATACTCCTTCCTCCTCACATACGTCCCCATCTCTTCCAGGGTCACCCACACAAACGCATCTACCTCTTTGCCGTCCACAATCACCTGCGTCCCCGGAGCAGCCAGCGCCAGGACAAAGCAGATCTTCTGTCCGCGGACGTTATCGGGCCGGAACCTGCGGAAGCCCTCCGGAAAGTCGTACTGGTAGACGCACATGCTCTCGCCAAGCACCCGGCAGCCAGTGACGGAGGCTTCCTCCTGGAGCTCGCGCACAGCGGCCTGCACGATGGATTCCCCCGCCTCCACACCCCCCTGCGGCAGCTGCCAGGAGTCGTTCTTGCGGGGTTTATGGAGCAGGAGCATCTCGTATACCGAAGGAGCCGTCGGACGCGGACGAAGGACGAGGATGGATGCGGCGGATCGGTAGACGTCGGGCATAGCGGCCTCACTATATGCCGCAAAATGACCATTGACCAATGACACAATGACCAAGAAAATGACCAGTCAAAAAAGTATGTAACAAAAAATCCATACCTGGTCATTGGTCACTGCGTCATTGGTCATTCCCTCAGTTCGAGTGCCTCTCTTCCTTCAACTTCAACGGCTGGCGCTTGCGGCACGTGGTCGTATTGCAGAACTTGGCGACTTTGAAGTCTTTCCACGACACGCCGTCCTTCTGACGGTGCAGACGGACTGTCGCAACACGCTGGTTGCAGACGGTGCAGGAGCCCATGAAGACTGTGCGCTTTCCGCGAGGCATTTATACTGAGGAATCGAAGTATAGCCGGAGTATGATACGGATTTTTAAAGCGCGCGCAAGGCTATTCCGTGCCTTATAACGTTGCCCCAAGCAGAATCAGGCCCGCCAGCACCACCAGGAAGCTGATGATTTTGACCCGCACCGATTGCGCCGTCAGCAATTCCTTGGATGCGGAGCCGGGTAGAAGCTTCCACAAAACCCACGCCAGGAACAGCACCAGGAACGGCTGCACGTTGCTCACGACAGACACGAGGGAAATGAAACCGCTCTCGTAGGCTTGGGCCGAGAGCAGGGTACCGCTGAGAAAGAGCGCGATCACCAGACCGTTCAGAAGCGGGAAACCGTAGTCGTAGGCGCGGAAGGCCAGCAGTGCCTCCCGGCGGAGGCGCGGCACGAGGAGCGGCACCGAACCGGCGAGCAGTTCCCGCCCAAGCAGCATCCAGAAGAACGTGATGAAGACCCCTGCGCCCGAATCGATAGCGTGCTTCTGCAGCAGGTAAAACGGCGTGTACAGGAGCGCGATGCCGACGAGGTAGAGCAGGTTCCAGCCGAGGATCCTGTGCTTTCCGGCAAGCGACAGGTACACCACCCCCGCGATCACGAGGATCACCCCGCCCGCCTGGAAGAGCGTCCAGCGCTCGCCGAAAAACAGCATGCCGCCGATGCTGAGGAACACGCCGAGGATCGCCCAGGCGATATTGGTGACCGAGACGTCGATGCGGTCGAGCGCCAGAAAGAACACCCGGTCGCCCAGGTATCCCGTCATCCCGCCGAAGAAGAGCAGCAATGCCCAATCGGTCCGGACGGGAAAGAGAATGGCCAGTACTGCAGCGCTCCCGAGGGTCCACAGGCTCTGGTGCCACTGCAGCACGTGGGGGCGCTTCTCATAATGACGCACCAGCACAGAATCAAGCACGTTCACGCCCGCCCAGCACGTCACCGACAGTAATTGGAGGGGAAACCACATATGAGGGCCAAAAAGTGACCAGAGAAACCTGTATGCCTTTCCATAATTCTAGTACTCAATCCTAGCCCTAACCCTGACCCTAGCCCTTCAAAGTGCTCACGTAATTGAACGCGCTGTTGGCAGCCACTCCCCCCTCTCCCGCGGCGGTGACGAACTGGGCAAAGTAATTGCTGGCATTCGTGACGTCGCCCGCACCGAAGAGCCCGGGCACGGTCGTCGCCATACCGGCGGTCACTTTCAGGTAGCCTTTCTCGTCCACTTCCGCGCCCAGGTCGACCGCGAGCTTGGTGGCCGGCGTGGACCCGATTTCGATGAAGACCCCGTCGACGGCGAGCGTGTCCGATCCTTCAAACGGCTTGAGCAACTTCACCCCGGTGACCTTCTGTTCACCAACGACCTTTTCGACCCCGTTGTTGAGCACGAAGGTGACGTTCTCGCGCGCCTTCACCTTCTCGACCCAGTACGGCTCCGCCCTGAACGAGTCACGGCGGTGGATCAAATAGACTTTCTTCGCGACCTGCGCGGCGATGGCAGCACCCTCCACCGCACTGTCCCCTCCCCCGATCACGGCGACGGTCTTGTTCCGGTAAAAGAACGCATCGCACGTGGCGCAGTACGTCACTCCCTTGCCGGAGAATTCCACCTCACCGGGGACTCCCAGGTGACGCTTATTGGAGCCTGTCGCCAAAATCACCGTCTTCCCGTCGGCTGAATCTCCGTTCTGGAAGTGCAGGCGGAAACCGCCGCTGATCTTCTCAATTTTCTCAACACGCCCGCCTTTCGACGTGACCTCCTCGAAGCTTTTCGCATGCTTCGCGAACTTCTCCATCAGATCCGGCCCCTTGATTTCGATCTCCCCGGGCCAGTTGCCCACCTCCGCTGCGGTGATGCCCATGCCACCCTCCACCTCGCCCACAAGGAGAGTTTTGAGCTTGTAGCGGGCGGCATAAATGGCGGCAGTGTAGCCGGCGGCGCCGAGGCCGATGATGAGGACGTCGAACATGAAAAGAGTATAGCCAAGATGTCATGGTGAGCGAAGACGAACCATGACATCGGCATGTCTCCCTCGTCTCCGCTCGGGATGACATGCCTTATTCCACCCAACCCCTCACCCTCATCGCCTCCACGATCCTCCTCACCCCCACGATGAACGCCGCCTGCCGGTACGTCACCTTGCTGCCGTGGACCTCTTTGCGGATGCCCTTGAAAGCCTCCAGCATCACGCGCTTGAGCTCGGCATCGACCATGTCATCGGTCCACTGCTCGCCCGATCTGCCCTGCGACCACTCGAAGTAACTGACCGTGACGCCGCCGGCGTTCGCAAGCACGTCAGGAAGCACCTGCACACGCTTTTTTTTGAGGATTTCGTCGGCCTCGGGCGTCGTGGGGCCGTTGGCCAGCTCCACGATGTACGTCGCTTTGATTTTGGACGCGTTCTTCGCCGTGATGACGTTATCGAGCGCGCCGGGGATGAGGATGTCGCACGGGAGTTCCAGGAGCTCCGCGTTCGTGACCGTTTTCACATTATCCATCTTCATTTTCTCGATGTCACACACCGACCCTTGGCAGTACTCGCCGGTGACGGACCCCGTCTGCTTTTTGTACTTCTCGATGCGCACCGGGTCCAGGCCTTCTTCGGAATAGATACCGCCGTGGGAATCGGAGACCGCGACGATCGTGTACCCCGCGCCATGGAGCAAATGCGCCATGGTGGCTCCCGCATTGCCGAACCCCTGGATCACCACGCGCAGGTTCCTCGGCTCCAACCCCTCGCTCTGCATCATCTCCTGCAACAGGAAGAACGCCCCGCGCGCCGTGGCCGTGTCGCGACCCCGTGACCCGCCGTAACTGAGCGGCTTGCCGGTGATCATGGCGGGCGCGTAGGTGTTCGTGGCTTTCTCGTACTCGTCTCGCATCCACGCCATGATTTGCGGCGTCGTGTTGACGTCCGGAGCCGGGCAATCGATATCGGGGCCCAGGTGCCTGAGGAATGCCCTCACGTACGCGCGGGAGACGGCCTGGAGCTCCTTCTTGCTCACTTGCTTCGGATCGAACTGCACTCCCCCCTTCCCGCCACCGAAGGGAATATCGACGACCGCGGTCTTGATGGCCATGAGCGCCGCGAGCGCCTTCACTTCGTCCTCATTTGCCTCAGGATGGAACCGGATACCGCCTTTGTAGGGACCGCGCGCGTTGTTGTACTGCACCCGGAACGCCGGCAGCGACTGCTTCTTGCCTCCGATGGTGACGGCGATGTTCTTCTCGTGGATGTGCTGGGGTTCCAGCAGCATCTGACGCTCCGTTTTGGAAAGCTTCAGAAAATCCATGGCGTCCTTCAGGTTCGCTGTAAAGCGCTTGTAGGGTGTGTTGGTTGGCATGAGGGATTGTAAGCACGTCGTACCCTCTAAGACAACCATTCCGGCCCGTTGTTATGCGGGCTTCAGCAGTCCATCCCGATCCCGCATTCTTCGCACACGGCATCGAGGACCTGGTTCTGGGCCGTGAGCGACACATCGGCCATCTCGCGCGCCTGGACGCCATCCACATTGAACGTGCGCCACACTTCGAGGTGCTTTTCCTCCTTCAGGTGCTCATCGAAATAGATCTGCGCGTCCTCGGAATCGAGACCGTAGAATTTGCATAGCCCGTCTTTTTTCGTAGCCGCAATAGCAGGGAGTTCGGCCTCCAGCGCGTACATCGTAACAATGCCGCTCTCGAGGTTGCGCTCGGCTGCATTCTCCAACGACTGGATTGCCTGCTCCACTTTTGCCGACGCTTTGTGGCTCACCAGTTCCTGCTCGCTGATGCCGAGGCTCTTCGCAAAGCGCTTCCAGAGCTCGACGTGCTCCTGCTCCTCGATGCGGTTCTCCTCGATTTTCGCCTTGAAGTTCTTCTCAGTCGCACGGTCGCGCACGCGCTCGACGATGCCGGGGATACGCTCGACCAGGTGGAAGTACTCCTTGGCGTAGACCTTGAGCTCGTCTTTGGTCAGCTCGCCCTTGCTCCAGCGGACGTAGAAGGGGTGCTTGAGGAGGCTTTTCGCAGCGATCTGGGGATCGAGGGCGGAGAGGGTGATGGTCATGGGAGAATGGGGGGACGGGCAAAGGCTAAGGGAATTCTAGAACTGATGCAATCGGAGAAAGGTTTCAGTTCAAAGGATTCAAGATTCAATACTCAGAACTTCCTGAATCCTGATTCTTTCATCACTGATTCCTTTCTGCGATCAGCTCGAGGACATCTCAAACAACCATCCGTAGATCCTCTGCGCCCCCTCCACCAATTGTGGCCCAGGCCTGTTCAACAGCGAGTCGTCGATCACACGGACATAACCCGCCTGCACGGCCCGCAGACTCCCCCACCCCTCCCGCTCCATCAGTATTTTTTTGTCCGCCAGGTTCCCCGCGCCGCACCAGCTGATCACAATCAGGTCGGGATCAAACCTCGTCACTTCACCCAGACTGACCTCGCGACTGAGTTCGCCATCTTTGATGGGGAACGGCTGGCCGCCCGCTATCCTGATGACTTCCGGCACCCAATTGCCTGATGCCATCGGGGGGAGATGCCATTCTTCGACGTACACGCGGGGTTTTTGCAGGGGCGAACCATGGCTCGCCCCTAGAAGCGATGATTTCCGCTTCACGTCATTAAACCCCTGCTGCATGTTCAGGACCAAGGCCTCGGCCTCTTTCTGTGCATCGAACAACGCACCCAGCTGCCGGATGGATTCGTAGATCTGATGGATCATCCGTGGATCCTGGTGGACGACACCGAAATGCTGCACCTTGAGTTCCGCCGCCAGTTTTTCCTGGATTACCGTCCCCGTGAGGATGACGTCGGGCTGATGCTTCCGGAGTTCTGAGACATCGATCTTCTGATGATTCTTCAGATGCAGCTTTTCTTTCACCTCATCGGGAAAATTACTGAACTGGTCGGTGCAGACGATCAGATCCTCAAGGCCCAGTGCATAGAGGATCTCGGTTGCCGCCGGGGAAAGGGATGCGATGCGCACAGGGCGGGAATATTGGAGTATTGGAATACTAGAATAGTAGGAGTAACAGTTCGATCCGATCAAACGACCACCCCCCATTATTCCCTTACTCCAATATTCCAATACTCTACAAAATCGCCCCCGCGATCACGAAATAGATCACCAGGCTCAGGATGTCCTGCACGATGGTGGCCACCGGGCCGCTGGCGTTGGCCGGGTCGGCGCGGAAGCGACTGAAGAGGAGCGGGATCAAAAGCCCCGTGACGAGCGACGACGACACGGCCGCGAAGAGCGAGACGGCCAGGACGGTGCTCACGGCGGTATCGCCGTACAGAATGGCGCTGAGCCCGAACAGGAACGCCGCGCAGAGCGCCCCGAGCGACGCCACCACCGCCGCCTGGCGGATAAAATACGCATGGAACGGGATCCGCCGGTCCATCGCGAGGTCGCGGATGATGAAGGCCTCCGTCTGCGTACCCACCGCGCTGCTCATGTAGACGATGAGCGGGATGAACGCCGCCAGCAGGATGTTGCTCTCGAGCGTGCGCTCAAATGCACCCACCACCTGCGCAGCCACCACCCCGCCGATGAGCCCCAGGATCAGCCACGGCAGGCGGTGCAAAATGGAAATATGGAGCGGCAACGTGAGGACGTTATCGAACATCGGGTGCCCGTGGTGCACGCCGGCGCGCCGGAGCAGGTCTTCGTGCGTCTCTTTGTAAAGGATCCGGAGCAGCGCATCGCCCGCAATGGCGCCGAGGAACACGTGATCGCGGTCGATGACCGGGACGGCTTTGATGCCGTGCTTGAGTGCGATGTAGGCGGCCCGCTCCTGGTGCGTGCCGGGATGGACATGCAGGATGTCCTTGCGGCGGCAGATGCTGCCGATCACCGTGCCCGGGGCGTACCGAAAGAGCTCGTGCATCGAGAGGATGCCCGTGAGCTTGCGACTGTCATCGAGCACGTACACGTACTGCATGCCCCTGATGCTCTTCCCCTTCCGACGGAGCATCGCGTGCACCTCGCCGATGGTCGCCGACGCGGGCGCCGTGGGAACTTCCCGCGTCATCCGGCTCCCCGCCGAATCCGCCGGCCA
>CAYTEH010000034.1:11241-13911 GCA_964436765.1 uncultured Candidatus Peribacteria bacterium
TGTGGAGGATCACTGACTGCGGCACGGAGAGGATGCGGTAACCCCTCCTCCGCATCCGCCAGCACGCGTCGACTTCCTCCATGTACGCGAAGAATTCCTCGTCGGCGCCGCCGATCTCCTCCCACGCGCTCTTTCTGAGCATCATGCACGCACCGCTCGCCCAGTGGATCTCCATCGGCTGATCGTACTGTCCCGCATCGCGCTCGCAGGTATCCATGATCCGCCCGCGCAAATACGGATACCCGTACCGGTCCAGGAAGCCGCCGCACGCGCCGCTGTAATCGAACATGCCGGGGTGGAGCATCGATCGGATCTTCGGCTGGCACGCGGCGACGCCGGGGTCCGATTGTAGAGCGTCGACGAGCGGGGCAAGCCATCCGTCCGTGACCGTCGTGTCGTTATTGAGGAGGACAACATAGGTGCCTTTCGATTGACGGAGGCCCTGGTTGAACCCCGCCGCGACGCCGACGTTCACTGGATTCCTGACCGCGATGACCCTGTCCCCACAGTGACGTGCGAGCTCCGGCGTCTCGTCCTGTGCAGATCCGTTGTCGATGACGATCACTTCGACATCGAACGGATACGCCTGCCCCAGCACGGACGTGATGCACGCCCGGGTATCCTCCAGCCCGTTCTGCGAGAGGATGACGATGGAGACGGGCGTCTGTGCGGTCATTTTCCCGCAGTATGATCACGCGGTTGCCCCGGGGCCAGCCGATTCGTTGACCCGATGCGGAAGCGGCGGAGAATGTGCCGCATGCCCCGGCTCTCCGCTGCTCCGGCCGCGACGTCCGTCGTTCCCGCATCACGCGCGCGGGAACAGATGATCCGGCTCGTGCTGGCTGCGGCGATGAGCGCCTACGGCCTGGCGGCATCCGATGTGCTCGCCGGAACGGAGCAGGGCAACGGCGAAGCAGCCGCAAAAGATGTGACGAAAGAGCCGGGCTACCTGAGCCCGCAGCAGATCGAAGCGGAAATGAAGAAACTGGCCGGCATCTACCACGTGCGGGCGCCCGCGCATGCGAAGCTGCAAAAAGCGAGGATCGATATGAGCGGACTCATGGTGATCAGGGACTGGCGGCAGCACGAGGTCCTGGAAGTCCGCCGGCGCGCGGAGGCACTCTTCGAACAACACAAGGAGGGGTTCATCCCCGAGCTGTACGAGCCCTACCGCAACAAGCAGATCAAGGCGCGGAATCTATCGGTGCCCGTCTGGATGTGGGACAAGGCCATCGAGCGAAGCTTCTCGCACCCGCCCCATTTCCGGAAATTCGAAGGATGGTGCCCCGCCGAAATCGCTCACTTCTACACGCGCCAGTTCAAGCCGCACCGCCGTCTGGAAGAAGCCGTCGGAAACGATCAATGGCAACAAGCCGCACAGGATTACGCGCAGGAACGCCTGCGTGCCGCCGCCGAATACTACGTGGGCATGGACGACGCGAAAGCAAAGATGGAGGAAGACGCGCTCGCTATACGCACGATGTTCGAGGAATGGGCCATCGTCGACGACGAATACCGGACGCGCGTGTACAAAGACAGCAAGCTCATCCCGATCCCGAACGACGAAAAGAACGGGGCGCAGAAGGAACGGAAG
The DNA here is from genome assembly GCA_964436765.1 of uncultured Candidatus Peribacteria bacterium. Lineage (GTDB taxonomy): Bacteria > Patescibacteriota > Gracilibacteria > Peribacterales > Peribacteraceae > CAYTEH01. The sequence goes on from CAYTEH010000034.1 coordinate 12,836, forward strand.
AAGCAATCATCCCTGACGCCCCGCGAACGCCTGTCGCTGGTACTGAGCGCGCATATGGATGAACGGCGCAGCGTCACGCCCGGCAGCGCGAACACCATCCTCACTGCTCGGTAAAAGAGTCAGCAGGGCGATGTCAGTGGACGGACCCACACGCCATTGCCGTCCCGGTGCAGCAGCTCGAATTTTTTCGATGCGATATATGCCTCAGCCTCCGCGAACATCTCATCGCGCAATGTGACGATCAGAAGCCCGTCCGGAGCCAGCAGGCCGCGCATATCGTCCATGATCCGGTCACAGAGCGCCGCATTGTTCTCAAAGGGGCTTTCGGGCGCATTGAAGATATTGAAGCACGCAATCAGGTCGTACGGCGGCTCCAATGCCTGCATCCAACCTTCCTGAGTCAGATCCAGCACGCGATGATCGTAGTGGGCGCCCGGGTTCGGACGGATATCGATGCCGGTGACATGCGCGCCCCGCTTCGAAAGCATCTCGGCGAAGAACGGCGGGTAGCGGTCCCGGAACGTATCGGTGAGCACGTAGTGCTCGGTCGACCCGCAGCCGATATCGAGGACGCGTCTGCCTTTCACGCCCTCCCCCAACGCCGCAACGGCATGCACCTCGCGCATGTCCGCAATGTCGAAATCAACGGTGCCGCCGAGGTCATCGACGACAGAAAAGAAGAGCCTCTGCGCCTCCAGGAATTTTTTGTCATGGAGAAGCACGGCCAGATCCGGATGAACCGCGATGCGCCGGAGGTAGGTGAGGTCGGGCAAAATCATTTCATCATGATGGTTTACCATGAGCGAGTCGGCTCAGGCCGACGAGTCGAATGGTGACGTAGGGATCTCAAAATACTACATTCTGACTTTGACATTACGAAACAAACATTCGCTATCCCACCGGTGCAATAAATGCTCTCAGCAACATGAGTAACACGCCAATGAAAAGAGCCGCACCAAGTGCTCCGACCGTTGTCAGAATTATGCCGATAATGACTGTTCCTAGCTTACGCATCGAGATGCTGGTGCCGAAGGAGGGACTCGAACCCTCACATCTTGCGATACACGATTTTGAGT
>CAYTEH010000035.1:0-12375 GCA_964436765.1 uncultured Candidatus Peribacteria bacterium
CGGCTCGCTGGGCGAGCCGGGGCACTGAGCTACAGGGGAATGCGAGAATGAAAATGGAAGGAACGATCCCCAGACGAGCAGGCCTTATTTTCTGTCGGCTCGCTGGGCGAGCCGGGGCACTGAGCTACAGGGGAATAATCTGGAAAAGTGATGTTGTAGGAAAGAACTGGCTGTACAAACGTTGATCCTTCGCCTGCAAGCAGGGGAATTATCGAATACGCCGCGAGAGTATAGAGGAAGGTGTCAAGTGGTGCCAACATACTTCTTTCGGCTTCTGCATACCATAGGTGCCTGTTCCGCCACTCGGCACCGCGCAGGGGCCAGGCGTATGCTGTGGGCCCGCTCCCTGTTCCCTCCCCATGCGCATCTTCAAAAGCATCGTCGCCATCATCGCCGGATTCCTCACGGTCGCGATCCTTTCGATTGCAACCGACATGATCATGGAAGGCCTCGGCATATTCCCGGGCGCCGATCATCCGGAACTCTATGCCCCGTGGATGCTTGCGGTCGCACTCCTCTATCGCTCGATCTTCGCCGTGCTCGGAGGGTATGTGTGCGCGAAACTCGCGCCGTCGAAGGCCATGACGCATGTCGTCATCCTCGCCATTCTCGGCACGCTCGGCGGCATCGCGGGCATCATCGCCGGGTGGCAGTACGGCAATCACTGGTATCCGATCCTGCTCGCCGTCACGGCCTTCCCGCTCGTATGGTGGGGAGGGAGGCTCGGCACGAAGCAGGCGTGACGACACCCACTCATCTTGGTTTGCCGGGTCCGCAGTCGTAGACTGGAACCGATGGAACTGACTCACGATCTCTCCGAGGCCGACATGAACGACCTGCTGGCAGGCGGCATCTACGGGCATCTCGGCTGCCTGCTTCCGGACGGGCGCGTGTACGTGGTACCGGTCACCTACGCGTACCATGACGGGCACGTGTACGGCTTCACGACCGAGGGGCAGAAAGTGGAGGCGATGCGCGCACATCCGTCCGTCTGCATCCAGGTGGAATCGCCCCTGACGGAAGGGGTCTGGAACAGCGTGATCGCCTGGGGTGAATACGAAGAACTCTCGGGAAAGAACAGAGCATCGGCAATACAAATCATCAGCAGGCGCCTGGAAGCCGCACATGGCGAGGGCATCTCCCCTCTCTACCGGTCTCCGGACGACATCGGAGGGAAACACGCCGTGCTCTATCGCATCCGCATCGAACGCAAAACCGGCAAACACGTGCAGTACGACTGATTTCCCCCTTTGTTCCATGCCGACGACTCCGACCATCGTGTTCCTGGACGTGGAAGATGCCGACCGTCCGCTCGTGCGAAAACACTGTCCCACCGCCACGTTCGCGGACGCAAAACTGGACGATGCAGCGCTCATCGAGGCTTGCAGGGACGCCGCGGTGATTTCGACCTTCATCACGACGCGGTTCCCCCGCTCCGTCATCGGGAAGCTCCCGAACCTCAAACTCCTGTGCACGCGCTCGGTGGGCTACGACCATATCGATCTGGAGGCATGCCGTGAACGCGGCATCACGGTGTGCAACGTCCCCGACTACGGCTCGCACGTGATCGCCGAGCACGTGTTCGCGCTGCTTCTCTCCACGCTCCGGCACATCCGCGAGGGCGAAGACCGGGTGGAGAGCGGCACGTTCGACTACCACGGCCTGCGGGGCATGGCGCTCAAGGGCAAGACGATCGGCATTCTCGGCACGGGCAAAATCGGCCGGGCCGCGGCTCGCATCGCACACGGCTTCGGGATGCGCATACTAGCAACGGACCAGTGCCGCACCCTGGAACTGGAACGGGACCTCGGCGTGCGATACGTGCCGTTCGAGGAGCTCCTGCGCGAGAGCGACATCCTGACACTCCACGTGCCCGCGACCAAGGAAACGGAACACATCCTGAACACCAAAACATTTGAACGCATGAAAGACGGCGTGGTGCTGGTGAATACCGCCCGTGGATCCCTCATCGACTCCAGGGCCCTTCTTGCGGCGCTCGACAGCGGCAAGGTCGCGTACGCGCTGCTGGACGTACTGGAGCACGAACAAAATTTCGGAGAAAACAAGGCGCTCATCAAGCACAGGAACGTCGTCGCGACGCCGCACATCGCGTTCTACGCGGACGACTCGATGCAGAGCATGTTCAACGACACATTCCAGAGCATCCGGCAGTGGATGGAGGGAAAAGAACCGGAGCACAGGGTACGACCCGTGGAGAAAGTGTGCGATCTGCCGCCCGTGAAAAAATAATCAGACCGCGACGCCGACCAGTCCCCTGAGCGCGATGCCGACGCCGTACGCGATGGCTGCCGAGACGAAACCGACGCCGACCACTTCCAGCGCCCCTCGCAGGAGACGTTCACGCGTGACGACGCTGCGGAGAATTCCCAAAAACAACATCGCGAGCAACGTTGAAACCGTCGCGAACGTGAAGCCCTGACCAAGGAACGGGAGTACGTACGGGATCAGGGGGATGGCCCCGAACGCCAGAAACGCGAGAAATGTCGCAAGCCCGTGCATGAACGGATTCTCGGAGGCCTGCCTGGTAAGGCCGTGCTCGTCGGTCATCATCACATCGACCCAGACGTCTTTATCCGAGGTGACGATGGTAACGGCGCGGAAGAGATCGTCCCCCCTGAACCCTAGTTTTTCCAGGTATTCGGCCACCTCTGCGCGTTCGAGTTCGGGGTGCGCCTCGATCTCCAGCAATTCCTCCTTGCGCAGCCGCTCGTACTGGTCGCGTTCGGACTTGAGCCCGAGGTACGCGCCCGCGGCCATGGAGACGCCGTCGGCGAACAGGTTCGCGAGGCCCAGGATGACCACGACGTACCCCGGCAACCCGGCACCCACGGTGCCCGCGACCACGGCGAACGTGGTGACAATGCCGTCGTTGCCGCCGTACACGATGTTATGGATGTAGGGACCCAGACCGCGACCGTGCACTTCCTCTTTGCGATGCGCTTCGAGGGCGCTCCTGACATCGGCCGGAATAGAAGAGCTTTTCACCATGGGATCACGTCTGTCGCATCGCCTCCTGAATCACGCGGGCAATGCGGTTGGGGTGAGGGACGAGCGGCACCGAGGCCAGTTTGGTTTCGAAATACAGCGTACCGTAGTGCAGCAGATTCTGGAAGAACCCGTGCTTGCGGGCATCCACCGTTTTCATTTTTTCAAACGAGATCTCGAGGATGTCCTCGTGGAATATGAGCCGGTACTGCACCCGCATGAGCCTCTTGTTCGTGATGATGATGCGATCGAGCGTTTCGCTCAGGAGCACCATGAAGAACCAGTGGAGCGTCAGCAGGAACAGCAACAGCGCGGCCATGTACGCGGCATGGGACAGCCACACGTAATGGTGAGCCGTCATGCCAGCCAGCACGAAGATGATGCCTGTGATCGTGAACAGGAACAGCGCGATGACCGAGGGGATGACGTACTTCACCCAGTGCTCGTCCGTGACGGCCACGATGCGTTCGCCGGAAGTGGCAGCAGAGGGAACCATGCTAGAGCACGTGCGGCTGGAACAGGAAAATGAGCGTTGTGACCACCGTGGCGCAGAGGACCAGAATGATATAGAGCGGAATGAGCACCCTGCCCGGCCTGCCCCAGGCACTCTGATCCCCGAGGTTCGAGAGCAGCAGCCTGTATTTTTCGGACTGGCTGCGGAATATCTCGATATTGATGAACAGCACCAGCAGCGAGACTGCCTGCAGCACCAGCACTGCGATGAGCGCAGCAATCATGCCGGGCGTACCGAGAAGTTCCTGCATTCACACAGTATACCAGCATGGAAGGGTATACTGGGTACATGCATCGCATCGTTGCCTTTGTGCTTGCGGAAGGGCCTCTGGAACACGGTACGCCCGAGGATGTGACGGCATATCGGGAGAGCGGTCCCGCGTACGTGGCCGAATCGATCCCGCGCCAGTTCATCCTGGAGCAGCACGGCGATCTGACGCTGAAGGCGTACCACCCCAACGTGCTGCTGGCCGAATGCGTTCGCGACGTGGACGACGTTTTTTCGAACGATGCCTACGAGACGCGCATCCGCATGATCCGCGAGTGCAGACACCTGCTTGAACAGCGGAAGGCGAAAATGAAGATCAACGAAGAATATGCGATCGCGATCGTGGATGGGTACGAGGGCGCAGCCGACCAGTTCCTCGCCCGCGATCGCGAGATTGTCCGGTTCCTGAAATCCGAGCTGCTGCCGCTCCACAGAAACGAAATCGAGTACGCCCTCCAGCACCGGATCACATACGGCGAACACGACCTCGTGATCGTCGATTGGGACGGCGCGTTCGTGTTCCAGCAGAACGGAAGGGCGGACGCGATCATCGATCTGCTCCAGATGGCCAACCTGCACCTGCTCCAGTACCGGATGCTGGACGACGACCTCGACCATCGGCTCAGGCGCATCGAGAAGCTCATCCGGACGAAGGCGGTATCGCGCGTGGTGTTCTGGAACCGGGAACTGAGCCGCGCGTACAAGGAGGTGATCCGGATGCAGGCGACCTCCATCGTGGAATTCGACGCGATCGTCCGCGAAATCAAACTGATCGGCGACTGGTTCTCGGCACGCCTGTACGAGACGGCGGCGCAGAAGTTCAAGCTCGACGGCTGGCGCAGCACCGTGCGGGACAAGCTCGGAACACTGGAGGACGCGTATGGCATCATTTCGCAGAACTTCCGCATCTCCAAGGAGTACGTCTTTGAAATGATGCTGCAGCTTGGGTGGCTGATCCTGATCCTCCTGGAGGTCTACCACATCGTGCAATAGGTGGTGAATGACACTTTTCCGCATACAGTCAACCTGAAGTCGGAACATGCCCGTTCCCACATCTGTGCCGCCGATTGGACCGGTCACATGCTATACTGACACCTCTTCCTCATGCTCATACGGTCGGAATCCGTCTTGGCAGCACTCACGACAAAAGCGCAGACGCACGCCCACGATCGCTCGAGGCATCTGCTCTGCCCGTCGTGCCGCGTGCGCACGAAGCTCCACGCGCTCGGCGACGGACGCAGAAAGTGCGCGAAATGCGGCAGAAAATTCAATCCCGCGAAAAAGTCGGATGCAGTGAAGCTGCAGCAGTACGCTGAACTGCTCCTCTGCTTCTGCCTGAACATGACGGCCAGGCAGGCATCGACCATGACCGGCAACCGCTACAGGCTGGCAGGCGAGGTCTTTGACCGGTTCCGGACGCTGCTGGCGGCGCAATCGCTCACCCCGGGAAAAATGGATCTGCTCAGGGCCGTCGCGGCATGCGATCACTCCGTGCACGAAAGCGAGTTCTGCAGCCGGTGCCGGGGACGATTCCAGTGCAGCGGCAGAAAAACGGGGGACGCTCCCGTGTTCGGGGTCAAGATCATGAGCAACGACAACGCTTTCATCGATCCGCTCACCGAAAGCGAGGCGAACGTCCGCTTCCCCATGGACGACGCCGGGGCAAAATTCTCCGGATACGCGGGCTTCATCTGCCGCGGCAAGTTCCATCGGTTTGCAGACAACGCGCGGTCGAAAGACGGGGCCGAACGACTGTGGGCGTGGATGCGCGAACGGCTGCGCGCACACCATGGCATCTGGAAGAAAAACGCCGGACTGTACCTGAAGGAACTGGAATGGAAATTCAACAACCGCACACTGACATCCGAAGAACAGGCACTCGCTCTCGCGGAGCTCATGCCCGATGACTTCCTGCACGCCTGGAAACCGGAGCACATCTCACTGGATGTGACACGCGCGGCGCGAGCGGTCTGACGCGGCAAACTGGTCCAAAAAATGACATAGTTCTTCTTCCGTGAGTATGAATGTTTTCCGCAGGGCCTTGCGGATTTTTTTTGCAGGACTAGCGTGACGATGTCATGAACGGCCATCGCGCCACCCATCGGCTTCCCCTGCGCTTCAACCGCCGGATAGACGCGTGGAACTTCCCGCTCATCCGCTTCGAACCGCAGGCACTCTCTTCCGTACAGGCGAGACACCTCATACGGTCTGCGGTCCGGCGGACAGTACGTCGATAACCTGTTCTTTCCATTTCGTGCACGGGGGAGAGTCCGCTGGGGCAGGACTCTCACACGCAGGCGGCGCCGCTCCCCTAGGACGACGCCGCCCGCGTCGCACCGATTCCTCTGTCCATCATGCTCACCCATGCCCACACCACCGGCCTGCCGCACGTGATGTTCCTGCTGCTCACGGGCGCAGTGGGGTTCCTGGTGCTCTTTCTGACGCTCTGACAATGAATCACCATCCCTTCACCGCCGGCACGTGCGGCAATCGAGCCGCCCATGGCAATCATCAGCACGTCTACAAGCCATCGCATCTGCACATATTCCCCGCGCATCCGGACGACGCGAATACCGGCCCGAGCCGCAACGTTGCCGGTCCGTCCCTGGACGAGGCAACCACCACGCCCGATTTCCTCCTGATGACGAACGCATCGGCAGTGCCGAGTGAACGCAGCGAGCGGGTGTCATCGGGGAACGCAATGGTGCCGGGCCAAGACGACGCTGCGCCAATGGAGCCGGACGAGCGCGATTGGATCGATGCCGACGCGCGCAGGTGACTGGCGTAACATTTGCCCTAGAATACTCGTATCTCTTCCCACATTTCCTGCATGTCCCCGTTCACCCTCATCACGTTCCTCTCCGTCCTCACGGTCTTCGGCCAGGTGCTTTCGGCCGTTCTCATTGCGGCGTTGCTCACGGGCACGCTTCGGAGCCTCACGGGCTGGATCTCGCGGAACGCCGTCACGCTCATGTCCGTCGTGGCCATCACCGCGACGGCGGGCAGTCTCTTTTTCTCGGATATCGCCGGCTGGACGCCGTGCAAGCTCTGCTGGTACCAGCGCATTTTCATGTACCCGCAGGTGCCAATCCTCCTGCTGGCGCTCTGGAAACGTGACCGGAGCATCGCGCCCTACATCCTGACGCTCTGCGCGATCGGCGCGGTGATCGCTGCAGTCCACTACGGCGAGCAGGTGAATCTCGCACTGCACCCGTCGATGGAAGTCGTCCCCTGCGACGACACGGGCGTCTCCTGCGCGCGGACGCCGACGTTCGCGTTCGGCTACATCACCATTCCGCTCATGGCTCTCACCGCGTTCGCCATGAACGCAGCCGGGTCGCTCTGCATGCTTCAAAAACGCGCTTCCTGATTCCCCAGACACGCATGCGCTCCATCAACATCATCTACGCCTCCACCAGCGGCAACACCGAGTACGTCGCCGATGTCATCCGGCAACAGGCCATACTGCATGGATCCGATATCGAGGTCGAATGCCGCCGCGCGGAAACCGCGAAGCCGGAAGATCTCCTGCGGGGGGACGTACTGATTTTGGGCTCGGGCACCTGGAATACGGGCGGCCGGGAGGGACAGCTGAACCCGCACATGCATGCCCTTCTGCACGACCGTGCGACGCAGCTTGATCTCCGCAAGAGAGCCATGACTTTCATAAGTCTCGGGGACGATCGGTACTACTTCCGCACGCGCTGCACGGAACATTTTCTCCGCTTCCAGCGCGAACACGACGGCACGCTGTTCGTCCCGCCGCTCGTGCTGGTGAATGAACCGTACGAACAGGAGGAAAAAATCATCCGCTGGACCGGAAAACTCATCGCACGCATGATGCAAAATGCACCCGGGCACGTCCGCGCCCGCTCATCCACTCCTTCCCTCGCCTCCATATGAACACCTGTTCCAAGTATCTGATCACCATCAGTATCGCCGGCCTGGCGGGCACCGCGGGCGGCTACCTGGGCGCTTCCTTCCATGCGCCAAGCAACAACGCACGCATCGCCGAATTCTACGCCACCGAAAACGCGGTGCACGTGAGCCCGCACGGCATCAGGAAGGATATCGCCGCAGCGAAGAATGATTTCGTACTCGTGGACCTGCGCAGCGCGGAGGAATACGAGAAGGAGCATATCGTGGGCGCCGTGAACATCCCCGCATACAAGGACAAGGATCATTCGGATTACGGCGCCGTGGAGCGGATCGTCGGCGAATTCAAGGCGCTCCCGGAGGGGAAACGCATCATCGTGTACTGCTATTCCATGCCCTGCATGACCGGACGGAAGGTGGGACAGATGCTGGCGGAGCACGGCATCTACGTTCAGCATCTCGGCATCGGCTGGAACGAGTGGCGGCACTTCTGGACGCTGTGGAACCATGAGCATGAATGGAACCAGGCCAAGGTCGAAGCGTACATCGCCACGGGCAAGGAGCCCGGTTCCTACTCGGGCAAGCCCAACATTGAACCATGTATCGAAGGCCAGTTTGGCTGCTGATTCCATTCCCCTTCCCCCTATGCGCGCACGCATCACAATCACCGGCACAGTGCTGGCTCTGCTCACGGCCCTCCCTGCGCACGCCGCAACGTTCCAGCATGGCGACACCCTCAACATCCTGGTCCCCGTTCGCGATAACCTGTACGCGGCCGGCGGCACCGTGACGGTTGAGCAGGCCGTGGAGGGCGATCTGCTCGCGGCAGGCGGCACCATCCGCGTGCAGGGGTCCGTGGGCAACACGCTCCAGGCCGGGGGCGGCCAGGTGACGGTGCTGGGACCCGTGAGCAAGAGTGCACGGCTTGCGGGAGGAACGGTGACCGTGTCGTCGAACGTCGGAGGAGACCTCATCTTGATGGGCGGGCAGGTCTCGGTGGAATCGGGCGCGGTGATCGGCGGCGATGTGGTGATGCTGGGCGGCACGCTCACCATGAACGGCGTCGTCAAAGGGGGGCTGAAGGCCTACGGCGGACAGGTACTACTGCAAGGATCCGTGGACGGCCCCGTCGATATCAACGCCGAGGACGTGACGGTGACGGGGACGGTGCGCGGCGAGTCGCGCCTGTCGACCGGAAAACTGACCCTCGGCACGGGCGCGGCCTTCGGGAAGCCCGTGCGCTACTGGCGCAGCGAAGGACAATTGGATTTCGGTTCCGCTGCGAAGGAGGGAGCTGCCGTGTATGACGAATCGCTCAAGCGCGTGAAGGAAGAAAAAGCATACGACGTCGGCAAGGGGGCTGCCGCGGCGATTGCCACTGCGTTCGGCATCTACTCGCTCTTCTCCTCCGCTCTCGTCCTCGTGCTGCTCCTGCTGCTCTGGCGCGGCTTCTTCGCGCGCGCAGGCCAACGGCTTGTGGACGCTCCGGGGTGGTCGCTCCTCACCGGCTTCCTGTATTTCGTGGCCACGCCGGTGCTGGGCGTTCTGCTGCTCGCGACCATCGTCGGCATCCCGCTGGGAATCTTCGTGCTCCTCCTCTACGCATTCTCGTACGTCTTCGGCGGCGCAATCACGGCCATTCTCATGGCGCGCTGGATCGAACTCTGGCGGAAGCAGACCTGGAGCCTGGGCATCTTCTTCCTTGTCAGCCTGCTGGTGCTTGTCATGTTCAAACTGCTCATCGTGGTGCCGGTCCTCGGATGGATCGCCCGGTCGGGCCTGCTCTTCATGGCTGTGGGCGCGCTGCTCTCGACCCTGCTCGAGGCGTGGAAACGGGTACGTGCTCCCGCCGCATAATATTTTCTACCCTCTTCCAACCCCCTGTATGAAGGAACGGATCAAAATCGAGCACCACACGTTCGCCGGCGGCTTCTGGTGCGCAAGCTGGCTCTTCACCATCGGTATTTTGGATCTTGGTTTCTGGAAGGGAGTCCTGGCAATCATCCTCTGGCCGTACTTCCTGGGCGCGGCGATGACCCATCTCCTCTGAAACGGTCCATTTGATTGCAGACGCCGCGGAGCTTTGCCACACTCCCTGCATGCGTCCGTTTGCCCTCGGGTTCACCGCGATCGCGGCGATGACCATTGCATCGTCGGCACATGCCCAGACCCCCGCGCTCGACCGCCTGCGGATAGCCCCGGCGGGTTTTCGGGAGATCCAACACGAACAAGGCGTGACGCTCTGGAAAAAGAACAACGAGTACATGCAGATCATCTCGCCGCACAGAGGCGCAGTCGTGACGCTCCTCCACGGCGGCGTGCTGCCCACCGAGGGCGAAGGCACGATCTTCGGACGCAAGAACCTGCAGCAGTGGTGGAAGGAATGGTCCGCGGAAGAAGGGGGCGCACTCACGCTCGCAAACGGCCAGTTTTTCAACATGAATGACCCGGCAAAATCCCCGCTGGCGTTCTCCACCAAGATCGATGGCATCGTGTACGCGGGCTACGGGGACGTGAACGAATACGGCGGCAAGAAGATGGCGCTGCGCATCGGCAACCGCACGGCCACCGTGGAGCCGTACAACGATGATGCGGGAAGTCTGTACGACTATCCCGAGGAGGACATCATCGTGGGACTCAGGCCCGACGTGAGCAAAGCGGGCGGGCGGCGGCTCGGCCGTACGTTCATCGGGACAATGCGCAACGGCAACGTGGCGATCTTCACGTCGCCCCTGTCGACGCAGCGCCACGCGGAACGAATGCTGATGTCCTTCGGCGCAGACCGCCAGCGCATCATGATGCTCGACGGCGGCGGATCGACGCAGTTTATCGTCGAAGGCGAATTGATGATTCCCTCCAAAAAAAGAGGGACCGCTCCGGCGCTCCGTGCGGTCCCGCTTGCCATCGGTGTGACGAAGGGCGACCGGTGATCAGCCCGATACGTTCGCCAGCATCAGGAGCATCGACGCGAGCACTGCAACGGTCGCGGCAAGGAGAAAAGGCATGGCGATGTTCATTTCTTCCAAACGCCAGTCGTGCCGGTGGTGATGGAACGTGTGTGCCATAGTGCCCATAAGACACCATGCACGAGTATCTCTTACACGCCCCGGACCGTTTTCATGGCGGTCCCCCATTCCACGAGTTGCGTGAGCATCGTTTTCGCGGCGCGCATCAGCGACTGTTCTTCGGCCGGCTTCCACGCATCGGGTCCGCCGAACGTGATGCTCCCTGGGATGAGCACCGCGGCACGGACATCCGCCATCATCAGCTCCCCGGCCACGAGCCGGAGTTGCTCCACCGCCCGCGCGCCGCCGGCGCTGCCGTAGCTCACGAACCCCACAGCCTTGTTGTTCCACTCGGCAAAGATGAGATCGAAGGCGTTCTTGAGCACGGCGCTCGTGCCGTGGTTATACTCGGGCGTCACCACCACGAACGCATCGGCCCAGGCGACCGTCTTCGCCCAGTTGTTTACCACCGGGTTCCCGTAGTCCCCGTCCTTTGCCGACGAGGGCGACTTGGGCGAATCAAACATCGGCAACTGGAGATCCCGCAGGTCCCAGAATTGCACATCGACGTCTTGCAATTTCTTCGCTTCATCAAATATCCACCGCGCGGGCTTCTCCCCAAAACGATTCTGACGCGTACTGCCGAGAATGACTGCGATGTTGAGCATGAAACGGAGGAGGGAAAGACTGATAGAGTTGAGCATGAACGGGGCAGAAGCACCAGTCTTTTGCATCGAATATATGACCAATGCGCAGCAGGGAACCGGCCGCGACGGACCCACCGACGACGGCATCGCGGCCTACGCCGACGACGATCCGGATCTGGACCGGAACCTCCGCAGGGAGATCACGCTGCGATCGCTCGCTGATGAAGAATTGCGCGCGCAGATAGCCCTGTACCGCATCATGCTCGCGGCGGAGAAAACAGGAGACCCGCGGCAGATAGAGGACGCGCTCGGCCGCATACTCGGCGCCGAGGAGAACGGCGCATCGGGCTAGGGAACGCTATACTCGCCGCATGAACGCGATCCGTATTGCCGGAAAGATCCTCATGCCCCTTGCGGCGTCGCTCGTGATTGTATGGCTGTGCCTCGCGCCATCGAACACCCGCGACTGGGTGCCCGAGCAGGCAACGCTTCCGCAGGCAGTCATCGACGGGAACATGGTGACGGTCAAAAACGTGCGCAACGCCGTCTACCGATCGACGACGGATTTTGATCTCGGATACGAAGACCGGACGTACGACCTGCGGAAGATCGAGTCGCTCTGGTACGCGGTGGAGCCGCTCTCGGGGTCTGAGGCCGTCGCGCACACATTTTTGACGTTCGGATTCAGTGACGGACAATACCTCGGCATCTCGGTGGAGGTACGGAAAGAGAAGGGGGAGATATTCTCGCCGTTGTGGGGGCTCTTCAAAAAATTCGAGCTGATCTACGTGGCGGGCGATGAGCGGGATTTGATCAAACTCCGCAGCAATTACAGGAAAAATCCCGTCTCCCTGTACCCGGTCGCGATGGAGGCGCAGGAGATACGCGCCGTCCTCACGACGATGCTCACGCGGGCAAACGCGCTCCGCGAACGTCCCGAGTTCTACAACACGCTCTTCAACAACTGCACGACGAATGTCCGCGACGCCATCAATGCCGCGAGGCCGGGAGCCCTCCCGTACGGCCGGGGAATCCTGCTCCCCGGTTACTCCGGCGAGCT
>CAYTEH010000036.1:0-10914 GCA_964436765.1 uncultured Candidatus Peribacteria bacterium
AAATGAAGCGCAAACAGGTGGTCCCTGTAGGAGATCGGCACCAGGATGACCGTGGAATCGGCGGTGCCGCCGGACTTCTTCTTCCATGTCACGTTGATGGTGGATGCGCTGAGGGTCTGCATCGCCTTTTGGAATGCGCCGATGAGCGTATCGTGGCTGCCCGGGTCGACGAACAGGGACGGGAACGACCCTTCGGTCTTCGCCCATTCCTCGGCCGAACCATACCCCAGCAGGGTCGCGAATTTTTCGTTGCAGAACTTGAGTTCGTCATCGAAGTACACGTAGATCCCCTGCTCCGATTCCGTGAGCAACGGCTGGAGCTGCTCGGCAAACTCGCTCAGAAGATCATCGTGTGAATGCCCGTGGTGGTGGTCGTGTGACATAGGGCATAATTCTACACAAGAAATATGCATCCGAACAACAAAAGATAGGACGGGAGGGGTTGGGAGGCCTCCTCCCAATTGAAAAAACTCGCCGCGCCGCAGCGCGCACGCGACAAAATTTGCCGAGCAAATTTTGGAGCGGGTTACCGGAATTGAACCAGGTATCTTCGGCGTGGAACGCCGCTGTCCTAACGTTGGACTAAACCCGCAAAAGGCTTGGAAAAGTATAGAGAAATCCGTCTTTCTTGAAAAGCAATTCCGATACGTTTTTCTGTCGCTTACGGCCTCTACGCGCTATTCTGCACGCATGACCCGCAAACAGATCGCCACCGAGTTCCTCCGCCTGGCCGCATCCGGAAAAGTACAAGAAGCCTACGACAAATACGTGCACAACGATTTTACGCACCACAACGCCTGGTTCCCCGGCGACCGGGAATCGCTCAAAAAAGGCATGGAAGAGAGCGCGAAGAATCTGCCCGAAAAACAGTACACGACCCTGCGCGCGCTGGAAGACGGCGACCTGGTGGCCGTGCACGGGCGCATCAAGCTTTCAAACGACATGCCCGAAATGGCAGTGATCCATATTCTCCGCTTCCAGGGCGACAAGATCATCGAAGAATGGGAGGCCGGGCAGCAGGTGCCGGAAGACATGGTGAACGAGAACGGGATGTTCTGATCACAGGGCACCGAGATCCAGCTCTTCATTCACCTCCACCTGGTTCACGAACTCCTGGTCGTGGCTCACGAGGATCATGCCGCCTTCGTACTGGTTCAATGCCTCGGCGATGACGGGGATGTGGCGGAAGTTGATGTGATTCGTGGGCTCGTCGAGGATGAGGAGCGTCGGCTTCTGCAGGTAGAAACGCGCAAAGCAGAGCAGGCCTTTCTGCCCTTCAGAGAGCGAATCGACGGTGTTCTGCACTTTGTCGCCGGGCAGGTGGAAGCGCGCGGCGGTCGCATAGATCTCCTGCCGGTTCTCCATCTCCATTTCGTCGGCGAGAATCTGGTACACGGTTTTATCGTGCGGCAGGCCCGAGAAGTCCTGACGGTAGTACCCCACCACCACGCCATCGGCGAGCTTCAGGCCTTTCTCTTTCCCGCCGGCCATATGCTCCAGAAGCGTGGTCTTCCCGATGCCGTTGGGACCGATGATGCGGAGCCTGTGGCGCTTGCGCATGGTGATCTCGACTTTCTTGCGCACGGGCTTGCCATTCTGCATTACCCCGACCGAGGTGATTTCAGCCAGCGGCTTCGTGAACTCGGAGATATCGATGGTGAACGGGGCGATTGCCTTGTCCTCGCGCCGCACCTCCACCTTGTTGGCCTCGGCCTCCTCCACGGCGTCGCGCATTTTGCTCGCCAGCTTGCGCATTTTCCCTCCTTTGTGGGAGAAGAAGTTGATCTTGTCCTTCTGGTCCTGGATGTCGCGCTCCATGCGCGCGTTCTGGCTCTGTTCGCGTTCGATCTGCGCCTGGATCATCTCGAGCGCCGAGAAATAGTCGCCCACGAACTGGTCCACTTTGTGCAGGTGCGCGTCCAGGTACAGGATGCCGTCGGTGAAGCAGTTGAGGAAGTTCGCGTCGTGGGAAATGACCATCACCGTCTTCTCGTAACTGATGAGGAACGAGATCAGATGATCGATACCCGGGCCGTCCAGGTTGTTGGTGGGCTCGTCCAGGAGCAGCAGATCTGGTTCCTGGATAATGGCGAAGGCAAGCAGCAGGCGCGCCTTCTGGCCGCCCGAGAAATCCTTCAGTTTTTTATCGAGCGGCGCCACGAGGTTGACCGCGTCGAGCGCTTTGGCGATGTGACGGTCGAGGTCGTACTTCTTTTCGTTGAACGCGCCTTCGAAGTACTGCTTCACAGTCTTGTCCAATTCGCTCCTGTGGATCACCTGCTTGGCGATGCCCACGCGCGCGCCTTTCTTCAGGTGGATCTGGCCCTCGACGGCCTTCAGCTCGCCCATGATCAGCTTGAAGATCGTGCTCTTCCCGGCGCCGTTCTGGCCCATGATGGTGAGCTTCGCGTTCTCACGCACCGAAAAATCGACGTGTGTCAGGATCGGCTTGCGCTCGTCGTAGTGAAACGAGACGTCATCGAAGCGGAGAAGGACATCGCCGTGGTCCATGGGGGAGAATGAAAAGACGCGGGATTGTAGCACAAAAGCGGGTTTGTGGTAGGTACTGGTACGTATTTCTTTCGTCAGAGGGCCAGGGAACCGTGTCCGGCTCCCAGCGACAAGCTCTCCCGCAGGAGGCTTGGCGCGCAGTCCCCGGAGAGGATTCCCTCGGTCCTCCGACACCTCCGTTACCCTCCTGACCGACCGTTGATGGAAAAAGTGTCAGCGTACAGGCTGGGAGTAACTACTGAAGGATCGGAAGAGCCGGGTGCAATGACATTTATTGAAGTTTCTTCAGATGCTCGGCCGCTTCGCTGTCATTCGGATCCATCTCCAGCGCCCGCTCAAACGCTTTGATCGCGAGGTCTTTCTTCCCCAAAGCCTCGTACGCCAGCCCCAGGTTGAACGGCACGGCCGCGAGCGTGCGGTCGGCCGCCTCGGCCTCCTGGAACATGTCCGCCGCCTTGGCATACTGCTGCCGTTCCAGGTAGATGACCCCGAGGTTCACGAGCGCGTCGGCGCGTTTGGGGTTCAGCTTCACGGCTTCCTGGTAGTGGCTCACCGCCAGGTCGACCTGGCCGAGTTCGCGGTAGACCTGCCCGAGGTTGTAGTGCGTGATGGCGGTGGGCCGGATGGCCAGGGCCGCCTGGTACTCGGCAATCGCCCGCTGGTACTCGCGCCGGTTGAACAGCACGCCGCCGATATTGTTATGGGCCGTGTGCGCATCCGGATGATAGGCCAGCGCATGCGTGAACAGCGATTCCGTATTGTTCCACACCCCGACCTGCCTGAACGTGAGGATGGCCAGAAGCACCAGCACCGGAACGATGACCGCGGTATGCGACTGCAGACGATTGAGCAGAACCGCGACCCCAAAGAACACGGCGGCAACGCCAAGCAGCGCGTAGCGGTCGGAGCCGATATACACATCGAGCGGCACCTCCACGCCTTTGGCAAAGTTCGTGAAGCTCGGGAGCAGGCAGAGCAGGAAGAAGAACCACGTGAAGACAAAGAGCTTCCATCGCTTCGACGCCAGCACTGCGGCGACCGTGACCCCGGCGACAAGCAGGAGCGAATAGAGCAGCTCGGGCGTGGCGGCCGAGAGCGGCTTTGTGAACGGGTAGAGCACCGAGAACCCGACGGGCAGGAACGTGCCAGTGAGGTACAGCACGACCGCACGTGCCCCGATCAGCGCTTTTTCCAGCGGCAAGCCCGTCCCCGCATCGCCTTTTCCGAACATCGCGACAACACCGAACACGCCTGAAACGGCCCAAAACGGAATGGAGCGCAGGAGCGACTTCCGCGTGAACCACCCGTCCTGGTAATAATCGAACAGGAGGATCGCCATGGGGAAAACGATCACCGACACTTTCGACAAAATCGCCAGCAGGAACATGGCAAGGCTTCCCGCGTACCACGGCCAGCTCATCTCTCGGGATGACAATTCGCGATAACGGAGGTAGCAGAATGCTGACATCCAAAAGAAGGCTGCCGCCTGCACGTCTTTACGCGCGGAGGCCCACAGCACGGCTTCGGCCTGGATGGGATGAAGCGCGTAGAGGAGACCCGTGACGACGCCGACCCACAGGTTGCGACCGCTGAGGAGATAGCATGTGAGCGCAACGAACACAGCGGCGAGCGCGTGGAGCAGCACAGAATGCATGTGGTAGATCCACGGGTTCAGGCCGGCGATGGAATAATCCAGCTGGTACCCGACGAACGTGAGCGGAATGTAGAGCTCGGGGTCGTAGCGGGTGAATGCCTTCTTAAGATTCGAAGGCGTGAGCCCGTGCGAGATGTCGCTCTTGAGAATAAGGCCGCCATCGTCGTAATCGACGAACCCATTGCGGACGGACCCGGCATAGACGAGCGCCGTCACCAGAGCGATCACGATCATCCAGAGGCCAATGGAATCGCCGCGTACCCGCACGCGGGCATCATAAACCTAAGTCGAACTATGTCACTAGGCTGTCCGGGCATTGATTGACGCTTCGTAGCTGGTACCATGCCCTCCATGCACGACAAGGTGATCGTCCAGGAAGATTTGACGAAGCAGGCCTACGAGATGAGCATGCGCGCCCATCGGGCGTACCGAATGATCTTCTTCGTCATGGGGATCGTCGAAGCATTTTTGATGATCCGCTTCTTCTTCAAGCTGTTCGCCGCCAATCCTGAGAGCTGGTTCGTCGCGTTCATATACTGGACCTCGGGGGTGCTGCTGATCCCCTTCTGGGGAATCTTCCGCAACATGGCACCTACCGGCGCGGGCATCACGCGCATCTTCGAGCCATCCACGCTCGTGGCCGCCATCATCTATGCGCTGCTCGCGTGGGGACTGTCGCGGTTGCTGCTCATCACGCAGAGCAAGCCGCTCGACGGGAATGACCAATGACAGCAATGACGCAATGACCAGGAAGGGGGCTTCTTTTTTTAGTACCGTTCTTCATTGCACATGTTCATATTGATCATTGGTCACTGTGTCATTGATCATTATTCGACTCTGTCAGTAAGTTCCTTTTTTCGATTGCCTTCTTCAGACGTGATGGGGGTAGAATGCCGCAAACGTCTTGTCCGGAACCTCGAAATTTCGGTGCCGGGGCGTCCGCTTTTCCTTTACCTGCATGGAGCTTCCCGAGCTTGTCGAACACGTCGACGGCCTACTGGCCCAGAAGGACGACCGGCGGCTCAAGAGCCTGCTTGCGCGCTTAAGCACACAGGAAATCGTGCATGTGGTGAACAAACTGCATAACGGAAAGCGAAAGACGTTCGCGTTGCTGCCCCCCGAAGTGCAGGCCGAGGTGGCTCCGCGCATGACCGAGCTCAGCAAGACGTTCGTGCTGCCGCGGCTCACCGACCACACGATGGCGCGCTTCCTGCACTTCTGCGAGGAAGACGACGCAGCCGACTTACTGCAGTTTCTCTCGGAAGAGCGCCGCGCCGCGATCCTCAAGCATGTGAAACCGGAGAAACGGCAGAAGTTCGAGAAGCTATTAACCTTCCACCCCGAGACGGCCGGAGGCCTCATGGACCTGAACTTCATCGCCGTGACGGAGAATGCCTCGCTCAAGGACGTCTCGGAAAAAGTCCGCACGCACGTGAAGGAGCACCGCCAGACGCCGCTCGTGGTGGTGATAGACAAGCAGGGATCCACCATGGGATTCATCCCCTACCGCAGCCTCATGCTGGCGCCCTCCGGCACCACCCTGACGGACCTCATGCACGACCTGCCGATGATCCACCATGCGACCGACCAGGAGAAACTGGTGCGGCGCGCCAGCCGCAGCAAGGACGATGTCTTCGGCGTCACCGACGAACACGAGAAGCTGCTGGGAGTCGTGCATTTGAAAGATTTGCTGAAAGTGGCGCAAATGGAAGCAACGGAAGACGTGTATAAGTTCGCAGGTGTGAGCCCGGAGGAGGAGATGCTTGGACCAGCGAGCGCGGCCATCCGCATGCGGTACAAGTGGCTCATCGTGAACCTGGGTACGGCGATTCTGGCGTCGTCGGTGGTGGGCTTCTTCGAAGGGACCATCTCCGCCCTTCCGGTGCTGGCGGTGTTCATGCCCATCGTGGCCGGCATGGGAGGCAACGCAGGCACACAGGCGCTGGCGGTAGCAGTGCGCGGGCTCGCCATGGGCGACGTGCCGCGCAAGCAGCGCGCCAGGCTGGTGCTGAAGGAAAGCTTCACGGGCCTCGCCAACGGGCTCATCAACGGCATCATCGTCGCGGGCGTGGTGTACGTGACGCGCGGACGCACCGACATCGGCCTGATCCTTGCGGCCTCTATGGTCATCAACATGGTGGTGGCCGGCGTCGCGGGCGCGGTCATCCCGCTCACCCTCAAGGCCTTCAAAGTGGACCCGGCTGTGGCGAGCGCGGTGTTTGTGACCACCGTCACCGACATCTGCGGCTTCTTCACGTTCCTGGGGCTCGCGACGTACTTCCTCGCGTAAATACGGACCCACCCTTGCGCCCCTCCCCCGCTTTGCAGTACCTTCGTGCTCCTTTCCATGTTCCCATGACTCCTTTCACCTTCCAGAGCGGCGAACCGTCCGCATTCGATTTCCTCCGCAGCGCCGCCTCCCGGCCCGCACCGCAGACGCCGCCACCCTCCCAGCCGGATGCCTCCTCCACGCCCGAAAACGCCGTGTCCGGCATGGCTGCAGAGCCCATGACACCGAAGACGACCATCAAGGCGCCTGAGCTTGTGATCGAGAAGGAGGCGATGCCCGCTCCGGCCCCCACAAAAGCCGTGAAGCCTGCGAAGCCGGCGAAAGCGGTGAAGAAAGCCAAGCCAGCCAAGAAGAAACCGGCGACGAAGGCTGCCAAGAAGGCCAAGCCTGTGAAGAAATCTGTCAAAAAGCCGATGAAGAAAGCGAAGCCCGCCAAGAAAGCGACGAAGAAGAAAGTCGTCAAGAAGGCGAAGAAGCAGGCAAAAAAGCCGGTGAAGAAGGCCAAGAAAGCGGCAAAGAAGAAAGCACGTCGCTGATCATCGCTCCATCAAAAAAGGCCGCCAATCGTCACTGGCGGCCGAACGAGGCCTCATGTCCCGAGTCCCTCCCGTTAACACGGGAAGGGATTTTTTCTGTCTCCTTCATGACAATGTCCCAGAGGCGCGCCCGCGGGGGCCGCCATCTTCTGCAACTGTTCGACGATCTGATTCCGCAGGGACGGTAGCGCCTGCGAGAACAGCAACCGCAGATCGATGAGTCCCTCCGGAACCCGAAACGACAGCGTGACACTCAGGGATCCAGCGCTCGCAGCGGCGGCTTCCCGGACGAGCGTGTCCAGATCGACATCGAGAGCATTCATGATTCTTCTCCTTGCCACTCGGAACTCCTGCACCCCGTACGCCGGGGCACCGGACATTCCAATGAACTTGAAACAGCCGCGCCACGGACGATATGGAGGCGCAGGACACGGGTGGCAAGCGATGATGTGAAGGAACGATACGTAAAGAAAAACCCTTCTGGGAAGGGTTGCATGTGACTCTCGGTGACGCGCGGCTAGACCCTTCCCGTGGGGGAGGTGGTGGTCTTCGTGCCCGTCGTCTTGATGGAATGCATCACTGCGGGGATTCTATGCCCCCGTCAGCGAGTGTCAACCGCTCTTCCGTAGTACACTGTACGCATGCAAACGCTCATCCTCGTCGACCGGGAGAACAACGAAATCGGGACGGTCGATCGTGCCGATGCGCACCGGTCGCCGGGCCTGCTCCACCGCGCGTTTTCGGTCTACATCTTCCGAAACGGCGGCACGGAGCTCCTGATCCAAAAGCGTCACTCCGGGAAACTCTGGGGCAACGTTTGGGCGAACTCCTGCTGCAGTCATCCACGCGCGGGCGAGGAGATAGATGGCGTCGCAGAGAGGCGCCTGAAGGAAGAACTGGGGTTCACCTGCGATCTGACTCCCGTCACGTCCTTCGTCTATCAAGCCGAAGATCCGGCAGGCAAAGGCGCCGAGCATGAGCATGTGACTATCTACCGCGGCGACGTGAAGAATGACGTGACGGTGACCACTGACCCGAAGGAAGTGGCGGAGTGGAAGTGGGTGAAGGTTGACGACCTGCGAGCCGACATGAAGAAAAATCCGGACAGATATGCGCCGTGGTTTCACGAAGGATTAAAATTGCTTCTTGGATCATAGCCAATTGCCAGATGGTCAGATGGTCGATTGGCCATCCGGCCATCTGACCATCCCTCATTCAATCTATGTCTCCCAAATCATCCCTGCATATCGCCATCATCCCCGACGGCAACCGCCGCTGGGCCCGCGCGCAGATGCTGAGGCCGTGGAAAGGCCATGAGAAAGCAGTGGATAACTTCCGGACGCTCATCGACTGGTGCCGCGAATCGGGCAGGGTGAAAATCCTGACCGTATGGTGCTTCTCCACCGAGAACTGGAAACGCGACCCCGAGGAAATCGCGAAACTGATGAAGATGCTGGAAGATTTTTTGATCCGTGAGCGGCAGGATTTCATCAAACACAAGACACGCTTCGTGCATTCGGGACGCAAGGATCGCATCCCGCCGTCGCTCGCCTCAATCATTCGCGAGGTCGAGGAAGAAACCACAGACATGCCTGATTTCGTACTGAACCTGGCCGTGGACTACGGCGGCAAAAATGAGATTATTCGCGCAATCCACACCCTCAGAAATACGGCAGATATCACCGAAGAAAGCCTGCGGGAGCACCTGGATCATCCCGACCTGCCCGATATCGACCTGATCGTGCGCACGTCCGGCGAACAGCGCACCAGCAACTTCTTCCTGTGGCAAAGCGCGTACGCCGAATGGATGTTCACACCGAAGTATTTCCCGGATTTTTCTGCGAAGGACCTGGAAAATGCGGTGAATGAGTTTGAGGGGAGAAAGAGGAGGTTTGGGTCATAGTTGTCAGATAGTCAAATGGCCAGATGGCCATGTGACCATCCGGCCATTCGGCAATTCCCTATTGGCATCCTTTTCTCCATACTGCTGCCGTGCCTCATTCCGCCACCGCCCCCGGCAAGATCATCCTCAGCGGCGAATACGCCATGGGGCTCATCGGCGCGCGCGGCATCGCCATGCCGTCGCCCTTCACGCTCACCGCGACGTTCGAGGAAGACACGGAGAAAGATTCGCTCTTCATCGATTGGCCGGGCATCGATGACATGTGGAAAGCGTATATCGGGCGCATCGTGGCCGAGTGCGGCCTGGCCAAAGGCGACGCATTCTGCGGACGCCTGACGATCGAGAACAGAATCCCGCTGGGGAAAGGCATGGGCAGCTCCACCGCACTCGTGATCGCGGTGTGCAAAGCGCTTCTGGGAGACAGATCCAAAGCGTCGGCGCTGCGCATCGAAGACCGCGTGAACCCGGGCCACAGCGGCATGGATTTCACCGTCATCTGGCTCAACCGCGCCGTCGTGTTCCAGAAAGGCCAGAAGCCCAAAAAGCCGCGCACGCCCATTAAGTTTCCGCATGCGACGTTCATCGATACGGGGGCTCCGGGTGAAACGACGCCGGAGCTGGTAGCCTGGGTGAAAGAGAGGTACACCAAAGGCGATTCGCACATCGCCGCCGCTCTGAGCTCAATAGGAGCTTGCACCGAGCGCCTCATCGAAGGCGAATCCCCGTTCTCGGTGTTTCCTGACCATCACAAAGCCCAGATCGAACTCGGCGTGGTAACGCCGGAGGTACAGAAGCTGATCAAAGAAATCGAAGAATCCGGCGGCGCGGCCAAAGTGATCGGCGCCGGAGGGAAGTCGGGCGGCTCGGGCATCGTGCTCGCGATCCATCATTCGATGGGTGACCTGCATGCGTGCATTCCGGGGACGTTCAAGGTGCTGCCGACGCGGGGTTAGAAGAGATGCTCTTTGATAACCCGTGCCCCCGGCGCCGGATGGTTCACGATGTTCCCATGCACAAACGGGACGGACGCGAGTTTCTTCTGCACAGCAGGGACGTCCTTCGCGTCGCACAGGAGGTGTACATTTTGGCCTGTGTTCAACGAATAATAGACCGGAACTTCTGTCCTCCACTGCGTGACG
Source organism: uncultured Candidatus Peribacteria bacterium (assembly GCA_964436765.1). GTDB lineage: Bacteria > Patescibacteriota > Gracilibacteria > Peribacterales > Peribacteraceae > CAYTEH01. Next base: position 10,034 of record CAYTEH010000036.1, read on the forward strand.
AGCCTGCACAACTCCTTCGCCTCGTCGCTCCGCTGGATGACGCCGACACTCTCGTAGAGCGCATGCAGATCGTCGGACTCCTGCTCGACGAGCGGCCCGAGTTTGGAGAGATCACGCGCGGCAAGATACTGCTTGCACTGTTCGATGCGCGCCGGCATCGCGGCAACGCGCGGAGCGAACAGCGGACTGGTTTTCACCAGCACGTGCGTATCGCTGCTGCTGGTCTTTTTCGGCGTCGTGGTGATGATCGCGGCCACATCGCACAGGTCCCAATGCTCCGGCGGGAACACCGACACGGCATACGATTCGTCGCTTGTGTCCCTATCCAGCCACTCGGTGAAGCCATCGGGAATGGACCGGCATGCCGAGCCGGAACCCTGACGCGCGAGGATCGAGAGCTCGCGGGGACTGAGCGACTTCCCGAGTGCCGCAACCGCCGCCACTGTGAGTGCGGCGAGGCCGGACGAGGAGGATGAGAGCCCCGTGGACCGTGGGAACGTGTTTTTGCTTTCGATGCGCGCTTTATACGTGATTCCAAACATCGCGCGGATGCGATCCAGATGCGCGAATGCGCGCTTTGATGCCGCTCCTTCCTCCTGCCCGTCGATACGGAGTGAGTCCGATGGATAGTCAGGTGAGAATTCGATAGTGGTCGTGGTCTGACACCCGCTCAGGTTCATCGCCACGCTTCCGTTGGCGGGCAGGCGGAGCACATCATCCTTGCGGCCCATGTACTTCATGAGAGCGAGATTGGAGGGGGCTGTGGCGGTCGCTTTCATGATCCAGATTGTACGCTTCCAGAAGAGCAAAAACAGGGGGTAGCGCGCCGCGGATCCCTCGTACGAAATCCGCTCCGCGGCTTTCTACTCGGGATGACAGGG
>CAYTEH010000037.1:0-5283 GCA_964436765.1 uncultured Candidatus Peribacteria bacterium
GGGCTCCCCTATCTTGCCAATCATGAGTGGCTCGCGCAGATCATCCTCTCGTTCGTCCTCGATCTCTTCGGCAGCACGGGGGTCATTATTCTGCGCAGCCTGCTCGTCACGCTCGCGCTTACGCTGCCTGTGTTGACCGGCTGGAAGCGCGCGTGGGCGTACGTGCCGCTTGCGATGCTCGCCGCGCTCGTCATCAAGGGCGGCGCCATGGACCGCCCGCATTTGTGGACGTGGGCGATGGTGAGTGCGTTCCTGTACATCAGCAGCACGGTGCTCCTGCGCGCGGTTCCGGGGGCGCCCCGCCCCAGGGACATGAAGTGGCCGTTTATCGCGCTGCTCGCGCTCCAGATCCTCTGGGTCAACCTCCACGGCGGCGCAGCCCTCCTCGGCGTCATCATCGGCGGAGCATGCGTGTTGCAGCTCCTGTTCGACCGATGGCGTGCCGGCGCCCTGATGCCCAATCGTGAGACTCTGATGATCGTTGGTTTCCCCATCGCACTCATCCTCGTGCTCATGGTCTCCCCGCTCGGCTGGGAGAACCTCTCATACGTGCAAACGCTTCTGACGGACACGACCACGCGCTTCATCGCCGAGTGGCAGCCGCGCGCGTGGGCTCTCTACCTCCAGGATCTCTGGCCGTTCTGGATTGCTGCTATGGGATCGGTCGTGCTCATCCGGAAGCAGCTGGTGTTCAGCATCCTCCTGCTGATTATCTTCGGCTTCCTCTCCCGCCAGGCGTACCGGCACGAGATGGTCTTCGTGCTCGTCGCGCTCGGCATCACGGTGCTGCAGCTGGAGCACAGTGAGCGATGGAAGGAGAGGCTGGAACGAGTCTGCAGCGTCATCTGGAGACCGATGGCGATCAGCGGCATGGTGATGCTCGCACTCGTCCTCCATGGTCGCTCGGTCAATAATACATTTGCGAACCGGTACGACGCGCATGGATACGGGCTCAACGATCGTGCCGCCGATGTCGTGGCGTTTCTGGAACGGGAGCGCGTCGACGGCAAGGCATTCAACACGTACGGTCTCGGGTTCGAACTGCTCGCGCACGGCAGGAGGGTCTTCGTCGACGGCAGGAACGTCGATTACGGGGAGGAATTTTTGTCAGCATTGTTTACCGCGGCCGACGATCCTCCCGCATTCCGCAGTCTCGAAACGAAACATGGCTTCACGGTCGCGCTCATCGATCTGTCCGATGCCAAAGAAGGCCGGCCCATCCCCTATCTCATCCCCCTCAGTCAGGATCCATCGTGGGTGCTGGTGTACCTCGATGACGCGGTCGCTGCGTACGTGAAAGACGACGCGGCACACAAAGACCTGATCGCGCGCGAACGGCTGAAGATCCTCACGCCGGAGAACGTGACGTCGGGGAAGGTGCTGTCGAGCGTGACGGACCTCGGGCCGGTGATCGCCGAGCTGAAGCGGGCTGCCGCCGGCGCCCCGCACGCGTTCCAGGCGCGCGTACTCCTCGGTCGCGCGCTGGTCGCGCAGGGAAACCTCACCGATGCGTCTGCAGTGGCGGAAGAAGCGGTCGCGCTGCGCCTCGACGACTACCGGGGGTACGAAGTCTTCGGGCTCCTCTACGCGCGGGCAGGCGAGTACGACAGGGCGGACTTCGCGTTCGGGGAGGCGATCAGCCGGCTATCCGCGAAAGAGGCGGAGCCGCTGCGCGCATACGTGGCCAGGATTTTCGAGGGGGTGGGGCAGGAGGAGCGGGCCAAAAAATATCGCTGACAGATGCCCGTTGCACGGCACGATGTCATGTATTTTTGACTCCGTCCTTCTGAAGGATAAGATGCGATCATCATGGTGACCGAAAACCTGCTCCCACCGGACGGAACCGCTGTCCTCTCGACCGCGGCGCCGGTGGCACCCACGAAGTTCGCGCAGATGATTACAGGACTGCGGCATCGGCTCCTGGCAGAATTCAAGGGCAGCCCGGCGACGTTCGAGCAGGTCTTTGGCGAGCTGGCGCACGCCCTCAGGGGCGCGGTTTCGACCGAGCAAGAAGAACCTCTCCTCGAGAGCATCGACATGCGCGTGCTTTTTTACCTGCTCTGGGCGGTTCGCGAGCGGACGGCGGCGACCGTCTCGGTCCACGGGCTGGCAGCATCCATCGGGAGCAGGAAAATGGACAACGCGGCAGCTGCTGCCGGCAAGGTTCGGGGGATTCTCCTGTCCAAGGGGATCGAGATGTCGGCTGACGAAAAGATCATTCGTCTGAAGCCTCGGGCAGGCGGCGTGCAGGGGGAGGAGTGATGCAGGGCGCTCAGGCCTTCCTATGTTCACGTTCTATCTGCATCACGTTCGCAAGGTGCTGGACGATGTGCTGCGTGATTTCTCCGCGCAGGTCGTCGGTATATTCATCGGCCCACCCGTGCGCTTCGCGTGCCAGCTTCCATAGTCGTTCCCATTCCTGTTTCCGCTGGAGGGACTGGATGAACGGAATGGCGGTGCAGCGCTCGATCACGCGCTTCTTCTCGGTCGTCATGATGGAAATCTTCTCCGCCGGATCGTAGGGTTCGAGGGTTTCCTGTAGTCCGTCGTCCTTCATCCATTCATCCAGACGGAGCGTCATGAGGGTTTGGGCGCCCGTGCGTGTCTCGAGCAGGTGCTGCTGCACCTGCACGCCTGCCTGGGCTTCCCTGGCCAGCTGCGTCAGGCGCTGCCGTTGCTCGGCCGTATACCTCTGGAGTGACGACGTCGGCGATCCGAAGAGCTGCAGGATCGATTCCGGTTGCACGTTGAATAATTCCTCTTTCACCGATTCGTGCGCCCGCACCGCATGCCGGTGGGCCCGCGCGAGCGTCACGGGACGGCGGAGGAGGTGCCCGGTGTGGCGTTCGATTTCCTTCATATCGCTGGGATTATCCAAGAACCTGCACCGCTTCTTTATAGCCTTCCGGCGTGCCGGTATCGAGGCGCCGCCCTTCGAAGACGCAGCCGTAGATATCGATCTTCTCTTTCTCCGCCACGAGCGCGTCGATCAGGCGGATTTCGCCGCCATGGCTTCCCTCGATCGTGTGCAGTTCGTCGAAGATCGCTTTGGGAACGATGTATTTCCCCACGATGCCCAGGTTGCTCGGCGCGTTCTCGGGTTTTGGTTTCTCCACCAGGTCCGTGATTTTCCTCAGTCTCTTATCAGGGGCTGTCTTCTGCCAGACTTTGTCAGTGGCGACGATGCCGTACTTCGAAACCATCTCTTTCGGCACCTCCTGTAGGCAGAGCATCGCGGCAGTCGGATCCTTCACCTCGTCCATTGCCCGCGCGAGCTGCTGCAGCCCGTTCTCCTTCCCCACGATCAGGTCATCGCCAAACAGGATCGCGATGTTTTGGCTCTTCACCCAGCTGCGCGCCTGGAGCAGCGCGTGCCCGTCGCCGAGCATTTCTTCCTGGTACTCCACGTGGAAGTTCACGTTGTGATATCGCGCAAGCTCTTCTAAGAGGTGGCTCTTGCCTCGCTTCGCCAGTTCTTTTTCCAGTTCGGGCATCCCGTAAAAGTATTGCGGAATCGCTTCTTTCCCGCGGTTGATGACGAAGCAGATGTCGGTGATTCCTATACTTAGACACTCATCCACCAAAAGCGCAATGATGGGCTGGTTTCCCAGGGGAAGGAGCTCCTTTGGCACTACCTTCGTCCACGGCAAAAACCGCGTCCCCAAGCCAGCAACAGGCAATATCGCTTGCGTCATTTTCATGGAGATCCGGGTGGAAAGAGATGTGGACATTCAGCCTAAAGGAAAGCGGGTCTTTTGACAATTGACCCCGTTTTCCCTACAATGGGGTGAATTCTTCCCAACACACACATGAACAAAGCAGACCGTGCCATCGAGAATATTCACAACCTGTATGTGATGCAGTTCCAGCTACTCGATCTGCTCGAGTCCGATCTGCGCGACGCCGAACGTCGTAAGGAGGTGAAGAAGACGATGAAGGAATTTGAGGCGCTCCTCAGCAAAGCCGATTGGCGCTACATGGGCGGCATGGAAGTGTGGGAATCACTCAAGAATCTTCCGGTCGAGATGTCGAAGAAGCTCCGCGAGAGTTCCGTGAACACGGCGAAAAGCCGCGCGGGCACCAAGAAGGCGATCAAAGCGAAGGTGACGAAGGCCATCAAGTCCGCACGCAAGCTGGAGAAGGCGGGGAGGTTTGGGAAGAAGAAATAGCACAGCAAAATTGAAGATCGAAATCTGAAGGTCAAAAGGCTTTTGACCTTCGATCTTCGAATTTCAAACTTCCGTAATACGGACGATCTTCACCTTCTCCTCTTTCGGCACCAGCACTTTCAGCACGCATTCTTTATTGAACGTCGCGCGGATTTTCTTCGGGTCCACCGAGGTGGGCAGGGTGACGCTGCGGGAGAACGGCCCCCAGAAACACTCCTGCAGGTAGTATTGGTTCTGCGGGATCACATCCGCCTGGCGGCGATTGCCGCGGATGGTGACAACGTTATCGTTCACTTCGATGTCGATGTCGCTCAGGCGCACGCCGGCGATGGGTGCCTTTATGATGTAGTAATCGTCATGCTCGTAAATGTCCACGGCCACTCTCCCCACCTGCGGATGCTCCGCGGGGGCGGTCTTTTGTGCGGGCAGCTGCTTCGGGGCCGCATCGTCGGCATCGAACGAAAACGCCCCGCCCTTGTCGGCACTCTGGCCGAGCGAGCTGAAGATCCCATGGAACGGAGACGTACCCATGGCAACTATCGTACCATAACGTTGCGCAAAAGTGCCAATGGGAGGCAGAGAATGGAAAGGGACACATGCAACAGAGGCGACAGAGGCAAAGGGACAAAAGCTACAGGCGTATTGAAAATTTTTCTGACTCACGAATTCACATCTTTCCCTTCTGCTCCTTTTGGAACGTTTCATCTGTCTCATTTGTTTCTTCTGTTCCCTCTGTTCCGTCGTCCTCTCACTCCGAAAGGATTTTTTCATTTCTGCAAGCTTCATCTTTTCGTTCATGACGATCCGCCCTTGATCCGTCCTCTCGCTTCAGTACAATGCGCTCCGCTCATCACGCGGGTGCGGCACGGTTGCGCCGCCCGGATTCGTTCTCTAGGCTAGTCCAGGAACCGTTCGAATCCCGCAGGATTCCCAATCACATTATGTCTCAAGCCCAACTGAAGAACGCCATCCGCCGCCTTCGTTTCGAACGGAACATGACACAGGAGGAATTGGCGCTTCGCACGGGTGTGAGCAGGCAAACGATCATGTCGATTGAGCGTGGACGGACCAATCCGTCGGTACTCCTCGCCTACAAGATCGCTTCGGCGCTGGG
>CAYTEH010000037.1:5383-7316 GCA_964436765.1 uncultured Candidatus Peribacteria bacterium
TTCCACGTATCGATCCCCAGCCGGCCGATGAGATCGACTTTTGACGATGCGGTCAGGCCGGTGAATCTGCCCAGGCCGAAGCCGATCAATTTTGCATTGCCGATGAACCCCTGCAGGTGCGAAGCGTCGCGCCCCACGGTGCGGGTATTCCGGAGCGATACATTCTCGAGCAAAAATGCCGGCTCGGGGTTGCCCTGGCCATGCGGTTCCAGTGCACGCAGGGATTCCACCAGACCCAGGGACAACTGTCCCTGCTGCACGCGCAGGTCGGCCATGAGCGTGGGCCTCAGTTCGCCGGGCGGCACGCTGGCGGACACATCCGCGGCCATCCGCTCCCGTACTGTTTCGAAATTCGTCGCAGCGAAGGCGCAGCCCGCCGCCATGGCGTGACCGCCGAACTGCTGCAGCAGGTCTGCGGATTTTCGGAGACCCTGCATCAGGTTGTAGGCGGGGACGCTCCGGAGCGATCCCACGCACGTGTCTCCCTGCGCGTGCGCCACGAGCGAGGGTTTCCCCAGGTGTTCCGTCAGTTTTCCCGCGATGAGCCCGCAAATGCCCGGTACGTACTGCGGGTGGCTGATGGCAATGAATGCATGCGGATCCTGCTCCGCGTCGTGCAGGGCCCCCACAAAAAGCTCCTTTACCAGCTCCTGGCGCTGGCGGTTGAGTTCTTCCAGCATCATGATGGCGCCCTCGTCCCCCAGAATCGCATGCAGGGCGATGGAGGGGTCCGCCATTCGTCCGGCGGCATTGAGGCGCGGTGCGATACGGAAGGCGATGTCGCGGCTCGTGATCTCATCCTGCAGGCCAGCCTGGAGCCGCAGCATGGCGAGTGGTCCGCGGTCGATGCGGGTGAGTGCCGCCAGGCCCGCCTGAACGAGCATGCGGTTCGATCCCTTCAATTCCACCAGATCCGCCACCGTTCCAATGGCCGCAAGCGCGCAATCGGTATCCCAGCCGTCCCAGGGGCTGTTCTGTTCTTCCGCCTCCAGATGCCGCACGAAGCTCCACGTGACCCCTGCGGCGGCGGGGTGCGGTTCGGGGAGGTTGCCCACCGCCGGATGCAGAATCGCGTAGGCGTCGGGCAGCACGGGCGGCAGGTGATGGTGGTCGAGGACGATCACGTCCATGCCTGCCCTGTTGGCGGCCGCGATTTCGTTCACAGCCGTCACGCCGGTATCTACCGTCATCAGCAGCTGCGTTCCGCTGGCGTGCAATTCTTCGATCACGCGGGGGCGGAGTCCGTATCCTTCGTGCAGCCGGTGCGGCAGGCGGAGGAGCGGCTTTGTACCCCGTCGCTCAAAATACCGCGACAGCATGGCGGTGGAGGTGATGCCGTCGCAGTCGTAATCGCCGAAAATCGCCACCTTCTCGCGCCGCTCCACTGCGCGCCGTACCCGTTCCGTTGCTTTTGCGCAGTCGGGAAAGAGCGACGCTTCCAGACCCGGGACGTGGTGCTGCGCTCCTCCCGCCAGCCCGCGTTCGGCCATGAGGAGGGCGAGGAGGTTGTGCCCCGCGCCCGTGACGGACGCATCGGCGATGCGCACGCCCCATCGTTTGCCGGTGAGGGAGAGAGGCTCCACGACGCGAGCGTAGCAGAGGGAAATAACGCGACAATGATGTCCGGAGGATTTATTTTCCCTGCATCGGATATTTTGGCATGCAGAAGAGACGAAAGGCGTTCCATGAGGCGATAGAACACCTGAAGGGACAGAAGGGACAAGCGTACAGGTACAGATGTACGAGACTGAGCTCGCTCTGAAAACACATCTGCCTCCCTTTGTCCCCTGTTGTAAACAGCCACACCTCTATCCCTTCAGTGCTTCACCAACTTCTTCATCTTCTTCGCCTTCCACAACGTCAGTCCGATTCCTGCGACGATGGTCAGGCCTGCCGCCACCGTCTCCGGTCCCGTTCCCGAGAGCGGGGCCCC
>CAYTEH010000037.1:7416-9754 GCA_964436765.1 uncultured Candidatus Peribacteria bacterium
TGTGCAAGCTGCGGGATCAGGAGGATGCCGAGGATGGCGAGGAAGCGAGTCATCATAATATTATATCAGAAATTCATTTATTAGCAATCATCTTTGTTCTTCAGGAGACAATCGAGGTATTCCTCGCCGTCGAGGATGTTGTCACCGTCGGTGTCCACCGAGCGCGGGTCGTATTCGTCTCTGTCGACTGTTCCGTTCAGGTTCTTGTCTTCGCCCACCCAGCGGGCATACGGGAGGTCGAAGCAATCCTGGCCCTTGAGGTCGCGGCAGAGTTTCACGTCGCCGGTCACGCGGCAGTATCCGTCGCACAGGCTGTCGCCGTCCGTATCTTTATTGCCCGGATCTGTTTCGTTCTCGTCCACCCGCCCGTCGCGGTTTACGTTCTCGATGCCGTCGATGATGCCGTCGCTGTCGGTATCGCGTATCAGCGGGTTGCTGCCCACGAGAATCTCGTCGCCATCCTTCACGCCGTCGCCGTCGGTATCCGGGTTGACGGGGTCGGTCCGCAACTGTTTCTCCAGCTGCACATTGAACCCGTCTCCGTCTCCGTCGGTGCCGATGGGGAGCGGCAGGCTGGTCATGATGTAGCACGTGTTGCCGCCCATGAACATTTCCATCTGGTGCCGGATCGCTTCGCGCTCACGCTGTCCGGAGGAGGCGCTGCCCGTCGTCATCGCGTGGGCCAGGTTGTTCTTGCGCCAGTCGCGCTCGGCTTCGGAGAGGAATACTTTCCCGGGCAGCGTGCCTGGCTTGGTGGTGCTGGGGGTGTCGTCCGATATGCAGTATCCCCAGTAGCGGACCTTGGCGCTCTTGCTGCCGAACAGGATCGATCTGCTGATGCGCGTGATGCTTGCGGGCACGGTAAAGACCACGTGCGTGTTGGGAGGGACTGTCGCGCCCAGTTCCAGCGTCTCGGGCGTCATCACTTTCCACTGGGGCGGGTTGGGCCGCTTGGATGACGGGATCACCAGGGCATCGAGCGAAACGCCCGACGACGTCATGGCAACGGTCAGCACGAACGCAAGGGCTGCGGCCGTCGCAAGGGTCTGTGCGTGGGGGTGGAAGTGGTGTTTCATGAAATCTAGATAGTATAGCGCAAAAGCGGTGATTTTTCCAGGGAACTGAGGGCTAGAATTAGGGCTAGGGTTAGGCAAAAAATAAAGCTCACTTCACAAACTGTCCTAGCCCTGACCCCAGCCCTAGCCCTATCCTGTAGGCCTCATGGCCAAAGACTTTTATTCCATCCTCGGCATCCCCCGCACCGCGTCCGCCGATGACATCAAAAAGGCGTACCGGAAACTGAGCAAGGAACTGCATCCCGATAAACATAAGGGGGATAAAGCCGCGGAGACGAAATTCAAGGAAGTAAACGAGGCGTACGAGACGCTCAGCAATCCCCAGAAGAAGCAGATGTACGACCAGTTCGGCACCACAGGAGGAGCGGGTGGTGGCGGGTTCGGAGGCGGCGCGGGGTTCGATCCACGCGGGTTCGATTTCTCGGGATTCACCAACGGCGGCGCGCGCGTGGATTTCGGCGATCTGTTCGAGAGCTTCTTCGGCGGGGCGGGCGGCGGCCAGCGCGGGCGCACACGGAGCGACAAGGGCGCCGATACGGAGGTGCGCATCACGATCGACTTCATGGAAAGCGTCACGGGAATCGAGCGCGCCATCCACATCAAGCGTCTCGTGCGGTGTTCTTCGTGTGAGGGCTCCGGCGCGGACAAAGGCAGCGACGTCGTCACGTGCTCCGAGTGCGGCGGCACGGGGCAGGTCACCCGCACGGCACAGTCGTTTTTTGGCGCCGTACAGCAGAGAATGGTGTGTCCCAGATGCCAGGGCTCCGGAAAAATCCCGGAGAAGCCATGCAGGAAATGCGACGGTGAAGGACGCATCCAGGAGTCCGTCCAGGTCGCGGTCACTATCCCCGCCGGAATCGACGACGGCCAGACGCTCCGCCTGCGCGGCGAGGGCGATGCGGGCCGGCGCGGCGCGGAGGCGGGCGACCTCTACGTGCACGTGGCCGTCACGCCCGATGACCGGTTCACGCGCGAGGGCGACGACGTCCGCACGTCGCTTGCGTTGCCAGTCGTCGATGCCATCCTCGGAGCCGATGCGACGGTCGAAACGGTGCAGGGGAAGGTCACCTTGAGCATCCCCGCGGGCACGCAGCCGGGGCAGACGTTCAGGATCAAAGGAAAGGGCATGCCCATCCTCAACGCGCGCGGGCACGGCGATCACTATGTGACGGTCGACGTGGAGATTCCGACGAAATTGAGTCGCGAAGAGAAGAGGCTGTTGGAGGAGTGGAGAGACGCGAGGAAATGAAAGTTCTTAGTTA
>CAYTEH010000038.1:0-8742 GCA_964436765.1 uncultured Candidatus Peribacteria bacterium
ATTTCCAATATTCGTCAAATTCCCGCTCCTTCCTAAAACCATCTTTTTCCGCTATACTAAGAGGATACATAAATACCTACTTCGTTTCCTCAGTCCAAGTGCCCTCCCCCCAACACCCCGTCGTGCTCGAGCAGAAAGTGCAGCATAAAACGGCGCTGCAGCAGAAGTGCGGCTGGCCGAAGGAACCCAAGCGCCCGATGCTCTGCCTGCCCGCAGGCATGAGCGAGGCACTCGGTGGTGCACTCTTCGAGGACCTGATCCCTGCGCTCCTGAGCCAACCGCTCGAGATTCTCGTGCTCGGCAAAGGATCGGCGAAGTACGGCACGCTCTGCACGAAGCTCGCGAAGGAGCACAATCACCGCTTCCATATCGTCCCCGATACCGAGGAATCCATCACCCAGATGTACGCCGCGTCCGACATGGCGCTCTTCGTGAGCAATGCCGTGCCGGAGGCGGAACTGCTGCGCTGCCTCAAGAGCGGCGTCGTACCGGTGTCGCCTTCCCAGAAAATCCTGGACGATTACAACCCCGTGCAGGAGACCGGCAACGCGTTCGTCTACGAGGGTGCCGACGTCTGGCGCTGCTTTGCGGCGCTCGTCCGCGCGATTGAAACGTACAAATTCCCCTTTGACTGGAAAACCATCCAACGTCATTGTCAGGAATCAGCTCATGCCTGAGGTGTCACCCTGAGTAGCCCCGACGAAGGAGGGGCGTATCGAAGGGCACTGCCAGGAAAGTGTGGGCAATTGATGAATTTTGATTCCTGGCAGCTCCATTTGTCACCCCGAGTAGAAATCTGCAGGATCGCAAGTAATCACTTCGGATCGCGAACACTGAAGAAGACTGTTTTTGAATCTGCGCAAAGCAGTGACAGTGACGGAATTCTGCCAAGGTGCCAGAAAAAATTCGCGCGCGTTTTTTTGTTTCGAAAAAGAAGCAGGTCGGACGGGACGGCGCGCATCACATCCTCTGCCCACGCATCGACATCAATGGCATCGATATCCTTCGCCTTCCAGGACCTGAGAAATTCATACACGCGGGGTGCGGCCGCTGTATCGGTAAATGCGGGGTCCATGCCTGTCGCATAGCGAACGCGTGGATTCACTGCAATGAGAGGTGGGATCAGATCCCAGTCGACGTTGAACACTCTCATTCCATCTGGCAGCGCCCGGATACAGGAAAAAGCATCGAGAGAATTGCTTCTGTTCGCGCGCACCACGGTGTAGGCCATCACTGCCGATTCCAGCAACGCGACAAGGAGGAGGAACATCGCGCACCGGCGGGCGGGCCATTGCGTCGGCAGGAAAAGTGCGGCTGCCGCGGAGGGGGCGCGGGGAAAAAGGACTATCGTTCTTGCAATGGACGCAAGCAGAAGGGGCCACAGCAAATCAATTGTCCGCGACTTTGCGACAAAGGCCAGGAAGAAAACAGCCACGAGAGGGAACAGCAATGACAATTCCGATGCGAGCAGTGTGGCGACCCTCTCCTTGGACGACTGCGGACGAAGCAGGATGGGCAATAGCAGCACGCAGACGATGCCGATGCCGAGAATGACGTGCAGGGCGTTTTTGGAAAATCCGCTGTGCACCTCGGAACCATCCACCCCGCTGCCACTGAACGGAACGAGCGTGCCAAAGAAGCCCATCGCAAGATAGCGCAGATACTCCAGAGGCTGTGGATGTAACGCCAGTCCCGCCGACGTGCCGGCAACGGACGCGCCCGCACAGAGAACGGAGGATGTCCGCTTGCTCCTCCAAAGCCATACGGATCCCACTCCTGCAATGAACAGCGGAAAAATGAAGAGTTGTGACAACAATGTGGCAAGTGCCAGCAGTACGAGAAGAACAAACCAACGCCGGCGCAGAACGGCCCAGACGACAAGTAGACACAGTGCCGTCAGCAGCGTGAACGGCCTGCCGAGGAGCTGCCGCATAAAGAACAGGCTGTCTCCAAAAAGGAGGAATACCATCATGAGCGCCTGGAAGCGCGGTGGCACCTCGAGTGCCGCAAGCAGCAGGCGGAAGGAAAGCAGGAGGCACGCAATGGATGCCAGCGCATAGAGCTTGACCGCGGCAACAGGACCAAACGGGGCGAGCGGGACGTACAGTGCGTCCGCAAGAAACCAGGGATCGACGCCGGTGGCGCTGAAACTGCCGCTGTACATGAATTCCCGCCAGCCGTCAGTGCCAAGGATCCCTTTTTCCGTCATCAGCCTCCCCATGGAGTAGTGACGAATGCCGTCATCGAGCGCAATAACATTGGGCAGCGGACACAGAAAAGACCCGAGTACGACCAAAAGGCCGACGATCGTCATCCATGGCAACATCTGCTCAAGCAGCCGGCGACGCTGGACAGGATCCATCTCGACCATCCTACAACACGCGCCTGCTCCGGAAAACGAGGGACAGCGTTCAGGCGTCCGATGAAGACCCGCACATGGGCATCGATGCAGGCACATTGATGGACGGCAACGAAGGCTGCCCAGTGATATCATGCATGTATCACGTCCCCGCACAGATTCTTCGGCTGGCAGGCTGCAGCCTGTATCTCTGTCGTCGCTTTCCTGCTCCGCTTTTTCATCGCGCGCCATGAGCTGTGGCTGGATGAAATACTCTCGCTCACGCTCGCCTCGACGCTCCGGTCCCCGCTCGGCGTCTTCACGCTTCATAGCGACAACAATCACTATCTCAATACGCTCTGGCTCTGGATCGCAGGACCCGGGCAGGCTGCAATCACCTACCGGTTGCCGGCGATTCTCGCCGGATTCGGCGCAACGGTTCTGCTCTGGCTGCGGGCTCCCAGGAGCAACTTCTTCGAACTGGCAGCCTCTGCGGCCGTCATCGGTCTCTCGTCGTTCCTCGTCACCCTCACATCCGATGCCCGCGGCTATGCCCCCATGCTGGTCTTCGGGCTGCTCTCATGGCTCTGCATGGAGCGCTTCCATGAATCGGGCAGGACGCGCGATGCGGCGCTGTTCTGGATCACCGCCGTCGCAGCATTCCTCTGCCAGCTGATCTTCATTGAAGGCTATCTGCTCCTGCTGTTCTGGTCGGCTCTGCGCGTCGGCGGAGGGCGGGCGCGGCAAGGGATCCGGGAATTCCTGCTGCTCCATACGGTGCCGCTCACGGCGCTCGCTGGGTTGTACCTGATCGATATCCGATCCATGCACGGGTACGGCAATCCCGGACCGGGACAACTGTGGGAATTGCTCGGGTTGGGCTCGATGATCGCAGGACTGCGCCCCGACTCGGTGCCGGGCATGCTCGCTGCGATCCTCGTCCTGGCGCTCCTGGGCGCGGCCTACCGGAGCGAACTACGGACATCACTGCGCAATCCCTGGACGCGCGTCGCGCTTGGAACGGGGGTGGCGGTCGCGGCGCTCAGCGCGCTCTTCCCGTCCGTGGTCGTCACCCGTTACCTGCTCCCCCTCTTCGTGCTCCTCCTGCTGCTCACAGCACATGCGCTCGCACGCCTGTGGCGCCGGGGAACAGCCGGCAAAAGCGCCGCAACTGCGTTCCTCATCGTCTGCATTGCCGGCAACGCGGCTGCGCTCTCGCAACGCGTCCGGTACGGGTGGGGATCGTATGCGCCCGCGCTGCAGTACATCCTGCGGCATGACCGGTCGGACGTCGTTGCCGTGGGAGGCAACCAGGAATTCCGGATCCAGGTTCTGCTGGAACACTATGCCTCCATGCTCGATGGCGGCGGGCGCCTCCGGTTCGCTGCAGCCTCGGACGCGTCCGGCCCCGCCTGGCTCCTGATCGAAAAAACGGATCTGCACCTCACGGTGCCCGCGCGTACCGTCACGCGCGACGACGGCACCTACGCCCTGGCTGCGGAGACGTACGAGAAAGGGGCGTACTGGGTGGTCTACCGAAAGACGAATGGAGACTAATGTTGATGGTGGGTCAGCTGGGATTTGAACCCAGGGCCAATTGCTTAAGAGGCAACTGCTCTACCGGACTGAGCTACTGACCCGATGAAGTGAGTGAACGGAATTGCCAATGGATCGAGCGGCTCTTGTTTCCTGACGCCGCGCGTGCGCGGCTGGGCGGATTGAGCTACTGACCCACAACAAAGCACCAAAGCCGGGATAGACTAGCAAAAAATACGGCGAATTCAAAGCTGAGAAATGCCGCCCTTCCACGAATTAAAACACCTTCCTTGCATGCGCCGTCCCATCGGGCGCCGGCACCAGGATCGCCACCGGCAACCCTTCGTGCCACGCGATGGTATCGGGCTCCACCTCGGCGTCGATATTGCGGCCGTGCCCGATCTCTTCCCAGTCGCTGTCTGTGAGCTCGCGTGACGGGCGGCCCTTGAGCACGTCCTTCAGCGGCAGCACGTCGGTCCATGTGGCGGCATCGGGCTTCACCGCATTCTCGACCGTCCACTCCCCCACTTTCGTGCGACGCAGCGTTTCCAGGTAGCCGCCGCAGCGGAGCACGTCGCCCAGGTCGTTTGCGAGCGAGCGGATGTAGGTGCCCGACCCGCAGGCCACTTTGAGTGTGAGATGAGGGTAGGTGTAGGAAAGTATTTTGCAGCTGTCGATCTGCACGATGCGCGGGGGAATGATCACCTCGCGTCCGGCGCGCGCCATGTTGTACGCGCGCTCGCCCGCCACGTGCACGGCCGAGTGCGCCGGCGGCACCTGCTTGATCTTCCCGACAAAGCGGTCGGCTATCACGTTCTGCAGTTTGCTTTCGTCGGGAGGCGTCCAGCCCATCGCGATGTCGAAATGCTTGATGATCCCCTCGCCGTCGTAGGTAGTACTCACTTTGCCGAAGAGGACGGTGGCTTCGTATTCTTTGTGAAGCTCGGAGTAGAGCTGCACCACCTTGAGCGCCTTCTTCCCCACCGCGAGCACGAGCAGGCCCGTCGCGGCCGGGTCGAGCGTGCCCAGGTGACCGACGGAGCGTTCACTGAGGCGCTTACGCACCACCGCGACCGCGTCGTGGCTTGTGAAGCCCGCTGGTTTGTCGATGAGGAGAAAACCGTGTCGCATGCGAAGGGTTAGGAATAGGGTCAGGGTCAGGAACACAAACTTCAAATGCTAGTGGCACTTTGAAGCAAAACCACCTTCGAGTAAATCCTTCATCCCTAGCCCTAACCCTGATCCTAACCCTATAATCGTCTCCATGAACCTGACGCTCACGTGGGACCTCTTCATCATCGTGTTCTTTGCGATCGTCGTGACGTACACGTTCATCATCGGGAAGAAGGAGTCGGTCAAGATCATCATTTCCTGCTACATCGCCATTGTGGCGGTGCAGGGGCTGGGGAACGTTCTCTGGAGACTGAATGACTTTTCGCAGTACGCACTGGGCCTCGTGGGGCTTACCATGAGCATGCAGATCCTCTCGTGGGTGAAGCTCGTGCTCTTCATCGCCTTCGTCGTGTTCCTCGCCGTCCGGGCCGGATTCGACATCGCCTACAGCCGGGAAATTCCCTCGGTGATCAGCGCGTGCATCACCGGCCTGCTCGGCTTCGCGACCTCGGGGCTGCTGCTCTCGACTGTGCTCACGTACGTCTCGGGCGTGCCGATGCTCGACCCCTCGCTCGCCAAAACCGCTGCGCTCTCGCCGATCGTTCAACAAAGTCAGTTGATGCAGCTGATGATCCTCAATCAGGATCTCTGGTTCGCATTCCCGGCACTCGCGCTCATCGGCGTCGGGTTCGTGAACAATAAATAGAAAGTAACGTACTGCTGCGGCGGTCAAGCCATTCGCCACTGCGCAAACTTGCTACGATGCGCAATAGTGCTGTACAACAACGTTAATTTTTCCCCATTCTTTTCATGACAACGTTACAACGCGTCGCCTACAAGACGTGGTTCGCACTCGCGGGTGCAGCGGCCTTCGCGCCAGTCGCATCGGCTGTTAACCTCGGAAGCAACGACCCGGGTGGCGACCTGCCCGAAGGCAGCAACCTCAACCTACGTGGTCTCGTCCTTGAAATCATCGGATGGGTTTTGAGCTTCCTGGCGCTCCTCGCCGTCATCTACATCATCATCGCGGGTATCCGCCTGATCGTGTCGCAGGGCGATGACGACCAGAAAGGCAAGGCCAAGAAGACGATCATGTACGTGGTCGTCGGTCTTATCGTCATCATCCTCGCCCGCGTCATCGTCGGCTTCGTCACCACCGAGGTGCCGAACATCGTCAACTAATCGCTCAGTCAGTCTTTCAAGAAAGCGCATCTGTAGGGGTGCGCTTTTCTTTAAAGAAAAGATTTCCTTGTTCCTTCTCCCGCGAACGGGAGAAGGTGTCCCGCACCCTTGCTTCGCAAGGTGCGGGACGGATGAGGGCCTCTCACTCGGTCTCTCCCCTGCGGGGGAGAGAAGTAGCCGAAGGGTCTTTCTCTACACAGCTTCGGGCAACGTCTCGATGATGGGCACCGTGCCTGCGGCGGGCTCGGGATCGGTGACGGCGGTGTCGCGTACGACGATGCGGTCCTTGCGCACCTCGAGAATCTGCCGCACGGGCAGGGGGATTCCCCACGAGAAAAGGGTCTTCGGGAAGATCCATTCTGCCATGAAGTGCGATGTGTTGAACTGCACGTCGGCGCAGGTGCCGAGGCTCGCACCGCTCTCGGTGTAGATGGGTTGCCCCAGGAGCGGACGCCCCTCCTCCAGCAGCGCGACGACACGGACATTCTCGTCTAAGGGGGTGAGAGCGTCCGGGCCCTCGATGCTCACTGCCGCACCCCAACGGCGGATATCCATGCCGGAAAGATAGAGCGTCTTGCCGGGGAACAGGCGCCGGGTGCGCACAAAGAATCCCTCCACCTTCGCGGTATTGGGATTCAACACGATCCCGTCGATGTATGCGAACACCTGGCGGCCCGTTTCCTCGTCTGCCACCTCCATGCCAAGAGCCGTCGTAAAGCGGACGTGCATGTGGTATACTGTACCCGTACCGCACACACGAATGCATCTCTTCACGGGATCCTCCCATCCGGCCCTGGCAGAAGACCTTGCGAAGGAATTGGGCGTCACACTGGGGAAAGTGACCAGGAAGAAGTTCAGCTGCGGCGAGAACTACGTGCGCTTCGACGAATCCGTGCGCGGGCAGGAGGTCTACATCGTGCAGACGGGCACACTGAACCCCAACGAAGACGTGATGGAGCTCTGTCTCATGTGCCAGGCAGCCAAGCTGAGCTTCGCCAAGAGCGTGCACGTGATCGTCCCCCACTTCCCGTATTCGCGCCAGGACCGGGTGAGCGAGCCGCGCGAGCCCATTTCGGCAAAACTGATGGCGCATCTGCTGGAAGAATCGGGTGCAGATCACGTGATCGTTCTCGATTTCCACTCCGACCAGATTCAGGGCTTTTTCGGCATCCCGGTGGACGCCATCGTGGCACGTCCCATCTTCGCCGAGTACTTCAAATCGAAAAAACTCAAAAACCCCGTGGTGGTGGCCCCGGACGTGGGCGGCGCCAAGCGCGCGAAGAAATTTGCCGACACGCTGGGGGCGGAACTGGCGATCTTGCATAAGAGCCGTCCGGCGCATCATCAGACGGAAATCCACGAGGTGGTGGGTGATATCGAAGGCAAGACCTGCATCCTCTTCGACGACATCATCGATACCGCTGGGACGCTCCTGAGCGCCAAAGACGCGCTGCTCGAACGCGGTGCGAACAAAGAGATCTATGCAGCCGCCACGCATGCGGTCTTCTCGGGCCCGGCCCTGGAGCGCCTGAAGAAAGCGAAGTTCACGGAGGTCGTGGTGACCGACAGCATGCCCATCTCAAAGAAGAGCCTCCCCTCCCTGCACGTCCTTCGAACGGCTCCGCTGCTGGCGCACGTCATCCGCAGTATCGAAAGCAAGAAGAGCGTCACCGACATCTACCACAGGAACGCCTGAAGCTCGACGATCCAAAATCGAAAAATCTTTCGATCGTCTCCCTTCCACTATCGACAGGAGAATGATAGCTGAGGAAAACAAAAATGTATTTTTTGCAATACCTCTCTCACCGTCCGTTCTGTATTGTTTGGACGCTTTCTATTTATCCCCTGCCCCGTTTTTCTATGAAGAAACTTCTCTCCACGCTGGCGGCCGGTACGGTGGCGCTCAGCCTCACCGCCGTCACGCTTGCAGCCGAAGCCCCCGCCGGCTCCCCCTCCTCCGTCTCCAAGGGCGAGTGCGCCGGTATGCCCGATGCCGAACGCATCCAGTGCCTGAAGGAGCGCCAGAGGAATCTCCTGAAGATGAAATTGAGCCGCGCTCAGAGCAAAATGAACCGCAAGGAACAGAAGTTCGAGACGAAGTTCAAAGCGAAGGTCGAGCGCATGACGCGCCGCTCGCTGGAGAAAGGAGTCCGCGCCGGCTGGAAGTCGAGCCGCCCGAACATGCTGAAGCCCTACAAGCCGGCCACGTCGTCATCGTCGTCCATGAGCTCCTCGATGAGTTCCGCCGCCAGCTCCGCAGCCTCCTCGGCCGCAAGCAGCACCTCATCCGCGAACTAATCAGCCGCAATCCACGAAGAAGCGGGGCCTTCCGGCTCCGCTTTTTTTGTCCCTGAATGGACCGCTAGGCCGCGTGGCACGCAAAAAAAGCTTCTCGCCTCGCTGCGAGCTGTTTTACGTGGTGGGCGATGATGGATTTGAACCATCGACCTCGACATTATCAGTGTCGCGCTCTAACCCCTGAGCTAATCGCCCGTGTTGTGAAAGATAGAATAGTGACTAACCCCTGCCTGCCCGCCGTAGCCCGGAGGCGGAGGTGGGAGCTAATCGCCCGT
>CAYTEH010000039.1:0-7889 GCA_964436765.1 uncultured Candidatus Peribacteria bacterium
GCCGCAGAGGATGGGAATGAAGACGTACTTCTTCGACCACTTGAAAAAAGACGTCGCCGGTCTCCGGACGGCGCTGCAGGAGTGGGGGGTCATAACCAGTGGATGAACCGGGCGCCGGCTACCGGATGGGTTCTGCGGTGCTGAGACGGACGTTTTCGAACGTGAACGTATGATCAGCGCACGCGACGCCTTGTTCGGGGATGAAGATATCGAAGCTGTCCGCAGCGTTCCGGACGAACTTGGAAACGACGATGCGGTTTGGCTCTGTCACCGTGTGCGGCTGGCACTCGGGCGGTATCACGTCGCCGGCGGCATCGAGCACGAGGTAGTCGAACCGGTTTTCGACGGACGGGGGGAATCCGTCTGTTCCCGCGCGCAGTTCAATGTTCGTCCAGGTGCGGTTTCCCGGAACCGGCTCGTTGGGTCGTATGAGTATCGAGTACCCGCGCGCGGGAACAAGGACATCTTTTTTGGGTACAGGTACGCGGCGGGTTTCACCCGTGTGCGCCGTGATGCTGCATCGGACAATGACGGTTACCTTTTCCCCCTGCTTCGCTGCCCGGGGAAGCATCAGAGACATGGATTTTTCGAAAGGCGGGGCATCAATTGCGGCATGCGGCGATGGTTTCCCGTCTCTGACCACGACGACAGAGATGACACGACATGAATCCAGCTGGAGTCTCGGCTCGGAATCAAGCCGGATGGTTGCTTTGTGCGGGTACGAGTCGTGCTGCACCATTTCCGCCGAGAGCGGGCCGCTCACCGCATTGTAACTCGATCCGCCGTGGGAATACTGCTGGTTGATCCAGAGGGTTCCCTTGCTATTGACCGTGACGGCAGGAGCATTCTCTGCCCTGGCCCCTACCGCACGGAATGCCGACCAAAACAGCATCCCGTCGAGGCCGTTCGTGCGTACCTCCTGGAGTGCGATTCCAGCCGGAAGATGCGTCATATTCATGCGCTGCCCCGTCGATTCTGCGATCGTGCGCAGGGCCTCCTCAATCCTGACAGTGTGCCCCTTTGCATTCCACGCATCCGGCGCGCGGAACGGTGTTCCGTGCTTGAGTTTCAGATTTCGTTCCGCGTCTTCAATGGCGCTCAGTATGGCATCGAGTCTGCGTCTCTGTTCGACGGAAACGGCGTTGGCAGGGTTGAGAATTGTCTTGTGCGCAAATGGCTTTCGAGCTTCATCTACCTCGTGGACGGCCTTGGCAAGAGTCCGTGCGTGTGCCCGCCCGCGCACGCCCGCGTCAGCATGCCCCAGCAGTGCGGCCAGTTTCGCGTACGAGTCGTCTGCAGCACCCACGATCCGGTTGATCATCGCACCACGGTCTTCCGGGTACTGCTGCGCGCCTGCCTCTTCCCCGAGCATCGCCGCGGAGAGCGCCAGGGCCGGAAGCAATGGAAGCCTCCTCATGGGAGGCAAACGCTATCGGGTTCCCCGCGGAGGTCAAGAAACGTGGCGGCCTGGTCAGCCTGGATTGTTGATAGTTGCAGAAATATCAGCGCCTACATCCGGAGCCGGTGCGTAGAATCCGGTCTTGGCGCGCTTATCGAACGTGGAGCGGGCGGGGAACGCGCGAACCAGCGACGGATGCTGGGCGTACGCGGCCTCCAAAAAATCTTTCCACAGCGGCGATGCAACGTTGAGGCCATCCGCATCGGCTGTCAGGGGCTGGTGCGTGGCGTTTCCCACCCACACTCCCACTACGTACTCGGGCGTGTACCCGATGGTCCAGACGTCCGTGGGGAGCGTGGCGATGCAGGCGTGCGTCTCGGGGTTCACGCGTGCACATTGGTTGCTTGTACCCGTCTTCACTGCCGATTCGATGCCGTCGAGCGTCAGGAGTTTTTTCCACAGCGGCGTGGTGCGGAAGTAATCGTCGCTGAGGATCGATGTGATTTCGCGAGCCACGAGCGCAGGCATCACCTGCACGGGCGCCGGCCGGTCCGCCGCGGTGTAGACGACTTCGTCATGGCCGTCGCGCACTTCGGCGATAGTCGTGAGTCGCACGTGAGCGCCGCTGTTTGCAAACGTGGTGTAGCCTTCCACCATCTCCGTGAGCGGCACTTCGGCCGCGCCGATCGCAAGCGGGTAGCCGAACCAGTAGTCGGGGCTCTGCCCAAGGTGTGCGTTCCGGGTTTCGAGCGGCGTTGTGACGCCCATGGACGCCGCCAGCGTCAGAATCGGGTCCTCGCCACCGGCAAGGAAGAACATGCGGATGGCGGGAATGTTTCGGGAGCCGGCCAGCGCGTGGCGGATGCTCGTCCATCCGTGGTAGCCGCCTTCGTAGTTCTGCGGGTTCATGGCGCCGACCCAGAGCGGACCGTCCAGCAGGAACGATGCCGGGTTGTATCCGAGCAGGAACCCGGCAGCGTACACGAACGGCTTGAAGGTGGATCCGGGCTGCCTCGGCGTCTGTGCCATGTCGATCATCGATCCCGGGCCCCTGTCCGAAAATCCCACGTTGCCCACGTAGGCGACAATGTGACCGGTCGATCGGCTCACTGCCATCATCGCGATGTTGTCGGCATGGAACTGTTCCCTGATGCGCACGGCGTTCGTGCCGACTACCGCCTCGGCAATTGCCTGCAAGGCGGGGTCAAGGGTCGAAACGATCTTGCAGCCGCTCAGCAGCAGACGGCAGTTGGTGCCCACCCCCGTGATAGCCGAGAGTTCCCGCTGCACGATGGACGGGAAGTACGGGGTCGAAACGGGATACGCGCGAGTCGGGAAGCGCATCGCAAGCAGGTCGGCCCGGGCGGCCCGATGGTCGGCATCGGTAATGGCTCCCTGACGGCGCATTTCGTTCAACACCTCGTCCGCCCTTCCCGGGAAATAGATGCTTCCCACGGGCATGTCGAAGGTGAAGCCGATCAGGCCGGTCTGCAGAGACCCGGCCGGGAGCTGCATGGGGTCCAGGATCTCCCGTCGCCGGAGCTGGCGGAGGGTACCCCTGTCTACGGTTGTCCGCACATGGTCGCCGTAGGGGCTCAGGTACGAGGGGCGCTGCAGGAGTGCCGCAAGAACCGCCGATTCTGCAAGGCCGATCTCGCGCACGTCCTTGCCGAAGAAACGGTGGCTGGCCTCCTGCGCGCCGAAGCTCGAGCCTCCGAAGCTCGCGTGGTTCAGGTACAGCTCGAGGATGCCATCCTTGTCGTTGGCCAGTTCCATTTTGCAGGCGAGGAGCAGCTCCAGGATCTTGCGGGACAGGGTTTTTTCCCGCAGGTCGAAGGCGTTGCGGAGCAACTGCTGCGTGATGGTGGATGCACCCTGCGATTTGAAATCGAACATGTTGGCAACGGCGGCCCGCGTAAGCGCGCGCACGTCCACGCAGCCCCGCCCATAAAAGCGCCTGTCCTCGATGGCGATCACCGCGTTTCGCAGCGTTGCCGGGAAAGCGTCGAGGGGCAAATCCAGCCGGTCGTCCTCACGGTAAAAACGGTAGAGCTCATAGCCGTTGATGTCCGTCAGTAGCACGCCGCGTGGGAGCGAGAAACTTTGCGGCGTGATAGTCGGCAGGTGCGACCACAGCATCGCGACGAGCGAGAGCAGGATGATCAGCAGTACCACGAAATTCGCGAGCAAGTGCGAGCGAAGCATCCGCGGTCCTGCGCGACGGCCAGCATGCATGGTAAAAGGGTCCATGGAAGTGGACCATGATACTCGTCAAAGGCCCTAGAATGAATCTGGAAAGAGAAAAATTCTCACTGGACTCCGATGGCGCGGACGCGGAGTCGGTTGCTGCCCCTGCGGCGGGCACCAGGGCGTACACGTATAGAGCTGGAGGATGCCGACGTTGCAGGCCCGTACTGGGCCTCGTGATTCACCTGGCCCGAGAGGATCACGGGCTCTGCGAATCTCGATCCCACCTGCATCAGCAATACGATCGCAAGAGCGCACAACGTGATCTGCAGCGCGAAGAGCCTCTTGTGGGGTTCGATGTGTATGTTGAACATATCTAATATTATAACAGAATTTAAATATATAGCAAACACCTTTTTCCTCCATCTGATTCATACTCTTTTCCATGACGAATGCCGCTGGAAAAACGCAGCAAGCACTGGAATGGACGGTTTTGCTGTTGTTGATCGTTGCGGTGCTCTGGCACGGGGGTAAGACGCTCGAGAGTACCTGGCTGCTTGGCATACTTGCATCCGGGATAACGCTGTCTGCATGGCGCCGTGGCGATTCCGGGGATACGCCGGCTGTGCTCTGGGCTCTGGTCATGGCCTATGTCCTGTGGGTGGCGGGGAGTTTTGCGACGTCGTCGGCTCAGAACTACGGCCTCGATGACGTCATCCGCGCCGCGTCGCTTGCATTGTTTTTTCTGTGGACCGCCCGCCGCCGCACCGGTCTCCGCACGCTCGCGTTCCGGGAGAAGGTGTCCATCACCCTGACGGTTGCTGTTCTGCTTGCGTGTCTTGCGGGATTCCTGGTGTACACGTTGCAGCCCGCGACGCGTTTCGTGGGAACTTTTTTCGATCAACGCTTTGTCACGGATTACTGGCCCAACGCGTGGGCCGACATGCTGCTTCTGGCGTGGCCGCTTGCATGGTTCGTGCTGAAGCCCCTCCGGAAGCACTGGCAGCTGCTCGTCCTGGCTCTCATGATCGGGTGCCTGTTCCTGAGCTACTCGCGCGGCGCGTTTCTGTCGCTTCTGGCGCAGGTGGTGCTGTTCGCGTTTCTTGGAGCCGGCCCCTTCCTTCGCCGGCCCCCCGAGCTTCTGCGCAGAGGAGCGCGTCACGCAGCGGGAGCTCTCGCAGTCGTCACACTTGCGATGCTGCTGTTCCTCGCCGGCAACAGGCTCCGGTCGGCGTATCAGCCGGTCGAATCGCTCGCAGCCAAGGCCACGTTCACCGCCGACGAGGGAAACTCCTCGGTGAACGAGCGCCGCGATTTCTGGACCCAGGCGATCGCGCTCTCGCTGGAACGACCCCTGGCCGGCTGGGGCCCGTACAGTTTCCGCTTCGTCCAGCCCCGGTTGCAGAAGGGCGTGTTCCAGACGTCCGATCACCCACATAATGTTTTTCTGAAGCTCGCGATGGAAAGCGGATGGCCCGCCGCTGTCCTCTTCGCGTTCCTCCTTCTCCTGATTGTCGCACCGCATCTGTGGGCGGCGCTGCGGTCGTGGTTCGGGCGAGGCGCGGGGCTGGGGCGATTCGAGGTGGCAGCCATCACGTCGGTCGGTGGGTTGCTTCTTCATAACCAGATCGATTACAACCTGCAGTTCGTCGGCGTGGCGCTGCCGCTGTGGCTGCTGCTCGGTTTCCTCGTCCGTCCGGTCCCCCCGCAGACGCACGTGCCCCGGCGGATGTTTGAGGCAGCACTCTCCCTGGCGCTTCTCCTGATTCTCTTCATCGAGGGTGGTTTCCTTGTGACGTCGTCGCTGGGTCGCAGAGCGGAAGCACGCGGCGAGGCGGGCGCCGCATTGCTCTGGTACGGGCGGAGCAGCCGTGAACTATTTTCGCGCGACATGCACCTCAGTCGTGCTTCGTTACTCCTCTCAAATGATGACCTGGCTGGCGCCCTCGCTTCCCTCGACCGCTACCAGGAACAGAATCGGGAAGACGCGCGGGGGTGGCAGATGCGTGGTGATGTTCTGCTGCGGAAAGGGGATCGGATCGGCGCCCTCGCCGCGTACGAGCAGGCATTTGCATACGGGAAGTACAACTACATCGGCGTCCTGACGGCTATCGTTCGCATCCATCGCGAACAGGGGGACAGCCCTGCACTTGCCGCCCGGCACGATGAGTTCCTGGCCGTGTACGACGCGTTTGCCGCGGCGATTCTTCAGAATGCGCATTTCATTGCCCTGTCGCAGAACGTGGAGGAATTCCAGACAGCGGGGCGGGAATTGGGGAACGCCTATCCTGCCGACAGGGAGTCTATCAGCGCGCTGTCTGCCAGGGCGGCGGCCCACGCCGGGATTGTCAGGAATCAGTTCAAAGGACGCCCCAAGGGCGTTCTCTGGTAGTCGCAGTTTTTCACGACAGAACGCCCGTCAATGCATGTATTTTGACCGTGTGACAAATATTTCGTTCTGAGGGCTGTTTTGAGCTCCCGATCCCACAACCGAAACATGCCCCTCCGCGTTGCGTGGGGCGATCTGTGTCCGCTCGTCCATCAGTAGGGGGCGTCGAGCGGTTCCGGGGCGGTATCACTCCTGCTCAGCCGAGGACTGAGGAGATCATCACCATGTTCAGCGCGAGGAAGGTGATGAGCAGCGCGTGCATCAGCACGAACGGGAGTGAAGCGCGACGTGAGATGGGCTTCACGATTTCCATACTAAGTCCCCCGGATGGGGGTCGAGAAGTGTACAGACAGCAAAAATAGTGTCCAGCCTGCCTGTACAGAACTTTTCAATTGATGCGTAAGGTGAATTGTCGCTTCCAGAAGGGGATTAAGTCGCAAATTCTTCATTCATTCATGATGCTACCTCAGCCACATTGCATAAAAAATGTGTTCATCTAAAAACCGGAAGGGGACTGCGGTCTCGACAAATGCAGAGAAGCTGTGTTGGCATCAGGCGAGGTGGCGGCCGGCGTCACGTAATTCTTTGTGAAATTCCTCCCGAAGTGCAGCGATGTCTATCGACTCCCGGAGCGCACGTTCAACCATGTCGCGGATCGCCTGGCGTTGGTCATTGAGCACGGGTGTGTCCTTGCTCCGCGCAACGGACAGCCGACTGCGGAACTGCGCTAGCGCGTCGGCCAAATGACGCCGCAGGCGGTCATCTGGTTGCTCCTGCTCAAGAGTGCGTACGAATTCGGGCGTTGCGGTGGGGGTCGTGTCATTCATGGCGTAACTGTGAAGGAAATAAAAAAACTCCGCTGCGGTCAGGCGGAGAAAGCAATAGTTCTACGGGCAGCTCACTTCCTCACGCCAGGCGTGCGGTCATAATGGAGCTGATAATTGCGAGCTGTTTCTTCAAAGCAAACCCAGAATAGGACTGCCGTCCGGCAAGTCAAGAAAATGAGAACGGGTTGAAGTTCGTGTGGCGGTCGTAGTGGTCCTCGTGCTCGCTCCGCTTGAGGTATCCGATGATGGCATAGGTTGCCGGCGTGAACACGATTTCGATCGACGTTTTGAAGACGTAGTTGGCCACGATCAACGTCCAGGCAAGCGACCACGGGAACACGCCGAATGCGCACGCGACGACGACGAAAACGCCGGTATCCACCGCCTGGCCGACAAGCGTGGAGCCGATCGTGCGCATCCAGAGGTGCCGGCCATGCGAGAGCACCTTCATTTTTGCCAGCACGTACGAGTTGCAGAATTCGCCCGCGAAGTATGCCAGCAGGCTTGCGGCGATAATGCCTCCCGACGCGAGTCCCCCGAGGATCGCATCGAATGCCTGGTCGCCCGCGTAGCCCTGCCACTCCGCTTCGCCGGGCATGCGGCCGATGGCGAACATAGAGGCGCTCAGGAGCGCAGTGGCGGCGAAGCCGTACCAGATGACACGGCGGGACCGCGCGAAGCCGTACACCTCTGTGAGGATGTCGCCGAAGATGTAACTGAGAGGGAAGAGCAGCGTCCCGGCATCGAATGCCAGGCGCAGGCCGAACGGCGCTATGCCCCAGTCGACGATCTTCGCGGCTGATGCGACATTGCTGATGAGCAGCACCGCCACGAAGGCGACGGTGACGAGGTCGAAGTATTTGTAGGAGCGGGGGGCATTCATGGAAAGATGGAGAAAAAGCCTGAGAGGCGTTTTTAAGCATACACGGGCCGCATTGTGGGAGTCACCTGCAGCCGGTATGCTGTGCGCGTCAGTTTTCCCCGTTGTCCGTCTCTGTCGGGACGTAGCTCAGTTGGCTAGAGCGCACGGTTCGGGACCGTGAGGTCGAAGGTTCGAGTCCTTTCGTCCCGACCATTTGTCTTCGCC
>CAYTEH010000040.1:0-6679 GCA_964436765.1 uncultured Candidatus Peribacteria bacterium
ATGCCCAAGCCCTACATCCCCAACGACAAATGGAGCCGCCGCGCCGCAGCCGAGGGCTTCCGTGCTCGCTCCGTCTATAAATTGATGGAGCTCGACGAGCGGTTCCACCTGATCAAGCCCGGCATGACGGTCCTGGATATCGGCGCCGCGCCGGGGAGCTGGCTGCAGTACGCCAGCCAGAAGGTGGGGCCGGAAGGCATCGTGATCGGGGTCGATTTACAGAACATCAAACCGATCGCCGATAACGTCTTCACCTACGAAGCCGACATCACCGATACTGCGCTCATGGAAAACATCCTCCGCCGGCACGAGGTGGAAACCGCGGACCTGGTGCTCTCGGACATCGCGCCGAACACGAGCGGCATCAAGGACGTGGACCAGTGGAGATCGGTGGAGCTCTCGCAGGCCGTGACCGATCTGGCGATGAAGCTGCTGAAACCGGGCGGCGTGTGCGTGTGTAAAATTTTCCGCGGCGCGGACTTCGATGAATTCCTCGGTCAGCTGAAAACCACGTGGAAACGCGTGGGCATCAAGACGGTGGAGGCGAGCAGGGACAGAAGTCGTGAAGTGTATTTGGTGTGTACGAAGTGATGAACGAGGGGTGGAATGGTGAAATGACTACATGGTTGCAACTGTTTGCCATTTAACCATGTCACCATTTATCCATTTAACAATGTGCGCATGCGAGTGTCATCGATATACTTGCACCCATGATCGAGTTAAAGGATGTGACAAAATCGTTTGGTCGTCTCGTTGTTTTGCAGAACCTCACCCTCCGCATCGACCCGGGCGAGTTCGTGTGCGTCACGGGCCCGAGCGGCGCGGGCAAATCCACGTTCCTCTCGCTCCTCGTGGGCGCGCAGGACGTTACGAGCGGCAGCGTGCTGGTGGACGGCGTCAATCTTCGCACGGTCCCCTCGGGCGCGCTGCAGGTGTTCCGACGGAGAGTCGGCATCGTGTTCCAGGATTACAAGCTGCTCCAGAACCGCACGGTGGAGGAAAACATCGCGTTCCCGCTGGAAGTGTGCGGCGCAACCGAAGCACAGATCCAGGCCCGCGTCACCGCCCTCCTCAAGCGCATGAAGCTCGCAAACCGGGCCACGGCGCTTCCGAGCGAACTCTCGGGTGGCGAAAAGGCCCGCACGGCCATCGCCCGCGCCATTGCACACTCGCCCCTCATCGTCATTGCGGATGAACCGACGGGCAACCTGGATCCCGAACAGGCAAAGGGTGTCATGATGATGCTTGGCGAAATCCATCGCGAGGGCGCAACGGTGATCCTCGCCACCCACGACATCGGCCTGATCCAGTCTCTCAAGACCCGCGTCATCGAATTCAGCCAGGGCAAGCTTGTTGCGGACTCCGGCGCGACGGAGCCACGGGGCCCTGCGCAGGAGAAGCGGGAGCTCTTTACCGAGCCAGCCGAAGAGGCGCTCACCGCGATGGACGTGGAGGAGGAACCGGTACTGACGCCGGCTGAGACGGAAGCGGACGGAACGGCCCCGATGATCGAACACGACGATGACGGCGAAGTGGCGGTGATGGAAGAAGATGCCAAAGGGAAGAAAAAAGGCAAGAAGGCCGCCGCAAACGGACGGAAAGTGAGGATTACCTCGATACATTCGGATTGAAGGATCAGACGGGACAGACGGAGCGGAGGTGTTTTGCTCATGCGCTTATTTTCATTCACGCACTTCTGTCCCCTCGTGCCCTCTGTACCCTCCGTCCCCTTTCGCTTACACTCCCTCCATGTCCCCCAAGAAACCGACCAAATCGATCTCGTACGCCGACGCGGGCGTACATATTTCCACCGCCGACGCGACGAAGGAGGAAATGGCGGCGACTCTCCGGACGACCGACGCGCGCGTGCTCAACTCCGTCGATTCGTGGGCCTTCGCGTCCCTCTTCGACGGACGCTTCCCGGGGATGAAGCACCCGGTGCTCGTGCTCAAGACCGAAGAACCCGGCAGCAAGCAGCTGCTCGCCTTCAAGCACGACCGGGTGGAATCCATCTGCCAGGACATGATCAACCACCTCATCAACGACATCGCGGTGATGGGCGCGGTCCCCGTGAGCGTCCAGGACGCCGTGATCTGCGGGAAGCTGGAGAAGAAGGTGGTGACGCGCATCGTGAAAGCGGTCGCCGACGCGTGCACGCTGCATGAGTGCGTGCTCACCGGAGGCGAGACGTCGGAACAGCCGGGCGTGCTTGCGCCGGGAACCTACATTCTGACCTCGAGCGTCATCGGCGTGGTGGAGAAAGACGAAGTCGTGGACGGATCGAAGATCAAAGAAGGCGACGTCGTGCTCGCCGTGGCCAGCAACGGGCTCCATACCAACGGCTACTCGCTCGTGCGCGCGCTCATGAAGAAAGACCCGAAGCTTGCCAAAAAGAAAACGGGCGGCCGCACGTTCCTCGATGCGATTTTGCTTCCCCACACCGCGTACTTCCCCGCTCTGAAGGGTGTGTTCAAGCATCCGGGCCTCACGGGCATGGCGCACATCACAGGCAGCGGCATCGAAGGCAACCTGGAACGGATCCTCCCCGCCACCCTCAACGCATCCATCGACCTGTGCACCATCAAGATCCTCCCCGTCTTCAGGACAATCCGTGACGCCGGCAGGGTCAGTGATCCCGAAATGCTCCGAACCTACAACATGGGCGTGGGCCTCACGATTGTGTGCAGGAAAAACGCGGCATCGGCGATCGCGACGCACATGAAGAACGCGGGGCACGACTGCTACCCGATCGGTTCGATCGTGACGGGATCGCGCACGGTGACCTTCACGGGAGCGCTCGACTGGAAATGATCGCGGCGGAATGCCGTGGCATGGCCCAGCAGGCCGGATTTTTTGCATATTCCTGCGCAATCCTTATACTTCGGAATCATGCGCAAGCGCCCCGATGTTGCGCCCAGCCTGCTGGATGATCCGACCCTTCGGATGACGGCCATGAGCGCCGCCCGTCCTTTTGTAGCGGTGCAAGAAGCGGTGCTGCGCCGCATAGAGGAAGCCTTGTCGCACACGAAGGAGTTCGAGCGCATACGCAATATATGGCCCGATGGAATCGATACGTCGATTATGGCGGCCAAGGTGATTGCCCGCCTTGCCGCGAGATGTGCCGATGCAGTGAAGGATATGGTGACCCCGCAACCCGCAACACCAGGCCGCCGGAGCACCATCCATCTTGCGACCGCGGTTACGCTCATGGCGATTGGCAGCCTGCTCGCCAAAGTGAACGACATGCTGCAACCCCTTGAGCAATCTGCGCCCGTGGCGTACGGCGCGACCCTCGCAGCCCGGCATTCGTACCTTCCCTCCCCCGACGGCGACCTGGACCAGGCACTGATGATGATCGATTCCGTGGAAGGACTGTATGAGTTCATCAACAAACGCATCGACTTCGCAGAACCGACATTCCCGATGGAGTTCCTGCGCACGTACCATCGGCCCCCCGTCCCCACCCCCGAGGGGAAGCTGCGGGGCTGCTGCAACACCATCGCGTACTCCATCGGCTCCAAGTGGGCACGCCAGCGAGGCATCCCCTGTTACGAGGTATCCATCTGGCCCAAGAACCCGGCGGACCGTACACACAAAAGCTGGCACCAACTGCTGGTGATCTGCATGGAGCAGGAAGATGCGAACGGGCGGCCTCTGATTCTTCCGATCGATGCGACACGCAAACCGCAACCCCGCCGGCAGACGATCGACGAGTACCTTGGCGAGGTGTGGCCGACCATGGAAGTGATGCCTGTGGGAGGCGTCATCCCCTCCCTGGAGCGGCAGGACAATATTCTTGCGCGCTTCCGAGACCACATGAAACCGAATGCAACGCGCCTGCAGCACCACACATTCGCGGACCAGCACGCAAAGGAACTCACACTTCAATGATTTTTTGGCTTATTTAAGGCAAAATTTGAGCCTCCTCTCCGGAATTATTGAAAACAATACTGACGAGAGCAATACTCCTCTCGCACATGCGTCGCATGAATCTCCTTGGCCGGCTTGATCTCCTCCTCCTTAGGGCGGAAGGGCGGCTGCGCTGAGCGGATGACGAATCCCAAGACGAGCCTCCCTTCCCAGCGGAGGTTTCTGTTTTTGATTCTCATTTCCCCCACACATCATGTCCGCCACCACAATGGAAAATGTCGATCCTGCCATCATTCACACGGAAAATCCGTCTGCCAAAAGCATCACCTATTACGCTGAAAGCGAACGGCCCGATTTTGACCGGATAAAGGCACGAGTCATGGAGAGGAATACCGGGCGAGTCATCGGTAACGTCGTTGAGGAAATTCGTGGCACGGTCACGATCATTCATGAATGGAAAGGCGGGGAGGATCCTCGGGGCTACATCTACAATCCGAAAGAAGTTCAATCGTGATTCCCGTGCACGGAAGGGGGATCGCCGGACATGCGGGATTCCCGCGGCCGACCCCCTTCCCCTCTCACAAGCCATTTGTACCCCTTCTTCCCGCATCGCATGACCCTCACCATGACAGACTCTCTACACGGCGAAACCATCGAATGCACGGACATCGCGGAGCCGGATCCCACAATCGAACCCGCGCCCCCGTACGAACATACCCGCACCCAGAAACAGGACGTTGCGCATGACGGACCGCCGCCGATGCCGACCATCGCCGATATGACCAGGGAACAACTGAGCCTGCTTGCAGCGCACATGGATACGAATATCAGCCTGAGCAGCGGCCTCTACAGGAACCTGATCGATTTGATCGCCAACATCAAGATAGATATTCCGGACACCAGGCAGAAAGAAAAGGTTCTGGAAGCACTGACGAGCAAGCAGGTGATGGAGTTTCTGCAGTGGGCCCCCCGGGTACACAACGTGCTTCGCATCACCGCCGCATCATGCAGATACCTGCTGAAATTGCACAAGGAAGGCCCGGCGCGGGTGCGCCAGCACCCCGGGGACCCTCCAAGAACGGCGCAGGCGGATCTGGCGACGTAACGGACGTTGCACCGTTACAAAAAGACGCTTCTGCGCTCTATAAGCCTTGTATTCCGCTGTTTTTCAATTACACTGGCGCCGCTTTTTGCTTCCCTTCCCATGGAAACTGTTACGCAGGTAAACATTACGATGCCAAACGTTCCAAGCTCGCTCGCAAAGGTGGGCGACAGGCTGCGGGCATCGGAGGTGAACATTGGAGCCATCACCTGCACCGAAGGAAAACAGAGCACGGTCATACATATGATCCTCGATGACGTGGAAACGGGAAAACTGGTGCTGAAGGAGCTGGGACCGGTGACCACCACCGAAGCCATCGGATTCGAGATGAAAAACCGCCCGGGCGCTATCGCCGCCATCGGTCGCGCCTGCGCAGCCGCGCAGGTGAATATCGGCATCATCTACGCCACCACGTGCGGCAAAGACGCCATGGTCTACGTGACGGTCCCCAACGCTGAGGAAGCCATGGAGAAAATCAGAAACTGGGAGAAGAGCGCCGGGAAACTGTCGTAGGATTCAGGCCGCAAGAGGCTGCAGAGGACGCTTGCGCAATCCGGCAATTTTTTCGACGGGATGCGTAGGCAGGAGCCCGAACAATCTCCGCATGTTGTCTTTCACAAAACTCGCCATCGGGCCGACTCCGATGCGGCTCGCGATCTGCGTGACCGTCGCCGCTTTTTCCCACCAGGGAATGCTGTAGACCTCCGATTCCATGTGATGCCCATGGTGACGGAACGCGTTCAGCACGCGCTTCACGAGCGGCCGCTGCGACTGGTCCACTGCGCCGACGGGAATGCTGCTCCATGTGCCTGCGTATTGACTGTGACCCCAGTGCGTATCGCCGGTGAAGAGGATCGGCATATCCGTTGCTGCAGCGAGGGCCTCCGCCAGGGCGTTCTGCCTGCGCGACATCATGGCATTGTGCTCCAGGAAGAGATGCCCTCTGCCTGCCTCCAGGATGGCTACCTGCTCTTCCAGCGGCAGGCGCGAGGCGCCGTCGGGCGCGAAATAGTGCGCAAGAATGCCGTCGAGATCGCGCGACACGATCTCCCGCACCAGTTCGTGGATGCAGATGCCCGTGGGACTGTAGACAGGATTGTGCCTGGCACGCTTGTGATGCACCACGTCGCGCGCGAACTCGCGCATCTGCCGGTGCGCGCCCATCACCACCACGTCCACGTTCTGCCGCGTGAGGATTTCGTTGTGCGCGATCACGCCCGGGTGGGCCTCATCGTGGCCGAGATCGTTATGATCGCTCACGCCCTGGTTGATGCCGGTGACGCGCGCGGTGCTGCTGAGGTCTTTCCTGGACTGCTGGCCGTCGCTCACGTCGCTGTGCACGTGCGCATTCCAGTGGATCCGCCCGTTCTTCACGAAGAAGACATCACCGTGCTCCGGGCACTGGATGGTGCCATACCCGTGGCCGGACGAGGCGTGTGATTCCATTTCACCTCAGTGTAGTGGATCGGGCCGCGGGCTCAAGAAAAACATCATGTAACGGTACGAACGCGGCCGGAAGCCGGCAATATTGCATTTCCTCAGGATCCTTTTATGCTAGGATGCTTTGCGCGCATTGGGGAGTCGCCCCACCTTCGCCCGAGGCTACGGCGGGCAGGCAAGTGGTAAAGCAGTAGCACGTCATAACTGTCTCGTTGGGGAGTCGCCAAGTGGTAAGGCAGTAGCCTCTGGAGCTACCATTCGGGGGTT
>CAYTEH010000041.1:0-5890 GCA_964436765.1 uncultured Candidatus Peribacteria bacterium
TCGGAATCAGGCCTGTACTTCCGTCCGTAACAAGGTACTTTGATTCTGTGCAAGAGAGACTGCAGAAAATCTTATCGTCACGCGGCATCGCGTCCCGCCGCAAGGCTGAGGAATACATCAAGGCGGGTCTGGTGAAAGTAAATGGCGCGGTCGCTGTCATCGGACAGCAGGCAGATGCGGAAAAAGACAGCATCGAGGTCGATGGTAAAGTGCTGCAGGCGCGGCTCGAGATGCTCTACTACGTGATGCATAAACCAAGGGGAGTGGAAACGACAAACATTGAACGAGTGATGAAAGCACCGCCGGCACCCGCCATATCCGCTACAAGACAATCGCCCTCTCGGAAGAAATTTCTGGAGGCCCAGATCACGTTTGATGCGAGTGAAAGCCTGGTGCCGTCGGTACGTGATTTGCTTCCCAAAGAATTGCAGGGAAAGCTGTTCCCGGTCGGAAGACTCGATAAAGATTCCGAGGGTCTTTTGCTCTTCACCAACGACGGCGTGCTCGCGTATCGCCTGACGCATCCGAAGTTCGATCACGAAAAGGAATACGAAGTGACCGTCGCGCACGACATCACGAACGGCCAGCTTAAAAAACTGGAAGAGGGGATGACGATTTCGGGGGAGAAGACGAAGCCCACGCGCATCAAACGGCTCGGTCCCGCCACATTCAGAATCACGCTCACCGAAGGCAAAAACCGCCAAATCCGCCGCATGTGCCAAAAGGTCGGGTGCCCCGTGGTCACGCTCAGGCGGGTGCGCATCATGACGCTGGTGGATGCGTCAATGAAGTCCGGTGAGGTCAGGCAGCTTTCGCCTCCCGAGACGCAGGCGCTGCTTCGGAGCGTTGGACTCTGATGCCCCTTCCATCCCCCCGTCCGCTTTTTTCGGCTAGGGACGTTGTTTGAGTTGTTCCATGCGTTTTCCCGATTCAGCAGATATCTTCTGCGTCCGTGGTCCGAATGCGGCAAGCTTCTCGTGCCATACTTTTGGCATATGTTCTCCCATGCCCGGAAGGATGCTCAACTGCCCCGCTTTTGCCATAAAATACCGCTGCATCACCATGTCTTTCCGGATGTCTTCGTGTGGCAGCGCCTGCCCGTCCTTCGAGACGTATTGGAATGCAAATAGCCAGGCTGTGGACTGGTAATGGATATCGGTTGCATCTGTCAGTTCCAGCGTGGGATCTGCAAGCATGTTTTCAAGCCGGTCCAGGTCGTTCTCGATGCCGTTCAGCAGCGTCCCGATTTTTTTGAGCATGTCTTCGTTCAGTTTTCTCTCGTCGGGCATGGCGTCCGGGGCCAGTATGCCGTCCCGCTTTGCCATCTGTTTTCGGCCGGGATTTTGATTTCCATTCATGGGCGCGATGCCCTGCTGTCCCTGTTGATTGCCACTGTGTTGCAGCTGGC
Organism: uncultured Candidatus Peribacteria bacterium; assembly: GCA_964436765.1. Classification (GTDB taxonomy): domain Bacteria; phylum Patescibacteriota; class Gracilibacteria; order Peribacterales; family Peribacteraceae; genus CAYTEH01. The sequence goes on from CAYTEH010000041.1 coordinate 1,409, forward strand.
AGATTCCGTATCCCAGGACGCCTGCGATGGTCAGTGCTATGACCCGCTTCAGCCGGGGAATGGCGGTCGAATGCGCCTGTCTAAGTTCTTCTATCTTCTTATCCAGATCACCGTCCTTCCCGGGCTGCCCGTCCTCCGGCAGTCTTGTTTTCCTCATAGGAGCAGCAGCCTACGATCGTCCTGCAATACTGTCAAACATCACTTTTGCCCTGCTGCAAGCGTCAGAATTGAGAAAAAATGATATAATCGGAGTATCCCTCGATACGAAATCGCTTTGCGATTTCTACTCGGTATTACACGAAAAATTATGAAGATTATTCCACACGGTGCCGCGCAGGAGGTCACTGGCACATGCCACGAGATCCGCTTCGAGGGGCCCAAAGGAATGCAGCACGTCCTGCTCGATTGCGGGCTCTTTCAGGGGCGTCGCCGGGAGACGGCTCACAAGAATGCATCGTTCACCTTCATGCCCACCGATATCGATGCGGTCGTGTTGAGCCATGCGCACATGGATCACGCGGGGCGCATCCCGTTTTTATGGAAAAAAGGTTATCGGGCCCCCGTGTTCTGCACCTATGCGACCATGGATCTTGCGGAAGTGATGCTCAAGGACGGTGGCTACATCCAGGAGCAGGACGAGGAATTTTTCCGCAAACATCTCGAGAATTCCATGATCCCGTTTGAAGGACCGCTCTATACACAGCAGGATGCCATCGCGTGCATGCAGCTGTTCAAGGGCGTTAACTATCAGGAGTGGTTCGAGCCGGTGCCGGGGCTCAAAGTACGCTTCCATGATGCGGGGCACATCATCGGTGCGGCGATGCTGGAAATGGAAATCACCGAACACGGAGTCACCCGTCGCATCGGCTTCAGTGCCGACCTCGGCCGGAGCACGCTGCCCATCATCCGGGATCCCAGCCCCATGCCGCCGGTGGAGGTCCTCATCTGCGAGAGCACCTATGGCAACCGGAAGCATGAGGATGTGAAGAGCGCGCACGATCTGTTGGAACAAGTCATCAAGAAGACGTTTGCCCGTGGGGGAAAAGTGATCATCCCCGCCTTCAGCCTGGAGCGCACACAGGAGATCGTGTACGACCTGCATGTCCTGTGGGATGCCAAGCGTATTCCTGCAATTCCCATCATCATCGATTCCCCGCTTGCCGCAGGAGTCACCGATGTGTTCATGAAGCATCCCGAATGCTACGACGCCGACATGTTTAGTAAATTCCTAAGCCGTCAGCACAACCCCTTCCAGTTTTCGCTCGTGCATTACACGGAGTCGGTCGACGAGAGCAAGGCGCTCAATGCGCGCCAGGGCCCCGCCATCATCATGGCGGCGTCCGGGATGTGCGAAGCAGGGCGCATCCGGCATCATTTGCGAAATCACGTCAGTGACGCGCGCAATACGATTCTCGTGGTCGGGTACATGGCCGAGAACACGCTCGGTCGCCGGTTGATCGATCCTGCCATCACCGAACTCCGCATCTTTGATGAGTTCTATCCCAAGAAGGCAGAAGTAGTGAAGATCGACGTCTACTCCGGTCATGCCGGAATGGACGATCTGGACAAGTATGTCTATGCCATCAATGGCCTCAAGAAAGTGATCCTGGTCCACGGTGAAGTCGATCAGATGGAACCCTTTGCCAAGCGCATCGAGGACATGAAGGGGGCGGAGGTCGTAATACCCCAACGGGAACAGGAAATTATTATTTAGTGGCGAATAGTCGGATGGCCAGATGGTCAAATCAGATTTTCAAATATTCTTTTGTGATCTTGATCAGAGACCAAATTTCGGGCCGTAATTTTTCCAGGTGTGACATGTATTCATTATATTTTTCTTGATTCAGTAAGCCCCTTTCAAAAGATTTGCGTGTCCAATCTTCAGACTCGGATCGCGAGCCTAATGCGTAATGATAAAACTTAATTTTATCGGCCTTGTGAAATCGTCCAAAGCCTTCGGCGATATTTGCCGAAATACTATCAATTGCCTCTGTAAACTGTTTCCCCAGTCCACGTTTGGCGAACCAATCCCATTGGAATACGTCTTTCCATACTGTATTCGAAAGGTCATAAGATCTTTTTTATGCGTGGACTTCAGAAAGACGAATGTAGTTTGGCATGAGGCCAGAATGATCCATAAAAAAGTAGTGATATAGATTAGTTACAGCCGATGCCAATGTTAGATTCAGTATTTTGGCTTCGATAAAGCAAAATCATATGTTCTAGCCTGATATAGAACGCCACCATCCGCCCATCGGGCTATTTGGCAATAATTCGCATTCAGCCCTTCTATAAGCCCAAATCCTCTGCAATTGGCTTCATGGAATCGAGGGTGATCTTTACCATCTCATCCAGCGGAATGCTTAGCAGCTCTTCACATGCCTTTATTTGTGCCCGGTCCACCTGTGCGGCGAAGCCTTTGTCCTTTAATTTCTTGGTGACGCTCTTCACCTCCACATCCGCCAGCTTCTTGGAGGGGCGCACCAGGGTGACGGCAATGATGAAGCCTGTCAGTTCGTCCACGCAGTAGAGGGCTTTTCGGAGCATCGAGTTCAGCGGGTAGTCGGCGCCGTACATGTGAGCGTAGTGCGCGCGAATATCGCCGAGTAATTCTTCAGGCGCTTTGATGGTAGCAAGCATCTGTTCCAACGTAGTACCACAATGTTTCTCCGCATCCTTCTGCAGATGATCCCAGTCCAGGTCATGGAGCATGCCCGCGACTTTCCAGGTCTGCGGATCGCCGCCGAAGCGCTTGGCCAGCGCCTCCATCGCAGCGCCGGTGGCGAGCAGGTGAGCCTTGGTCTGGTCGGCATGCTTTTCGATGAGGCCGTGGGCGGCCGGGAGGAGGTGCCCGTAGGCGAGGTGCTGGAGTGGGAGAGCCTCACTCGTCGATGTTGCTGCTGCGCTCGGCTTCTTTTTTATCCCCTCACCCGGCCGCGCGACGCGGCCACTCTCTCCCGCTGCGGCGGGCGAGGGAGCTGACGCGTGCATGGGCTTCATTAGGGGGAACAACACTACGTCACGCAGGTTCGTCTGTTGGCTGATCAACGCCACTATCCTATCTACACCCATGCCCCATCCGGAGACCGGCGGGCAGCCGTACTCCAGCGCTGTCACGAACTCATCATCCTTCCTATGTGCGTCACTATCGCCTCCGGTGTTGGCTTTTGCCTGCTCTTCGAAGCGCTGCGCCTGGTCCACCGGATCGATCAGCTCCGAGTACGCATTCACGATCTCCCAGCCTCCTACCACCAATTGGAAGCGGTCGGTGATATCGGGATTCTCGTCATTCCTGCGCGCAAGAGGGGAGAGCTCGATAGGATGCTGCATAATGAAGGTCGGCTGCACGATGTCGGGGCGGCTTACCTTCTTATAGAGCTGATCAACCAGGTTGCCGTAGCCGAGGGTTTCCACTGGAACTTCCAAATGAATATTTTTCGATTTCATGGCTTCCCTCAGGGCTCCAGATGAATTGCTCTTCTGGATGTCCACGCCGCAGGCGTTCAAAATCGCTTCGCGAATACTCCACTTGGGCCACGGCGGCGAGAAGTCCACTTCCTGGAGCTTTCCATCGCGGTCGGGAATCTTCACTTTTGTGCTGCCGGTGAGATCCTGGAGGAGGGTGGCGAGCATCTGTTCGGTGAACTCCATGTTCTTCTTGTAGTCCCAGTAGGCTGCGTAGTGCTCCACCATGGTGAAGTCCTGCAGATGGCTGGGGTCCAGGCCTTCGTTGCGGAAGATACGTCCTACTTCGAATACCCGATCGAAGCCGCCCACGATGCATTCCTTCAGGAACGTCTCGGTGGCGATGCGCATGAAGACGTCGATGTCATATGCTTCATGGTGCGTCTGAAAGGGAGTGGCGAGCGCGCCGGAGGCGGCGTTCACAAGCACGGGGGTATCCACTTCCACGAATTCGTTCTTCCAGTAGAACTCGCGCATCGCCTTCACGAAGTTGCTGCGCAGCATGAACCGGTCGAAGGTCTCGCGGTTGCTCATCAAATCGAGGTAGCGCTGGCGCCATGCCGTCTCCTGATCCGCGATGCCATGCCATTTTTCGGGTGGCTGGCGGAGGGCTTTGCTGAGCATGGTCCAGGTGGAGGCCTTCACGCTCGGTTCACCTTTTTGCGTCGTGAAGCGCACTCCCTGGAGACCGATGAAGTCGCCGAGGTCCACGAATTCCAGAAATTTCGCGTACGTGCCCTTGTCCATCTCCTCCTCCCGGAGCATTCCCTGCATGCGGCCCGTATGATCCTGCAGCGTCAAAAACGTCACTTTCCCCATGTCGCGCATCAGGACTACACGGCCTGCAACGGCGAGCTTTTTGCCTTCCTTCTGCGCCCGCGCATCGTGCAACGTGTGCGTGCGATCGAACAGAGCGGCGTAGGGGATCACTCCGTCCTTCCGGAGTTTCTGCACTTTTTGATGACGGATGGGGTCCATTGAAAAAGAAGGGAACGACCTGAAGCATACTGTTTCGCT
>CAYTEH010000042.1:0-5462 GCA_964436765.1 uncultured Candidatus Peribacteria bacterium
GAAATCCGCCGGGTCGGTGCCCGCGATGTCCAGGTAGAAGAGCTGGAGCAGTTCCGCAAACCACGGGTGGAAGTACCAGTGTGCTTTGCGCTCCTCGGGCATCTCCAGGAACGTCATGCTCATGTGGTGCCGGATCAGCCAGTCGATCTTCTCGCGGCGTTTGACCGGGTACTGCAGACGCGCGAGCGCCTTCGATGCCAGGTCCGCCGAGACCGTCGCGTGGTGATCAAAGCGAATGCGTTCCTTGAGCGAGAACGTCTCGGTCTTCCCGCAGTCGTGGAAGAGAGCGGCGACGCGCACATCGATGCCGTCTTCCTCCCGGTAACTGCGCGTGCAGCGGAGCGTGTGATCCCACACGTCGCCTTCGTGGTGGTAATCGGCCGGCTGCGGGATGCCTTTGCATGCGGCGAGTTCCGGCAGGAACCGGTGGAGCAGCTGCAGTTCCCACAAATCCTCGAGCGCCCGGTCGGGGTGCGGGCCCAGGAGCATCTTTTCGAGTTCGGTCCGGAGACGCTCACCGGAGAGGATATCGACGAGTTGAGCCTGTTCCTGCAGGGCCCGGTAGGTATCGGGATGATATTGACCGCCGAGCAGCGCGCGGAAACGCACGGCGCGGAGAATACGGAGTGCATCGTGCTTGATGCGGATGGCGGGCACGCCGATGAAGCGGATCAGCCTTTCCTTCAGGTCCGCTTCGCCGCCGAAGGGGTCGAAGAGTTCCCGGCTCACCGGATTCCAGTACATCGTATTGACGGTGAAGTCCCGGCGCGCGGCGTCTTTTGTCCGGTCGGTGGTATAGACGATCGTCTCGGGGTGGCGTCCGTCAGAACGCTCGTCATCTTCGCGGAACGTCGTCACCTCGAATTCATCGGTCCCGAGCGAGACTCGGAAGCTCCCGAGGATCATCGATTTGCCTTTTTTGAAGAGCTTCAGTGACTGCTCCGGTGTCGCGGAGGTTGCGATGTCGATGTCCGTGGGGACCTGCCCCTGCAGCATGTCACGCACGCAGCCGCCCACCCACCATGCCTCGTATCCGGCATCGGCGAGCGTCTCCACTATCTTGTACGCCCGCTCTCCTTTTTTGGAAGCGAGCGTCTTCGCGATGACATCTTTACTGATGGGCACGGGGCAAGAATCGCGAAAGATGCCGCGCGAATCAAGGTCTCTGCGTCCGGGCCACTGCTATTTTTTCAGAGGACGAACGGCATCCGGCTTCTTTTGCTCCGCCTTGGGCCTTTCGGTTGTTGTTGCGGCAATGATGATTCCGGCCACGAGCGCTGTGCCGACTACCGCTATGGCTTTCTGCACGGTGCTTACGCTCACACTGAGCACTTCCGGATCGATACCGTCGTCCACCTCCGGAAAAGGCTCATCAAGCCCCTCAAGATTGAAGGGGTCAGTATCGTCTTCATCGTCCGTGCTGGTGTCCGTATCGACCGTCCAGGGCCCAAGATGATCATCGCGGTTGCGGCGTTCGAGCATGTGCATATTTTATAACATTCCTCTTGATACACAAGAAATTTTTTCAATATGCATCGTGTTCTTTTGCATTCCCGGAGCCATAAAGTAGTCTTTGAGTATGCTACGTTTTGCGGTTGCCCCTCGACAAGCTCAGGGCGACATGCGTGAGCATTCATTGTAGATCATGTTACGTTTTGCAGTCGCCGGCTGCCCTCTCTCTACTCCCCCGCCGGGCGGGACGGTGGAGGGCCTGAAGCATGCCAAGAAGCTGGGGATCAACGCGATGGAGATCGAGTGGGTGCAGAATGTCCCCAAAGACCCCGAGCGGATGGCGCTCATCAGAAAAACCGCCGAGGAACTCGACATCACGCTCACGGTGCACGCGCCGTACTTCGTCAATTTGAATTCGCCCGACACGGCCAAGCTCGCCGCAAGCAAGGTTCGTGTCATCAACGCGCTCGCGATGGGCCAGCTCGCGGGCGTCCGTTCCGTCTGCGTCCACGCAGCATTCAGGCTTGGGCAGCCTGAAGATCAAGTGTATGAGAACGTGAGTCGCAGCGTCGAGGACATCCTGACGCACAAGAAGAAATTATTCCCCGACGTGAACCTCGCGATCGAAACCATGGGCAAGCCCACGCAATTCGGGACGCTCACCGAGTGCCTGAAGATCAGCAAGGAATTCGGGCTGTATCCCACCCTCGATCCCGCGCACATGCACGCGCTCACAAACGGGAAAATCAACACGTATGAAGAATGGGACGACATGTTCGATCAGTACGAACAATACCTCGGCAAGAAAGCGCTGAAGAACGTGCACATGCATTTTTCGGGAATCGCGTACGGAGAGAAGGGCGAGAAACATCACGAGCCCCTGCGCGAGAGCGACGCCCGGTGGGAAGATTTCCTGCAGGTGCTCAAAGACCGGAAGATCGAGGGTACGGTGGTGTGCGAATCCCCTGCCATGGAAAAAGATACGGTGCTGATGAAAAAGACGTACGAAGGCCTGTGATTCTTGTGTAACGGAACACGAAAACGCATCGAATTTATCCGAGGCCGCTGCGGTAACCGCAGCGCGTCCCGGCAATTTGGTGGCCTGTGGCGGGCGCCGGTGACAGTATCGCGCGCATGGGCATGCTTCCACCCGGGCTGCCACACATACCAACACCGTCCCGTATTGGCAGGCGTGATTTTTTGAAGGTATGTGCGACGGGGGCGCTGGCACTTGGGACCGGCGAGGCCCTGCAGGCACAGGCGGCACGGACGCGGCGGCCGCTGATCATGTTGTTTCTTTCAGGCGGACCGTCGCATAAAGAAACCTGGAATCCCGATCTGCCGGATGTGTCCTCCGATCTGCGTGGTCCGTTCCGCTCCCTCCAAACAGCGGCGGGCTTCCGGGTATCGGAACTCTTTCCGGAAATGGCCCGCCGTGCCCGGGATTTTTCTGTTCTGCGTGGCATTCGTACCAACAGCGTCGATCATCCGGAATCTGCGCTGGCATTGCTGAAGCCGCGGGGCGATACCCTCGGGGTGCGGTGGGGCACGCAGGCTGCCGACGGCGGTATGCCCTATACCTTCGTGAATCATCTGCGGACCAGGACTTTTAATCCGGCGCATCAGATCGCGGATTCATTTGAAGTGACGTACGACACAGACGAGAGGCGTTTTACTCCGCCCGATCTGGACTTCGATCAGGATCTGGACGAACGCCGGGAATTACTGGAAGCATTCGATACGCCAGTCCCCTCTCCTCTGGCCGACCGCCATGACCGTTTCCGGGATCTGGCCTTTTCGCTGCTGCAGGGAGATGGAGACTTTATGGATGCATTTGAGTTGCCCGATGATGAGCGGCGGCAATACGGCAGCAGCGTGACTGGTGACGGATTGCTGCTTGCGCGCAGGCTGACGGATGCGGGCGCGGGTGCGGTGACGGTCCATCATGAGCCGCTCGATCTGACGTGGGATTGGCACAGCGGCATTGCCGGCATGCGCAGGATCACCCCCGAGGTGGACCGTGGAGTCTCCGCGCTGCTCGATGATATCCGTCAGGAGAAGTCCAATGCTGTCCTGCTTGTCGTCGGCGAATTCAGCAGGACGCCGCGCATCAACAGCGCTGCGGGACGGGATCACTGGCCCGAGGCGAACTGCGCTGTTCTTGCGGGCGGGTACACGCGGGGCGGTGTTGCCCATGGTCGCGTGAGTCCTCTGGGTCTTACGATAGACGGCGAGGTGACGCCGCGGTCTTTTCTGAACACCGTGCAACTCGCGTGCGGTGGCCAGGTGCCGCCCGCGGAACCGAAAGTCAGAGAGGTTCTGCAATAATTGGTAGCCGTATCTGCTATCACCGAACAATTTACTAATTTAACAATGTAGCAATCTGGCGTTGGAAATATACAATCTGGGAGCTTTCTCTCCCCTTTTCTATGAACCTCGCCATCAACGGATTCGGCCGCATCGGACGCCAGGTGCTGCGCATCATCCAGGAGAAACTTCCGGACGTGAACGTCGTGAGCATCAACGACCTCACCGACGGCGAGACGCTGGCGCACCTGTTCGAGTTTGACTCCACGTACGGTCATTATGATAAGAAGATTTCCTTCAAGGACGGCATGCTCATCACGGGCAACGACTCGATCAAGATCACGGCGGAGAAAGATCCGACGAAGCTGCCGCACAAGGAACTGAAAGTCGACGTGGTGCTGGAGTGCACCGGACGATTCACGAAGCGCGAGGACGCGGCCATGCACCTGAAGGCCGGCGCGAAGAAGGTGATTATTTCGGCTCCGGGTAAGGACGAAGTGGACGGCACCTTCTGCATTGGGGTGAACCACACCACGTACGACTCAAAAAAGATGCATGTGATCTCGAATGCGTCCTGCACCACCAACTGCCTCGCGCCAATGGCGAAGGTGCTGAACGACACGTTCGGCATCGAGCACGGCCTCATGAACACCATCCACAGTTACACCAACGACCAGAATTTGCTCGATCTCCCGCACAAAGACCTGCGCCGCGCGCGCGCCGCCGCCGTGAACATCGTCCCCACCAGCACGGGTGCGGCCAAAGCCATCGGCCTCGTGGTTCCGGAACTCGCCGGAAAGCTCCATGGCGTCTCGCTGCGCGTGCCGACTCCGACGGGCAGCATCACCGATCTCACGGTCGTCACGAAGAAAAAAGTGACGAAGGAGGAAGTGAATGCCGCGTTCGAAAAGGCTTCAAAAGGCGCGATGAAAGGGATCCTCGGCTACGAGCCGCGCCCGCTCGTGCTCAAAGATTTTGTCGGTGATCCGAGGAGCTGCATCGTGGATGCGGGTCTCACGCAGGTCATAGGCGATAATCTGCTCAAAGTCTTCGGCTGGTACGACAACGAGTGGGGCTACAGCAACCGCCTCGCCGAGCTGGCGGCATTCGTGGGAGAAAAGCTCTGAGCGGCAGCGTTATCCCGCCTGTACCGACCTGTTCTCCTTCATGCGGATGGGCACGATATTGATGGGTCGTGCGTATCTGTTCAGTATTTCCTCGATCGTTTTCGGGCGCACCTCATTGGTTCTCTTCTGCTCCAGCGTCACGTATGCGTCCAGCAGCTTGTTCCCCCGGGCCGTTTGCCTGAGTTCGGTCGGGTCGATTCCCAGCGCCTGCAGGCCGAAGAACGCCACGGCTGCGGCATCAGATTCGGCTCGCGGGTCGATCCTGAGAATGACATTCACCAGATGCACGAAATGTTCCTCGCGGGCTTTGTGCGGGAATGCGATTATGGCCTCGCGCCCGTACGATGCCGCTGTCTGCCACTGCTCCCTTTTCATTGCGATTTGAGCCAGCCCCCAGTAGACACTGAAAAAACGATCGTCACTCCTCTCGCCCTCTTGCACGCACTGCAGAAAGACCACCTCGGCATCCTCGGGCTTGTTTTCCGCGAGCAGTCTCCACGCCTGCTGCGCGAGCGGGATGTTGTTTTCAAGACCCGCCCGGATGCGCCTGCGGACGCCGCTTGGAATATTGCCAAG
>CAYTEH010000043.1:0-5133 GCA_964436765.1 uncultured Candidatus Peribacteria bacterium
GGTGAAAGGAGAATCCTTCACAAGATTTGTAAAGTGTTACATATTACTATTTCATTAGTATTTGTCAACTACCATAGAAATGCCTTTAATAGCAGTTTAAGCTATTATTTTAGCTTCCGCGGTACCTGATACAAAGAATGCGCGCATGCACAATGTGTCTAAAACGACAGAAGCCTCCGTTGCACCTCCCGCACCCTTGCTACGCCTGGGCAGAGATACCCCACATGTCGAGTTCGAGTGCCCACGAAATTGTGCTGCAGAATACGGAGAAAGCCACGTGCAGGGAGTTGGACGGCCGCCCCGATGGTGCGCTCCTCGCAAGCGCGTACCGTGGGCGGTACTACCCCCCCCAACCACTATGGATACACTCGAGAGATACAGGAACGAAAACGATCTGGTGGACGTGCAACTGCTCAATGGCATGCGAATCAGGGTCGACAGGTGCACGGCAGCAGAGATACTGCAGGGAATTGAAGACCGGCAACTGCAGGAACAAAACGACTACAGGCAGTGTCTGGCGTTGGCGCCCGTGCTGGCCAGAAGCCACTGACCCTGACGCACCGGTTGTATGGTACGATTCCCCAAGCGGTTTTACTCCATTGGGGAGTCGCCAAGTGGTAAGGCAGGGGCCTTTGAAGCCCCCATTCCATGGTTCGAATCCATGCTCCCCAACCAAAACTCCCTCCTCTTGCAGAAAAAATTAGTGAATACAATGGAATCATGAGTGAGGAAGAGCCCAGCACTGAAAAGGCTTTTCATGCACTTCAGACTGTTCACGTCGATGACGCGGCAGCCGCCCCTTCCTGCCTGAGCTCACGCGCGTTATTCTTCGCGTCGCCATCGGCCAGGTTGCCCGCGGTGCCGTCGGGGCAAAGCGGGATGACGGTGGACTGCACTTTGATTTTTTTCGGAAGCTCGAGGTTGGAAAGCGTCTTCTCGTATATATCGACATTGCCGCTGACGGGCCCGCTCGTCTTTCCCGTCCAGCCGATGATGTGCCGGCCGGTGTCGGCATCCTGGACGATGAAGCTGGCCTCGACGGGCCCCGGGGTGGGGGACTTGCCAAGGTTCGTGACCGTCCCCTTCGTGATGATGTAATACCGCCCGTCGTCCTGGTCTTTGCTCCCGACCGCCTGATGCGAGACGGTGTAGATATCCCACACGGGTATGTCGATCTCGGTCTGGTACTCGGTGCCAGGCGTATGTTCGAGGAACGCATGCATCGAGACGTTGCCCGTCACCTTTGCGTGCGTCTGGTTGTACTCGACTTTCACTTTGATGGGAATATCGAGGCTCGCCCCGGCCTTGAGCGTGCCTGCATCTCCTTTGATGGTTGCTTCAATGTTCTTTTTCATGTCACCGCCAAAGTCGATCTGACCGCGCATCGTGAAATAATCTAGCTCTGCGGCCTGCCGCTGCGCGCGTTCGGTGTACGTTTCCAGATCCACGGGCCGCGGGAAGTCACCGCCGTTATTGGTGACGGTAATGACGAGATCGAGGATCGGCCCCTCGCATCGGCCGAACTGGTCCATCTGGTAGGGGACGAACGTCGATTTTATGCTGGATACACGCAGCGCCGGCATGCCTTCCGGAGACGCAGACGCCGCCGACTCCGTATCGTTCGCGAACGCGCGCGCCTCACTCAGACTCTCCTGAAGGTCTGGACGGAGTGCATCCAGCCTGCAGAACTTGGCGATGTTCGTATCGATAAAGTGCAGGAGCGTCTTAGCCGCATCCTTACGGCTCTGCATGTTCTTCTTGTTGATCTCGGCTCGGGCCGTGTTCCCGGTCCGGATGTCTTTTTCCATCTCGATTTTGTCCTTTGCGTATTTCTCCTGATAGTCCTCGAAATTCACTACGTCCGCCTCGATGCGCTGGTTGCATACATCCTGCGTCCAGAACGCCTGCGGGTCTTCATCGCACCCGGCGAGGAGGAGACCTGCGAGCACTGCCAGGCAGAGGCTTTTTTTCTGCATTGGAACGAATGCTATAACGGCGGAGCACAGCTTACAATGCCGAGAGGATTTTCTTCATGCGTTCCCACGCGGCGTTGCGCGCCTGGACGTTGGCCGGGTCGCCGTTCGGATCCTCGCCGCTGCGCATGAAGGCGTGACCCGCGCCGTCATACGTGACGAAATCATATGCCTTGCCTGCAGCGGCCATCGCGTCCTTCGAAGCAGGAATGGTCGCGTTCACGCGCTCATCGGCGCCTCCATAGAACCCGTACACCGGCGACTTGATATTCGTGTACGCGCTCTCGTCCGCCGGGCCGGTCCCGTAGAACACCATCGTCGCCGCAAGATCGTCGGATGTCGTCGCGAACGCGAACGACTGCGAGCCGCCCCAGCAAAAGCCGGCCGAGACGAGCGTGCCCGTGGAGGCCGGGATCGTCTTGGCCCAGTCGGCGACGGCCTGAAGATCGGATAGCACGGCATCCTGCGTCAGTTGGCCGATGGCCTGCGTGGCGTCACTGTCGCTGGCAAAGTCGCTCGTGCGCGTCTTGTCGGCGCTGAAACCGGAGAGAAGATCGGGAGCCACTGCGATGTACCCTGCTTCTGCCACCTGGTCGGCCATGGCGCGCGCCCAGTCATTGAGTCCTCTGTTCTCGTGGATGAGAATCACCACCGGCTTCTTGTCGCTCGTTTGCGGGTACACGACCCAGGTGTAGACGGTCTTCTCTCCGTTCTTCACCTCCACCCATTCCTGATGACGCGGGGAATGATTGAGCCGCTCCGACATCGCAGAGGCGGCGGCGTTGCTGCTCGCGTCAGAATGCGCCGCCGATTCGCTGCTGCTTGCCGACGACGTGCCATCACTGACGCTCGCCGTGCAGGACGCAAGGAGAAAGGCGCACATGAACGGAAGGATTTTTTTCATAGTGTCTGCACGATAACACCTGAGAGTAAAAAGTAAAACGGCGCGGGTGCAGCCACACGATTGAGATCAGTGTTGTGCAACCGATTCGAAGAACGACACAATCGTCGTTGCCGCCTCCTTCGGCCACAGGTGCGGGTAGTACCCGCTGTTCCCTTCCTGATTGATCGTGTGCGGGCACCACACGACGGGGTTGCCGCTGCCGCTAGCGTATTTGACGCACGCAAGCGTGACGGGTTCCGACTGCGATGCCGACTGCTCGCACGCGTTTTCGGCGACGCGGATATCGCGCATGGCCTCGGCAGACTTGTGAGGCGAGAGCGTATCGTTCGGGTTATTGATGATGAGCGCCGCGGTCGGACCGCGGCAATTCCCGACGATTGCAGATCCGCCGACGACCGCCGATGCGCGCACGACGCCTCCGCGCGCGCACGCGACCACACTCGCCATTGAGGCACCGAGGGAGTGACCGACGACGTAGATCTTATCGAGGTCGATGCAGTAGTTGTTCCCGAGCTTCTCCACGAGCGCATCGAAGAACGCGATGTCGCGCCACTCGAGGCCCTTGTCCCCGGGATCGGACCAGCTGAAGGACCCGTTGTCTTTTTTGATCGCCGCCGGATACGCAACGAAGTACCCCGTCGCCTCGCGGTCGAGGCCGAAGTACGCGCGCACCTGCTCGTTCGAATTCGTCCGGCCGTGGAACGCGACGATGAGCGGAGCGGGGTCGTGTTCGACATATCGCCTCGGAACGGTCAGCAGGAACGACCGCTCGATCCCGTTCACCGTGACGCTCAAGGATGAGTCAGCTCTCGATTTCCCGCAGCCGGGAGAAAGGTGTGGAATGATCCGATCGTCTTCATGACGCACGTAGCGGGCGATGAGGTCCGCCGCCCGTTCACGCGTGAGCGCATCGCCGGGAACGTACGCGTGCGCGGGCAGGATCTCCATCCGTTCGAGTTCCTCCGTATACGGCTTGTACCAGCGCTCGGTGTGCGGCTCTTCGATCTCTTTGCCGTACGCCTGCAATACCATTTTGACCGCCTCGGCGAAAATGACGGGCTGCTCGGGCCTGAAGAGCGTGGTGGCGCCGCTCCCGTACCCGCGCACGATGTTGCGGCGCGCGGCGGCGCACACGTACGGCGCGAACCAGGCGTCCTCGGGAACGTCCGCAAAGCAACCGCCTGCAATGGTCGGCTGCGTCTCGGCGCGGGCGCGGAAGATGAGCTTCAATAATTCCGCGCGGTTCACAGTCGCCTGGGGCCGGAAGCTCCCGTCGGGGTAGCCCTCGATCGTGCCTTTGTCCTTCAGGTACGTCACTGCCTCGCCAAAGCGGTACCAGGACTTCTGCATGTCGGGGAACGGTGCGGTGGCTGCGGCAACGGCTGGTGCCAGTTGCAGGCATGCACAGATCGCGATCACAACCCCCCTCATGCAGCCGCCACGCCTCGGAGCACTCGAAGTCATGGGAACTATCATACCGTGCGACAGAGGAACTGAAACAACTTCCCCGTAAAAGCACAGCGCGCTCCAAGCGTGCGTCTAGCACTGATCAACGGCGCGAGAGCCGCCTCCTGACTTTCGTGGCACATCCCGGTACCATCGTTCCATCATGCTCAAGTCGACGATCAAGAAAGTGCTGGGGTCCGTTCTCATCGTCCTGGGACTCATAGCAGTGGTGATGCCCGTGATTCCGGGCTGGTTCCTGGTGTTCATCGGACTCGAGCTGCTCGGTCTCGGATTTCTGATTCCCGAATGGCTCCGCGAGCATGGAAGACAGATCAGGACGTGGCTCGAACGTACCTTCAGGCGCGGACGAACATAAGAACTACGATTTCTTGAACTTGAGGGACACCGAATTCAAACAATACCGCTTCCCCGTGGGCGGGGGGCCGTCGTCGAACACGTGGCCGAGGTGCGCGTCGCACCGCGCGCAGAGGATTTCCGTCCGGCGCATGAAGAGGGAATTATCCGGCTTTTCATCCACATGCCCCTCGATCGCCTCGTAGAAGCTGGGCCACCCGGTGCCCGATTCGAACTTCTTCGTGGAATCAAAGATGGGCAGGTCGCAGCATACACACGAGTACATGCCCTTTTCCTTGTTGTTAAGAAGCAACCCGCAGAACGGCGGCTCGGTACCCTTGCCACGGGCTACCTGATACTCCTCTTCGGTGAGCTGCGCACGCCACTCGGCATCGGTTTTCACGATCTTCTCAATGTGATCTTTGCTCATACAAGGGGTATGATACCTGACCGCTC
>CAYTEH010000044.1:0-1750 GCA_964436765.1 uncultured Candidatus Peribacteria bacterium
GGCATGCTCAATGTCCGCGATCTCTTCGTCCCCGGCATCATGAAAGTGGACGGCGCACTCGAGACCGCCAGTCTCTCCGTCTCCTCGGGCGCCACCATCCACGGTCCGCTCACCGTCTACGGCCAGCTCAACCTCGCCTCCGGCTCCACCCTCAATTTCGGCTCGGGCATGGCCCTCGACATCTCGAACCTCACCGTCCGCGGCGCCCTGCAGGTCCTCGGCCCCGTCACCATCGAGGGGCTCGCCACCTTCCTCGGCGATGTGCAGATCCAGGGCGAGCTCAGTGTTTCCGCCCGCCAGGCAGGCTTCGCGCGCATCCCGCTTTCGGGGACGTCCACGGTCGTGCTGTTCGATCCGCCCATGCGCTCGCAGCCCGTCGTAACGGCCTCGCCCGACGTGCCGGTGCTCTACGCCATCTCGCGCATCACGGCCACCGGCTTCACTATCCGCGTCTCGCCCGCGGCCGCCGAAGCAATCACCTTCTCCTGGTTCGCGGTGGGCACCCAGACGGACCTGGCCGCCAGTCTGCTCACGGCCACGAGTTCCTCCGCATCCTCCCAGTCCTCGGTGTCGTCCGAGTCGTCCATGTCTTCGGCATCGTCCCAGGCTTCCGTCTCGTCCGAGCCGGGAGCAGCCCCCACGGCCTTCCCGGTCGATGAGCTCGGCGTCCCCGTCAGCAGCAATGAGGCGTGGAACGGCTGCATCCGCAATCATCCGCCGCTCCAGCCCGACGGCAGCCCCGTGAACTGCTGGCGCTACCGCGACGGCTACGTGTGGGAGCACCCGGATCTGATGATTCAGTTCACGTACAACACATCGGTGACGCCCGCGCTCCTGATCCTGCCCGAAGGGTATGAGGCACGCACGGAAGGGACAGAAGGGACAGAAGAGGCAGAGGGGACCCTTCGATTCGACTCAGGGCAGGCGCCAGGGACAGAGGTGAGTAGTGCTTCCTCGTCGAGTGAGGCTGCATCCTCGGAGTCCTCGTCCAGTGAAGCCGCGCAGGCCTCCTCCAGTTCCGTCGCCCAGAGCAGCTCGTCTGAGGCAAGTGTTCCCGCCGATCCGGTCATCGAACCGCTTCCCGAAGTGACGCCCAATGAAGAGCCGGCCATGACGCCGGTCACCCCGCCTGAGGAGCAGCAGTTGCCGTAATGCGGGGGCGTTCTGGCAGGGGATGGAACGTCAAAGAGATCACACCAAAGCCATAAACAAGTGGTCATACCATTTTCATGCCCCTGATGCTCTCGTCATGAAAAGGTGCAGGCCATACGGTATTCGCATGAAGCACTATTATGTCTATATTCTTCGTTGTTCCGATGACAGCACGTACATCGGCGTGACAAATAACTATCAAAGGCGCTATGCCGAACATCAGGCGGGTATTGATCCTGATTCCTACACGCATGACCGCAGGCCGGTACAGCTGGCCTACCTGGAAACATACGGTGACATCCGCGACGCAATCGCGAGAGAGAAGCAGCTGCAGAAATGGAGCCGGCGGAAAAAAGAGGCGCTGATTGCAGGGGATATGCAAAAGCTGAAGCACTTTTCACGAAGGTCGCATTTGTACAAGAATGAGAACGTGTGAGTCTGGTTTGGGATGTGCGGGTGGAGTAGGGGACAGGTCATGGTTCGAGACGCATGGTTGCGATTACCATGCTCCTCACCATGACAAAGCGTTGGTTGTGCAGTGGCTCGAGGCGCTGCGGCGCACCTCGCCATGACTTAGCTCAGGCGCTGCGGCGCACCT
>CAYTEH010000044.1:1850-4606 GCA_964436765.1 uncultured Candidatus Peribacteria bacterium
AGGCGCTGCGGCGCACCTCGCCATGACTTAGCTCAGGCGCTGCGGCGCACCTTGCCAAATCGGGGGCGGCGAGGTGCCCGGCAATCGCAACCGGGCCTCGAGCCGTGTTTACAGGGCACCTGTCATGGTGAGGAGCTCGCCCGCAGGCGCGCGTCCCGAACCATGACTAATAATCGTACAGCTCGTCCTCACTAAAGAAGCGGCGCACCTCCTTCACGGCCGTTTCTTCGCTGTCGGAGGCATGGGCCACGTTGACCATCTGGTCCACGCCGAATTCGGCGCGGAGCGTTCCCGGTGCAGCCTTGCGGCTGTCGGTGACGCCCAGCATGTCGCGCACTTTGGCCACGACGTCCTTCCCTTCGATTACGAGCGCGATCACCGGCTTGCTTCCCATGAATTCTTCCACCTCGGGGTAAAAAGGCTTTTCGGCGATGTGCGCGTAGTGATCGCGGAGGATCTTGGGGTCCAGGCGGATCATCTTGCAGCCCGCGATGCGGAAGCCGGCGTCTTCGAAACGCGTGATGACCTTGCCGCAGAATTTCTTCTCGACGGCGTCGGGCTTGAGGAGGATGAGGGTTTGTTGCATGGCAGAAGTATATGGGAAAGGCGAGGCGGTATCCAGTCAAATATCGGACGGACGGATGGTCAGATGGTCAATTGACCATGTGGCCATCTGACATTTCTTTTTACGACAGTAATTTCATTAACCCCGCCTCGTTCTCTTCTTTTCCAATGACTACCAGCCGCAGTTCTTCGGGCCGGAGGAGCCTTGTGGCAAGCCTGTTCACCTCCTCCTTCGTCACGCCGTCGATCTGCTTCAGGTATTCCGCGATGTCACGGGTCTTGGGGTAGAGGAGCAGTTGCTTCCCGTAGAAGTGCGCGCGTTCCTCGCTGTCTTCCAGCGAGAGCGTGATTTTGCCCTTCAGGTACGCCTTGGCGCGCGTCATCTCCTCGTCGGTGACGCCGTCCTTCGCGCAGGCGTCGTACTCCTCCCTGATGTATTTGATCGCTTCATGCAGGCGGCTCTGGTCCACGCCCGCACGGGTGGTGAGCGACCCGGCATCGAGGTAGCTGTCCGTTTCGGTGGCGATGTAGTAGCAGAGCCCGCGCGCCTCGCGGATGTTCAAAAACATCCGTGAGCTCATGTTGCCTCCCAGAATCACCGAAAGAATCTTGTGTGCGAAGTGCGCTTTGTCCACCGAGCTGACGCCGGGGACGCCCAGTACCAGGTGTGCCTGCTCCGTGTTCTTCGTGCGCAGGAACACTTTCTTCTGCCCGTAGTTCTTGAGCGGCAAAAACGTGCGGCTGTGCTTGCCCGCGATCGTGCCCAGATACCTCTCCGTCAGTTCCAGCGCCTGCTCCGGGGTCACTTTCCCCGCGAAGGTCACCACGAGGTTTTCGGCGCTGTAGAGGTCGTCTTTGTGGCTTTGAAAATCCTTCTGATTCACCGAGCGGATCACCGTTTCTTTGCCGATGGTGTCCCAGCCCAGCGGATGGTCGCCGTAGAGCACTTCCTCGAAGTCCCATCCCGCGCGGTACATGGGGGTGTCCTGGTACATGCGTTCCTCCTCCATGATGACGCCGCGTTCTTTCTCGATCTCCTCCTGCGGGAACGTGGCGTAGAGGAGCATGTCACTCAGCACGTCCATGGCCAGTTCCGTCTGCTCGGCCGCCGTCTTCACGTAATAGCCTGCGTACTCCTTGCCCGTGAACGCGTTGAACTCGCCGCCGACTCCGTCGATGGCTGCGCTCACTTCCTTCGTATTCTTGTAGGTGCGTCCGCCCTTGAAGAACATGTGCTCGAGGAAGTGGCTGATGCCGCGTTCTTTCTCCACTTCATACCGGGAGCCTGCGCCTGCAAAAATCATCACCGTCGCCGAGGCAGTGCCCTCGATGGGGGCCGTGAGGATGCGGAGGCCGGACGGAAGAGTTTGGACTGTATACATAGCGGAAGGGAGTGTAGAGCAGGGGGGAGAGGTACAAAAGGGACAATAGGAACAAAAGAGGCAAAGGTATCGTCGATCGGCTTGTTCCTCGTCCTGGGTCCATTCCTCCGTCTCATTTGTTCCTTCCGTGCCCTTTGTCGCTGTCCAATAAGCAGTTGACCCTTAGCCAAAAAATCAGTACCATCTCCCGGCAATGCTTCGAAAGCTCAAATGGCGCAGGCGTCTCCGCACACACGGGTTCCTTACCCGGAGTGCCACGATGAAGGGTCGTCAGGTGCTCGCGCGCCGTCGTCGCCAGGGCCGCAAGCGCCTCACCGTGCAGAAGAGGAAGAAGGGGAAGAACCTTTGAAGGGCTAGGATTAGGGCTAGGGCTAGGAGCTCTTTTTTGATGATTTCCTAATCCTACTCCTAGCCCTAACCCTCTTGACGTCCTCGGTGTACGATATCCCCTGATGCTCAAGTACCTCCACCAGCTCTCTGCCTGTTTCTTCTATACGATCGGGACGTCGTTTTTCGTTGCGTACCTGCTTCTGCGCAATTCCATCTGGCCGGAATTTTCCGCCATGTGGCTGCAGACGGCCGATCTGCCGTTCGCGCTGTGCGCCATCCTCTATGGCGGACTCAGTCTCTACATGAGCCTGCAGGTCCCGGGGAAGTCCTCGAAAACACTCGGGCTGGCGATCGGGATCCCGCTCGGCATCCTCTTTCTGATCCTGATCGTGTTCAATTTTTGGGGGGTGGGTGGTCAATAGCTGACTGCCACGTCGGGTAGGCCTGCATCCGCATTCGCTTTCCGCGCGAGCAGAAACA
>CAYTEH010000045.1:0-1952 GCA_964436765.1 uncultured Candidatus Peribacteria bacterium
GCACTGCTCTACCAGCTGAGCTACCGACCCTGAGCATGGAGCCGTGCTACTATAGCTGAATCCTGACGTACAGTGCACCGGCAAATGAAAACCTGTCTTTGCCCCGTAGGGCCGCTCTGGCGCCTCCGCTTCTGCCCTGCGTGCTGCGGGGCCTTCTAGTCCGCCAGTCCCGCCTGGATGGCCTCCATCATTGTCATGCGTGATTTTTTCTCCTCATCTGTTCCATGTACGCGAGTGAGTTCTTCCAGCTCGCCCGCCTGCATCAGCGTCAGCCCTCTCGTCTGCCGAAGGGCCATCAATTCTTCATATCTCTTCCTGCTCTCGGCGTGCAAAAACTCTACAAACAAT
This sequence comes from uncultured Candidatus Peribacteria bacterium, assembly GCA_964436765.1. Lineage (GTDB taxonomy): Bacteria > Patescibacteriota > Gracilibacteria > Peribacterales > Peribacteraceae > CAYTEH01. The sequence continues at coordinate 349 of CAYTEH010000045.1, forward strand.
TGCATGCCTTCAGGCGTATCAAGACGTAGTGCAGGCTGATCATCATTCCCTTCCGCTGCTGTCTCGCGCTTGGACATGCCTGCAGCCTATCAGAGCCGCAGATACGTACAAAATAGTTGTCACTGCGAGGATATTGACTCCACATCCCTGGTCGCCGCATAGTGGCCGGTGATTCCCTTCCCCCGCTCCCATGAAAACCCAGTGGAAAGCCCTCCTCATTACGCTCGCTGCTGGCATCCCTGCCTTTCTGCTGGGACCGGTACTGTGGCCACCGTCCGGTGACCTGGTACCCACGCCCGGGCAACTCCCCTTCTTCATCGCCATCTCGGCAGTGGAGGCGCTCGCCTTCGGCGCGGGCATGGCGTTCCTCTTCTACGGCTGGAAAATGGTGAAGATGGTGGAGCGCGACGCTAAAGTGCAGGGATGGCTGCTGTACGTCGCCATCGCCTGGGGACTCATCAGCTGGTGGCCGCACGACAACATGCACATCAGCAACGGCGAGAACATGCAGCGCCTGCTCTACATCGAGTACGGCTTCCATCTGACTCTCGTCATCTGCGCGTTCATCGTGGCCTCCGCCTTCTTCAAGTTCATCCGTCACTACCACCCGGGCGTGGCGCGGTGATATCCTGCGGGCATGTTGCTGGGCATCATTTCCGACACGCACGAACACCTGGAGAACCTCGCGAAAGCGAGGAAAATTCTCGCCGACCGCGGTGCCAGCCCCGTGATTCACCTGGGCGATTACTGCGCCGGGCCCTCGGTACGCGCCATGGAAGGCATGAAGGTGATCGGCATTTCGGGCAACAACGACGGCGACCTCCCGCGCATCATGGGGAACTTTACGAAGATCGGCGGCGACTTCCGCGGCGAGTTCGCGGTGCTGGAATTCGATGGTCTGACAATCGCCTGTTACCACGGCACGGTGCCCGAGATCGTGAACGCGCTCATCGACTGCAAAACCTACGACGTGGTGTTGTACGGCCACACGCATGAAGCGAAGGTGGAGACGCGCGAGGGGGTCCTGGCGATCAATCCCGGAAGCGTGCACGGGTTCGAATTCGGACCCACGTGCGCGATGCTCGATACGAAGACGAAGAAAGTGGACATTATAACACTGAAATAACAAGGACGAAGCTCGAAAATTTCGATCTTCGCACTTCGATCTTCAGATTTTCAGGAGTGCTATCGTATCTCCAATGACTCCTCACTACTTCTATCTCGCCCGCTGCAGCGACGGTTCGCTCTACGCCGGCACGTGCATCGATCCGAAAGCGCGCGAGGCGCTGCATAACGAAGGCAAGGGCGCGAAGTACACGCGGAGCAGGCTGCCCATCGAGTTCGTGCACATCGAAACGTTCACGACGCTGAGCGAAGCACGAAAAAGAGAGGCGGAGGTGAAGCGATGGAAAAAAGAAGACAAGGAAAGGCTGACCGCACGCAAAAGCAGGCATCGCAATCCTTCAAAGAAGCGGAGTTAATCCTCGGAGTCGCCTGAGGGCACGAACCCGCCGCGGCGCTTCGACTTCTGTGCCAGCGCAATTTTTTCGCGCTTGGCATCGCCATCGATCACGACTTTCACCTTCGTGTGGACCGCGTCCGAC
>CAYTEH010000045.1:2052-3752 GCA_964436765.1 uncultured Candidatus Peribacteria bacterium
GGTGCCGAACGGGTCCTCAGGATCCTCGCGAACATGTTCCCGGATGCGCCGATCTACACGCTGCTCTATGACGAGAAGAAGCTGGGCGACTGGTTCCCGAAGGAACGAGTGCGTGTGAGTTCGATCAGACCCGTGCTCGGCTTCAACCATCATCTGTATTTGAAAAAGTTTCCAGCCGCCGTCGAAGCGTTTGATTTCTCCGAATTCGATCTCGTGATTTCCTCGTCCTCAGCCTTCGCCCACAACATCATCACCAACGGAAAGCCGAAGCATCTCAGCTACATCCACTCCCCCGCCCGCTACCTGTGGGACCGCACGCATGATGTCCTCGATCGCGCAGGGAAAGGACTCCTGGGCCCGCTCAGGCGCCGCTGGCTCGAGAAACAGTTCCACACGCTCCGGATCTGGGACGCGGAGTCTTCGGACCGGGCAGACGTCCTCGTTGCAGCATCAAATGAAATTCAACGACGGATCGAGCTCTACTGGCGACGCGAGAGCGAGGTGATCCATCCGCCCATCGATGATTTCTGGCTCCAAACGAAAAACGAAAAACTAGAAACGAATAATCGAAAATATTTTCTCATCGTCTCCACCCTCGCCGCCTACAAACGCATCGATCTGGCGGTCGAGGCATGCAACATGCTCAAGCTCCCGCTCATCATTGCCGGCGAAGGCCGGGACGCGCTCCGGCTCAAAGCGATGGCCGGACCGACGGTCAGGTTCGTCGGCTACAAAGAAGGTGCGGAGCTCAGGAGCCTCTACGCCGGTGCCCGTGCGACGATCTTCCCGGGTGACGAAGATTTCGGCCTGGTGCCGCTGGAATCGATGGCGTGCGGCACGCCCGTGATCGCCTACCGGAGCGGCGGCGCGCTCGAGACGGTGGAGGATGGAAAGACCGGACTCTTCTTTGATGAACCGACGGCGGTGTCACTCGCGGCTGCACTCGGGGGAATCGATGCTACATCCATGGACCATGACCGCATGCAGGCGACTGCGGCGCGGTTCAGCAGGAAGTTGTTCGAAAAAAATATACGGTCCGTCGTCGACCGCATGATGGAAGAGCGCGCATGAGCATCCGCTCGGGCGATTTGCGAATCGCCCCTGGAGGGTTACACTCGCGGCATGAAACTCCCCTACCGATTCGCAGCAGGACTGATCCTATGCATCACTGCGCTGCCAGTGACGCATGCACGAGTCATTCCAGAGAAAGACATGCAGGTCTTCATGCAGAGCAGGCGGACGCTGCGCGGCAACGTACGACAGAACGCGATGGCGCAGTCGCGCAAAAGGCTTGCCGCGGCCATACCACTGCCCGGCTCATACCACAGCTCCGTCGCGGGGATCAGCATCCGCTATCCGGCCAACTGGCAGGTGCAGGATCTGATGCAGATCGAGGGGAACCTGACGCTCGTCGTGATGTTCCTGTCGCCCGGCGAACTCTTCCACGTCCGTGAAAATGCAAATCTGGTACTGGAGGATCTTCCTGACGGTAACACGACGCTCGACGAATACAGCATTCTGGGCATCACCAAGGAAGCCGAGATGTTCGAGAACTTCACGCTCCTGAGTAACGAGCGAACGGTGCTGGCAGGCCAGCCCGCCCAGCAGGTGAGCTTCCGGGCCACCGCCAACGGCCTCGATATGACCTTCCGTCAGCTCTGGTTCTTCCGCCGCGGCCAGGCCCACGTGTGGACGTTTGC
>CAYTEH010000046.1:0-3473 GCA_964436765.1 uncultured Candidatus Peribacteria bacterium
CGGGAGCCCTCCCGTACGGCCGGGGAATCCTGCTCCCCGGTTACTCCGGCGAGCTCTTCCACGCTGCGGGCTTGATCCGAACGGACAGGTCGTTTGAACAGGCGAAAGCAGACTTCATGATCAACGAGCGTGCGATGACGTACGCGGACGCGCCCGACTTTTCGGCGAAGATACGCGGTTTTTTAAGATGAACTTTCTGATTATTGACATAAATAAAATTTATATTAAAATAAAATAACTACTTCATTGACGGGGTAGGGCAACGAAGGGAACACACTCGTCTTGGTGACGTAGTATTGTTCCTTTCCATAGAAAAGGGGAAACTCATGCAGACGCACGTGATCCGGAACGCGGAGGATTTGAATGCGGTTCTCAATCACATCTTTGGGCGGTTCAACGGCGATGGACCCAACGGGTCCGCGCCCAAGAGCGCCAAACCGAAGAAACCGCGGCTCCGCCAGATCGTGACGAACAAGTACGCGGTCTTCATCACGATCGACCGGATGCTGACCGCGCCCCGGCTGGTGAAATCGCGGGATGTGAAAAAGCTGACCGATATCCCAGAGGATGCTGTCGGTTGCTTCTTTTACAACGAGCTCGCCACCAGGGTCCGCGACGGCCAGAAACAAGTGCTCCTGACGAGCGACGAACCGTCGCGCGTCAGCCCTGTCTACTTTTTCCGGGCCATCGCAGGCTCGCACCGCGAACTGGCGCAGCGGGGCCTGCTCGACTCGGTCCTGCACGCGCAGGCGCGCGCGCTGACCACTTCGAAACTGGTGATCGCTGAAAAGCACGGCTGCCTGTGCGGCTCGTGCCGCGTGGTGTTGCCAGTGCCCCCCAAGGCGCCGTACGAAATCGTAGGCGCGCTGTAACAACTCTTTCCGGAAAGGAACATACGGGGGTGTCGAGCAATCGGCACCCTGTATGAATGTGCCCGATGGCGGGATATCCGAAGTCCCCGGCCCGGGGAATTTCTTCTGCGCGACGCGAAAAACACAAATCTCTGGAAGTCCGGGGCAACCGGGACGATACTGGCCGCGCTACGGAAAAGAACACCGTGAGCACTTTGCATCCCCAACTCACCTCTCTCCGGAGACCGGACGAGCAGGTGATGCATCATGCAGAAGTCCTCGACCGGGTGCGCTCACTCGCGCGCTCGTGCCACTCATCGATCACGTTACTGCTGGAACAGACCGTCATGCGGTCGGAACACGGGCTCAGGGAAACAGTCACGGTGAACCGGGAAGGCGACGACATCTACGAACAAACGGAGCGGCAGGAATATGACATCCTGTACCGGGAGCAGCTGACCGTGCGGCTCCGCTCCTGGGCACTGTTCTCAGACGCCGATGGCGGCCGACGCGCGTCGCGCACGACCGGTTATCGCCTGCGGTACGCCCGCAGCACCCGGCTCCGGCGGATCGTGCGGAGGCACATGCGGAGGCGGTTGATGAAAAAAGAAGAGCTGACGCGGAGTCAGGAACAACGTCTCTTCGGGGACGGGAAGGAGTGGGTGTATGGAAGGAGCAGCGGGGAGAGAGTGGACGCCGGCAGCCTGACCGTGCGGGTGCGGACCGAAGGAGTACCATACGTCCATGCGCAAACAGCTCCTCATCGCCCTGCTGGGATTGCTGCTGATGCTGGGGCTCGCGATGTACGCGAAGGATGATCTGGGGAAGATGAGTACGCTGCCCGGCGATGCGTCAAATTCGTCCACCGACCCAGTAAAATAGGCTCTTAGAGCCTTGCAAAGGATTTTGGCTTCTGGTAGACAATCTCGCATCTTTTTTGATGTGCTTCATACGTGCCGATCGGCGGCATGCGCCCCACAATGGCGTTCCCTCATTCCCAAATCGACGGCCCTCACTACGACACGGTTAACGCGATCGGATACCCGGGCGCAGGGAAGGGTTATTTGTTCCAAAACATCAAAAATGAGATGGCGCTCGACGTGCTCCCCGTGGGAGACGTGGTGCGTGCGAACATCAAAAAGAATACGCCCCTTGGTCGGGAGGCACATCCGTTTGCCTCGACCGGAAGCATGGTTCCCGACGCACTGATACAAGAAATGATTCTGCAGCAGATCGAGAGTTTTGACTCCACGCGCGCGTGGGGAGTAGACGGCTTCCCGCGCGTACCATCGCAGGTACCAGCGTATGTGGAAATGATCGGCGAAAAAAAGCGCTACGACATCGCCGTGTACCTGCAGCTGGGCGAGACCCCCGAGGAATCCGAAGAGATCGCCCGGGAGCGGATACGGGAACGCGTCGAGTGGTGCCTGGCAAACGGCATCGAGGTTCGCGATGACGACACCGATCCGGACATCATCGACCGCCGCATGCAGGAGGCGCGCAAGCTGTTCCCCATGCTTGATGGACTACAGGAAAGCGGCAAAAAGGTCATCACCATCGACGCTCGACAGGCAACAGAGAAATTACTGGAACAGATGCGTCAGCTGGTCATCCCGCTGCTCAAGACAAAAAAGATGTGAGCGGTGTACGTATTCCGAGCCGGCCTATGCCGGAAGGCCTTTGACTCCCGCGCCATGCATTGCCTCCAGGATGCGGCTGTAGACATCCTTGATGCTTGCTTCAAGCTGCGCCTGAATCTCGGCCCACTGGCCTTCCAGGTCCTGAAGCTCCTGCACGTGACCGTTGACGAGGATAGGTTCGGATCTCAGTTCTTTGCGGCGGTTGAACACCTGCATTGCATGCTCAAGATCCATGCTGCTTTCGCCTGAAACGGTGATCAGCTGGCCGCGCGCATCGTAGTGATCCACCACCGGCATCGTTTCCTTGAAAAACGTATTGATGCGCTTGTCGACGGCCTCGGCATCACCGTCATCCTTCCGCGGGTTCTCATCGGTCGCGAAGCGAAATGCCATCTGTTTGCGGGCGGCGGCCTCGGAGACTTTCAGGTACACCAGGCGGGCGTCGTCGACCCCGCGTCCGTCAAGCATGGCATCCATCGCATTCGCCTGGCTGACGTTGCGCGGGTACCCGTCAAACAGGAATCGTGCATTGTCACCGGTCGAGTCCATGAATTCACCCACAAGTTTTGCAACTTCATCGTCGGGAGCCAGAATGCCTTTTTCCATGAAATAGCTAGCAGGCCTCAGTACGCCATCTTTATCACGCAGAAGCCTCTCGGGGTCCTTGCGGAGCAATCCGCCCATTTCGACCTGGGTGTACCCAAAATCCCTCTTCAGCTTCTTTCCCTGGGTCCCTTTCCCTCCACCGTTGATACCGGCAAGAATCAGGGTGCTGGGGACGCTTTCGACTGATAAACCTGAATGATAGGGAGAATTCATATAGCTAATATAATATATAATCTAATATTGTCAATATTGCTGACTTGGGCCATAATAATCGATTTGCGGGGTTTTTCAAGGGTTCTATGACCTATTTTGCCGAACCGTTCAAAAAAGGGCCCCGTGAGGCCCTTTTCTGTTTCCTTCCTTTCTCTCTGGGTTA
>CAYTEH010000047.1:0-2438 GCA_964436765.1 uncultured Candidatus Peribacteria bacterium
AGAAACTGCTGCATCTGGTCGAAAGGCAGCGCAAGGATCTCGATAAGCGGGCAGAGGAGATCACGCAGATCCTGGGTCCGCTCAAGCAGATGATGAATCCGCAGAGCGTGCTGCCTAAGGTGCAGTATTACGAGGGCCGTGAGGGCATGATCGACCTCTATGACCACATCCTCGACATGCGTGCCCCCATCGACAGTTTTGAAGAGGTGGGAAGGGTGATGGACCTGTTTCCGGATTACATTGAGGAATTCGTCGCCAAGCGCATCGAGCGCAAGATCCATAACCGTTGCATCGCGCCTGCGGGCAGCCCCAAGAACACGAGTGATCCTTCCAAATTCATCGATGTGCGTCACATGGATTCCAGGCAGTACCCCTTCACCTGGCATGTGAAGATTTGCAAAGACCTCGTCGGTATTTTCTCGTTCGACGAGCATGCGGCCGTGGGCATCAGCATCCGGCACCCCGATATCACGAAGAACTTCCAGCTGCTCTTCGAGTACGTATGGGATTCCCTGCGTTCCTGATGCGGCCGGGCTTCCGGTGCCAGGAGCGGAAGTGACGTTCCCAGGCTGGAGTATCGATGCTCTTCGGTTCCACCATGCGGCAGCCGTCGAGCAGGAACGATTGCTCGATGCGCTCCAGTTCCACCCTCGACTTCGTCATCACAAACGAGAGCGGCACGGCCATCGCGCTCTCGCCCCGCTCGAAACCGGGGCCCAGGATCACGCGCACGTACACCGGCGGGTCGAGCGTTTCCAGTTCTTCCTGCAGCTTCGCGACGTCGGCGATGCGGTATGCTTTGCCGAAATTGAAGCGCGGGTTGTCGTCGGTGTACACGCCGCTTTCCGTCAGGGTTTCCGCCATCTTTTTCATGACTGAGAGATACTCAGTATCGGGGATATACATCGTCGATCGCACGCCCGTCGCCAGGTCGACCTGGTCGGGCTTCAGGGCCTTCAGGTGTTCCGTGAAGTCGCCGATCATCAGGTTTTCCGGCCGCACGGGCAGTTCCTCGTACGCGTCTTTTTTGCCGTCCCCGCTGCCGATGAGTACGTAATCGTTCGGGGAGGATGCCACGCTGAGCACCGTCAGCGCCGCGACGATCGCAGGATCGCCGGGGGCGAAGTCCCACTCGGGATACACGGCTCCGTGCCGGTTCTCCGGATCGAACGCGCCGTTATCGGCGGGGACGATGCGCGTGGTGAGCAGCCGGTTTTTTTTGCGGTGGAGGATTGCCGCCAGTGAGTTGGGATCACGCTTCAGGTCGTCGAATGCCTGCCGGTCGTGCGGCGGCCGGGGCACAGGCGTCTCGCCGAGGTTGAACATCAGGACTTTGTAGAGGTATTGGCACATGGTTTTCCGCAGCGCCGGAGTCAGCGCGGCATTCCTGTCCCGCGCGGCGATGGCATCGAAATCGATGCAGCGTTCCAGCAGTGCGCTGACTTCGTAATATAGTTTGTCGCCGATCATGACGTTCACGTCGTCCGTCCGGAGGAGTGCGGATCTCTCGCCATTCACCGTGCCGTCCCCGCCCCCAAGGTCCACGTACACCTCCGGGGGACGGCCGGCCGGCTTCGATCGGATATATGCGCCGGTATCCCATCCCAGTTTTTTACTTTGTCTGGCCGTGTCCCGGTCCACTTCCCAGTAAAGTTCGTGCACGGGGCTCAGGAAGCCCAGTTCATTCAGCATACGGAGGAACAGAGCACGTCTTTTCGGGTCTTCCAATAGGTGACGGTTCGAGGAAAGCCAGTGACGCTGTTCCCGCAGATCCACATTTTTTTGATGAAAAAGACACAGATACTGCTGCACGAATCCGCCCACCATTTGCATTTCTTCCAGAGTGGGGGGCGCCAGGTTCAGCCCCGTTTCCCACGAGCTCTGCTTCTGCGATCGCCACAATCTGGGGCGGATACGGGGGGCCAGATCGGGGGTGGATTGGAGCATGTCTTCAATCCAGGATCGGATCATTTTTTTTGCTATCTCGATGCCCGCCGGTCTCATGACCTGGTTCATTGAATCCGCGGCATGCGCCATGTGCTCGGCGTTGCCTGAGCGGCGCTCCTCCCGGCCATCATCTGCGTTCATTTGTACATTTGTATGAGGGCTTTTCCCCATATTGATATTATATAACAAAAAGCCACATTTTTCAATGTGGCTCTTCGTTGGTGCAATCACATTACTGGCACTGCCTCACCCATGTGTTATTCACTCTCGCCCAGCGGCAGAGCTGCGCGGCATTCGATTCATCGTTGTCGTTCGGGTTGAACGCGGGCGGGTTGAAGACGCCATTCGGGTAGCAGCCCGGATCGAAGAAGTCCGTCTTGCCGTCGTTATCGTTATCCAGTCCGTCGCTGCACTGGGGCAGCGTCGGGGGCACGATCACGTTCGTCTCATCGTTATCCTGCGGGTTATACACCCCGTTCGTGTAGCAACCG